>CASEAR010000090.1 GCA_949285835.1 uncultured Verrucomicrobiota bacterium | reverse complement strand
AATCGTTACTCGTCAGCAATCCTGTAATCGGAACAACCGATTTCCGTCCACATCACTCATTTCATTCGGTGTCCATGCAAATGAACAATAGAAAACGGTCTCTGAATGCTACGGTGTCTTTTCTATTTGACAAACTGCGCCTGCCGCCAATGATGAAAAGCTGCAGAATGTAACGTCCATACCCAAAGGAAAGATTACAGACATGAAAAGAAACGACCAAAAGAGGCACATCCGCATTGCCGCCATGCGGTCGGATCATTCTTGGAAAACAGTGATGTTTCGCTTTCTGCTGAAATGGAACCCTCTACAGCATCCTCGTAGAAGGGAAACATCATGGCGGAGTATAGCAAATACTCTCATTCTTGAGCACATCGTAAGTTTGAAGATAGAGAGCGTGACCACCTGCCGCTCATGGTAGCCCACCCATGGGTGGTTCGACAATTGCGGCCGGATATGTTATACCGGGGTGAGTCGTGTTTGATTCCGCGATTACGGAGGTGGTGTCATGTTATTTGATCCCGGAGTGATCAGGTTCTGGGAGGGCAGGTGGCAGCCGCGTTATGTGGAGCCTATGCGCTGCCTTTACGAGACGGAGCTGGTTTACGTCAGCTACGGGGAATACGTACTTCAGTACGGCAGCGACTCGTGCCGTGTGAGGGCCGGAGACGTGTTTATCCTGCCGCCCGGGATGTGGCATGAAAGCCGGTGCGGGCGGCGGGGCGATGTGGTGCGTCATTGCGTCCATTTCGAATGGATGCCTGCGGAGGTGTCGAGATATGGGAAACCTTACGAAGTTTTTGTGGGGCAGAATTTTGACAAAACGAGGATGTGCCGTGTTCCCGACGGCATAGCGCAGAGACTGCCGCTGTTCTCGCACGTGAATCCCGGCGACTCTCTCTACGGGATTATAGAAATGCTCCTGCAGAATCTGCGTCAGGGAAATTCCGCGGGAGAGAGGCTGCTGTGGCCGGTGGTTTCAATTCTGCTGGATCCGCCGGAGAAAAATGAGCGTACTGCGCCGCGTCACCGCAGGAATACGGAGCAGGCGGCCGTCGTCGTGCGCGACTACATCGATCTGCATTACAGGGAGGCGCACGGGTACGATACGTACGTGAAGCTCACCGGCATGAGTGCAAGCAGCCTGTGCCAGGCCTTCCGGCACGTTTACGGGCAGACTCCGTCGGCGTATCTGTCTGACGTGAGGCTTTCGCAGGCGTACCGTCTGCTTTCCGACAATCCGGGGATGCCGGTATGCCGCGCGGCGCGTGCGGTGGGAATCACCGATCCGAATTATTTCGCCAGAATATTCAAGCGCCGTTTCGGAACGCCGCCCAGCACTATAGGCGGACAGGCGTACTCTTCATGAACGCTTGGCGGCGTCTTAACGCGCCGGACGGGAGAAATTTTTTTGCGCCGGGCTCCGGTGCAATAGCATTTTTTTTATATTCTGCATGCGGAATGAAAATAAAAACAAAGGCGTATATGAAATGTTTGTATGTTGCATTTATAGCATTATTTTTATAAAACATTGAGCAATAACTGCTTGACTATTTTTTGCTCTCGTGGCTTAATGTTTGCATAGTTGGAAACGGCGCGGCAGGTGCCGCCGTCAGGTCAGGTACCGGATGCGTTTAAAATTCAGGAAAAGGGAACAGGCGAAATGAAGGCGGTGTCTTTAATATGCGGGCGGGCGGGTGATTTTTCACTTGAAGAAGTGAATCTGCCGGATCCCGGGCGGAATTCTGTGGTTGTCAGGACCCGGTACTCCGGCGTGAGCACGGGGACTGAAACGGCGCTGATAAGCGGCAAGATAACCTGGGGGCCGTATCCTCTCTGCACGGGATACATGGCGGTGGGCGAAGTAGAGTACGCTGGGCCCGGCGTGAGCGGACTGAAAGCCGGCGACATTGTGTACTACAGGGACAATTCCGCCATGATGCGGGTGCGCGACGGCGCCGCAGTGTCGCCGGTGGCCGGTACGCATTGCTCCCATGCGGTGATAGACGCAGGGAAGACGGAGGGGCTCGCAAAACTTCCCGCCGGAGCCGATGAAAAGGCGGCGGCGTCATTTGTGCTTCCGGCAGTCGGGCTGAACGGCGTGGATCAGTCGGGGCCGCGTATGGGCTGGAATGCGCTTGTGTACGGATGCGGGCCGATCGGCCTCGGCGTGGTGTTCGCGCTTTTCTGCCGCGGATGCGCCGTCACGGCGGCGGATGTGGACGCGGGAAGGCTCGAACTCGCAAAGGCCTTCGGCGCGGCGCGGACCGTGAATGTGAAGTCCGGCGCCGGAAAGGTTGCCGACGGGCTTCCGGACGGGTACGACATTGTGTATGAGTGTACCGGGAAGAGCGAATTGCTTGCCTCAACGATGAGTTTCTGTCGGAGGCACGGGCATTTCGTGTGGCAGGGAAACTACGGTGACACGCCGTTTCCATACGAGTTCATGCCGGGGCACATGCGCATGCTGACGATGCATTTCCCGTGCAACGACGGTCTTGAGCCGTGCCGCGACGCGGTTCTCAGGCAGATGGCGGCGGGGGTGCTGCCCTGGGGCAAGGCGATTTCGCATGTTGTGCCGTATGAACAGGCGCCTGATTTTTATTCAAGACTGACGGGCGGCGGGGTGGAAGGACTCTGCGTCGCTGTTGTGGACTGGCGCGGATTCGGGAGGGCGGGCTGATGCGTGCGCTGATAACCGACGGAGCGGGCGGCATTCGCATGGAAGACATGCCCATGCCGAAGCTCGGTGAGTTCGATTCGCTGGTCCGCATAGAGGCGTGCGGCATCTGCAACACAACGGACCGGGAGCTTGCAAACGGCGTCCAGCCGTACCACAGCGATTATCCTGCGGTTCTGGGACACGAAAGCGTGGGCGTGGTGGTGGAGACCGGTCCGGGCGTCACGACGTTCAAACCGGGCGACAGGGTGAGCAGGCCTTGCAGAATCTTTTCCGGGGAGAATGAGAACGGTATTTACAGCTGCTGGGGAGGATTTGCCGAGTACGGCATCGTCAGGGACGGCAGGGCCATGGCGGCGGCGGGATTCGCCGGGGCGGCGGATGATTATACCATGCAGCGCCAGAACATTGTCCCGGCGGGATTGGACGTGCGCAGCGCCGTGGCCGCGCTTTCTCTGGCTGAGACTGCGAGCTGGACGCGCGCCGTCTGCGGCCTGGCCGGCAAGCGGGTGTGCGTGGCGGGAACCGGCATGGCCGGTATGTCCATCGGGCTGTGGTGCAAGCTTGCCGGGGCGGAGAAGGTGATCGTCACCGGGCGAAGGGAATCCCGTCTGGAAACAGCGCGCCGCATCTGTGCGGACGCTGTGGTGAACGTATGCGGGGGAGGCGACGCCGCGCGGATGATAGCGGACGCGGCGGGCGGGCAGGTGGACGTATTCTGCGAAGCCTCCGGGGATCGCGGACAGAGGGCTCTGGCTCACGCCGTGCTGGCGCATGGTGGATGTTTTGCGAGGTATGCGGTGCTGCCCAGAGGCGGGTACGACGAGCCGAAGCATGTTCGTTCTGATCTTACTGAGATTGCTCCCGACGCATGCGAACATCTGGCCTACGTCTGGGTCTGCGATTTGCTGAAGAGGGGGATTGTGGATGCGGGAGCGTTTATGACGCATATGTGGAAAGCGTCTGAATATGCCGATGCGTTCAAATCCGTTTTCTGTGGAGAAGTGCTCAAGGGAATGATAGTGTTTGACAGCGCCGGGGTATAGCTCCGGCTGAGATTGGAGGCTGGTGTATGACAAAACTGCTGTTTGCCGGAATACCGGCTGTTTGCCTGTTTGCTTTGTCTCCGGCGCCTGCTGACGCGCAGGTCTGGTGGACCGGGGACGGTTCCGGCGCTTCCGAAGACTGGTTCTCCGCAGCGAACTGGAACCAGGGTGTCCCTTCCTCCGCCGACGAAGTTTTTATAAACACGGACGGGACGTCACCGGCGCCGGTGCTGGTGCGCGGCGCGGAGAAGGCGGAGTGCGCAGACCTCAACATTGCATACGGCGAGGGCTCTTACGGAGAACTTACCGTGGAAGGTTCTCTGGAGACGGCTGTGCTCTGGGCTGGCCGCATGGGAACCGGCGCTGTGAACGTGCTTCCGGGCGGAGTCCTGCGCTGCACGGGAGCCGTGATAGGGGATCTGGCGGGTTCGG
The DNA here is from genome assembly GCA_949285835.1 of uncultured Verrucomicrobiota bacterium. GTDB lineage: Bacteria > Verrucomicrobiota > Kiritimatiellia > RFP12 > UBA3636 > CASEAR01. The sequence goes on along the minus strand of CASEAR010000090.1, from coordinate 49,237 downwards.
ACGGCACAGTGACTGTGTCGGGCGGCGTGTTCGACGCCTCCGGGACCGTGACGCTCGGCTCGGACAATTCGTCGGGATCGATGACTGTGTCTGGCGGCGGCTCTGCCAGAATAGGCGGCTCGCTCAAGGTGGGGCGGTACGGAGACGCCGCCTCGGGGTACTTCCTGCTGGACGGCGGCAGCGTGTCTGTGACGAACGGTCAGGTCACTGTGTGCGAGAGCACAGGTTCGACCGGTGTGCTGGAGATAAGAAGCGGCGTTTTCACGGCCATGTCCGCATCCGGTTCCGGGAATGTAAGCTTATATCTGGGCGGCGGATACGCATACAGCAACGATGTGTCTTTCCTGCTTTCCGGCGACGGAGCTTTCTACTGCGCCGGCGCATCGGGCGCACTGGCGCTGAAAGCCTGCAGCAAATCCGGAGCCAGGGCGTACATGGAACTTTCCGGAAGCTCCCGGTTTGAAGCGGACGGCTCCATCACGCTTGCAGCCGGCGGCGGCACGGAATGCACTCTGGTGGTTCGCGATAATGCGCTGCTCTTTCACACCAACGGCATATTCAGGGTGCTGGACGCCGGGTCTCCGGCATCCGTGGGCCGCCTGATTGTGGAGGGCGGAACCGTAATTCTGGACGGGACGCAAACGCAGTTTATCTACAACAACAGTGAAGATGGATACGCGGAACTCATACAGACCGGCGGGAACATTTCTGCCGCATCGCATGTCCTGCTGGGGCTGCGCGGCCGTGCGGCCGCGCGCTTTTCCGGAGGAAGCGCCAAATTCGGCAAACTGAGCGTCGGTGGGCAGTATGTGCCGGACGGAGTTTTTTCCGAATGCGTATTTTCCGGTGAGTGCCGCGTGGAATGCGATTCTCTCGGAATCGGCGGAAAATTGAACGGGCAGAATCCGTGGACGGTCGGAAGTCTTGTTCTGGACGGCGCGGTGCGCGGCGGCGGTGCTGATGTGGCAGTGTCCGGGAACGCGTATTTTTCAAACAACAAGGTAAAAGGCGGATACGGCGACGACAGCGTTGAGGGAGGCCGGAGCAGCCGCTGGCTGGTGGTTGTGGACGATGCAGCGGTGCTGGATCCGACGAGCATGCGGAAGCTGGACGTGGCGGGGAATCTTTCCTTTGAGTCCGGCACGGAGCTTATTCCGTCGTTTTCCGAGGACGGCAGGTTTTCTCCCGCCGGCATCACGGAATGGACTGTGGCGGAATACGGCGGCAAGCTGTCGCAGATGGGCGATGGCCTGGTTCTGTCCGATGAAGCGGCTGCGGACGGCTGGGATCTGATATTTGACGAAGACGGCAAGCGCATTGTGCTGCGATACACTCCGTTCTGCACGCTGCTTATCGTACAGTAATTAAAACACGGAAAGGTCTGAGATGCGTAATTTTCTTCTGTGCGCTGGGTTGCTCTGCGCGTTGTCCGCCCCCCTGCCGTCGTTGTGCGAAGACGGCTTTACCGACGTGTCGGTAAAGCCGCTCGGCGTCGTAACAAACGACCTTTGGGCGGAAAACGGCGTTTTTGAGTTTCCGGTAAACACGGCGCTCCTGCGTCGTATAGTGCTGTCTCCGGACGATATAGGCGGGGCGGTTATGCAGGCGGAGCTGCTCCGTCCCGGAAAGCATGTGGAGATACTTCTCTCAGGCATTGCCGCGGACGCGGATACCGTGCAGATAGGCGGCAGCGGGTTTTCCGGTCTTCAGGGGAACGGAGATTCGCTGGGGTTTTTCGCATGGAAGTCGGGGTGGCATTACAATGGCGGAATGAGCGCGGAGGATTTCGGCGTTGAAGCCATGTTCGGAGACGGCAGGCGCGCATTTGTTCCGCTTCCTCCGGCGGAAAAATGGGAAGGGTGCTATGCCGTTACGGAACTCGGAGTCTTCAGGGCCGCCGGAATCTCCAGAAGGGATGCGTTTGCATCGGGATTCGGCTCCGGCCGTGCGGAATACGCATCGGTTACGAATGCGGTGTGCGCGGGGAGCGCAGGAACGTACAAGACCGGCTCCGGTGCGTTTGTCAGCGCCGTCAGGGAGGGCGTTGTAAAAATTCATACAAACGGGAGAAGCTCCTTTTCAAAGGAATTCGACTTTGCGCCGGGGATCGTGTTTGTGCCGTCGGAGCCCGGGGCGTACAGATTTTGTGGAAAAGCGGCGTTCCGGTGCGAGGGCGACACAGGCGGGGTGGCGTACATGTCCGGAGCGCTGAGATCGCCCGGCGGGTCTCTGAAGGGACTGAAGGCAGAGCTGAGCGTGTGCGCACGGGACGGTCGAGAATTCGCGGCGGACGCAGCGGAGATACCGGCGGCGTCAGGAGGCAGGGTCCGCTTCAGCGGGAAACTGGCGGAGGAGCTGCGCCGGCTGCTTTCAGACGGCGTCGGGGATGCGTTTTTCCGCATAAGGATAAACGGCGAAAATAAAAGCGCGGTGCTTCGCAGCGAGTCGGCCGCCGGAAGAATTTCCGTACGCGAATATCCGAAGCATATTGTTTTCCCTCTGGACATAAAGCCGGTTCCGGGCGTTTACGTAAAGACGGAGAACGGGCACCTTACCTATGGAGGCAAAAGGCTCAGGCTCTGGGGGCAGGTTATGAACGGAACCGGCGAGCGCATACGCGCTCTCGGTTTTAATTGCGTAAGAACTTGGTTTCAGAGCAGTTTTTACGACAAGGAGTCCGCAAAACGCGGCGCGGCGATGAACTATACGCCCGGCGACGGGTCTTCCCTCGACAAGTTTGACGCTTCTGTGGCTGACTGGAAGAAGCACGGGATGTTCATAATGTTCGCCACCACGGTGGGATTCGGCATGCCGCTCGAGCCTGTGCTTGAGGACGGGTCGTGGCTGGCGGATGAAGTGCGGCGCGAACGCGGTGAGGAAGCATGGAAAGAGTGGAGAGACGCGGTAAAGGAGGCGGGACTGTCCGCGGCGTACAGGCTGAGCTACGCGGATGATCTGCTGTGGCGGATAAGGATGCGGCACGCATACAATGTATTTTCGCACACCAACCCTTATACCGGCAGAAAATACTCCGAAGAGGAAATGATCGCCATCGTAGAGATCGCAAACGAGGCGGGCATCGTGAAGAACTGGCTTGAAGGCGGTATTGAAAAGTGGCCGGAATATTTCAAGTCGAACCTCAGAAAAAAATGGAACGACTGGCTTTCCGCGCGGTACGGCGGCGAAGAAGGGCTTGTCCGCGCATGGGGGAGCCTGCTGCCGGGGGAGTCTCTGTCCGGCGGTACGGTGGAGCTCAAGCCCGTGGTTTCGGAACGGAACCAGTTCCCTGCGGCCAGACAGTCGGACTTTGTGAGGTTCGCCGTGGAGACCGTCAATGCCAGAAACCGCGAGTACCGGGACTTTTGCCGCACTCTTGCTCCGGAAGGAGTGGGGGTGAACGTGGTGCCGTTCTCTTACGATTCGCAGTACAGGCCGAACATACCGTGGCTTTACACAAATTCCCTCGGCGGTATGTCGACGGTAAGCATGTACTTCTGGGACGATGCGTCGATGCTGACAAAGCCGCCGGCGCTTTATGTGCTGGATTCCAGCAGGATCAAAGGAATGCCGGCTGTCATTTACGAAACGCAGCGCGCCAGGCCGAGTCCGTACCGGGCGGAGTACCCATACATGCTTGCGGCACTGGCGTCGTGGCAGGATTTTGACGTTGTGATATGGCACGGAAACTGGTTCGGCGGAAAAAGTCCGGAGCAGCTGCTGGCGGAAAGAATTACTCCGGGGAATGCAAATCACTACTGGGATGCCGTTCATCTGGAAACCGACCCCGTGATGTCTTCGGCGATAGCCGCGGCAGGGAGAATCTTCATTTCCGGAGCGATCGCTCCGGCGTCCGATCCTGTGTGCGTCCGCATGTATGAAGACGACATATTCTCGTACCGGAAATGGAACGGGGCCGATATTTCGGGTCTTACGTTCACGCGCGGCACGGAAATCGAGTTTTCTTCGGGATCGGATCCGGCCGCCGGAGAAAATCCTCTTCCCCCTGCGCCGCGCAGCGCGGACGGGTCCGTCAAAAGCGGCGACAGCATAATATGGGACTGGGAGCACGGCAGGCTCATAATAGACACGCCGTCGGCAAAAGTTTATGCAGGGAAAGTGCTGCGCGAGCCGTATGTTTTCAAAGACGGCATTGCCCTAGGCGGCATTACGGCTCCGTTCGCGGCGATTTCGCTTGTAAGTCTGGACGGCAGGCCGCTGACCGGGTCGAACTCGTGCTGCAGGGCGGTTTCAAGCGCGGTTTTCGATGCCAGAAATACTGGTTTCGAGTACGAATACGGCGTGCTGGGCGGCCCGGTGGCGCAGGCCAGAGCGGTGAAAAATCGCGGATGGGCGCCGGCGGTTGTGGATCCTGTGGAGTATACGCTCTCCTTTCCAGAAAAATTTGACGCCGGAATAGTTTCGCTCGACTTCGCTCACAGAGCGGAAGGCCGGATCACGCTCGGAAATACGGGAGTAATAAAGCGGGCGCACCCGTGTTCGTGGATCGATGAGATAACTTTCACAGGCAGGCGCGGCGCGGCGTCCGCGGCGGCCGAAGAGAACCCGGGCGCAGCCGGAGATGCCGCCGACGCCCGCACATCCGTTGCGGCGGGAGAGTTCTCGAACGCGGTGTTCTCCGGATGGGATGCGCCTTTCCCCGGCGTGACATGGGGCGACAGCCTGGAATTTGCTCACAGGCGCATACGGGAGGGCGCGGCGGTATTTTCGCGCATATCTATTCCGTCCGGAAAAGATGACGGGTCAGGAGACAGCATTGCAGTGCACGATACGGACGCGATTGCGGGCGTGCCGGCGGACGTCACTTTGCAGTTTGGACGCGGCGGAACGCTTTCGCGCGTTTCCGTGGTGTTCACAGGCGCGGCATCGTTTGCTGAAATTTCCGCCTGCGTGTCGAAAACCATGGGGACTCCGAAGACCGTGAAGTCTTCGGACGAGGCGTTCGATGAACAGCGGGCGGAGTGGGTAAAAACATACCCGAACGGCTCCGTCCGCACGGTGGTTACCGAGGCGCAGGCCACAGTGCGCATGGAGATGATAAAAACGGCGGCTGAGAAGTAATTCCAAACGCGGATCCCAGTGTTTTCGCGCTGCGCGCCGTCTGCCGCCATGGCGTCACATCTCGACGCACTCGAATCTTCGTCCGTACAGGCTGATTTGCTCCGTGGTCTTCTGCGCCGTCAGCGCGGCATCGTGTCCACCCCGCCGCCTCGGCGTCATATTCGATGTACACGAATCTTCGTTCATGTTTGCCTCGTCTTCGGATGTCAGGCGTTAAAATCGCCCCTGAGGTACACCTTTGCAGCTCGCGTCTCCAAAGTGTCCGCGAGACGCCGTGTGCCTTTGCAATGGCCAGGATGGAAATGCTGCCTGGCTTCGTCCTGAGCCCGTTATTCCATGCCTTGCCCAGACGTTCGCGGTCTTCAAACTTAAGATGTGCCCGGGGATGAGAATATTTGCCATACTCTGCCATGATGTTTCCTTTCTGCGTGAATGCTGTTGCAGCTTCCATTTCAGCAGAAAGCGAAACATCACTGTTTCCCGGAAAAATCGCCCGCATGACGGCAATGTGGATGCGCCTCTTTTGGGCGTTTCTTTTCATGTCTGTAATTCTTCCTTGTGGTATGGACGTTACATTCTGCAACTTTTCAGCAAAGGCGCGAGAATGAAGCGAGCTTGACGCTTTGGGCCTCAAATGATAACATTTCGAAGCGTTCTTTCCCGTTGGTGCGTTTCTTTTCTGACATCTTGCGGGAAACCACTTAAAAACAGAAAGAAGAAGGAAGTGTCAAAATGATTGTTTCCACCAAACTGCTGTTCGAACATGCCTACGGCAAGTATGCGGTCGGCGCCTATAACATCAACAATGCGGAGCAGATCATGGGATTGTTCCGCGGCTGCATGGACAGCAAAGCTCCGTTCATTATTCAGATTTCAAAGGGGGCCCGCGCTTACACGGACAAACGTCTGCTTGAGGCCATGATCCGTGCGGCTGACGAGATCTTTCCGGACGCGATTTTTGCCGTGCATCTCGACCACGGCGACGAGGAGTCGTGCATGGACTGCATCAACAGCGGTTTCTACAGTTCCGTCATGATCGACGCTTCGGCAGAGCCGTTCGAGAAGAACATTGAGATCACGAAGCGGGTCGTTGATGCGGCGCATGCGAAAGGCGTTGCGGTCGAGGCGGAGCTTGGCAAGCTCGGAGGCGTGGAGGAGCATGTTTCCGTATCCGAGGCCGACGCCAAGCTGACAGATCCGGCTCAGGTTGAAGAGTTTGTGAAGCGTACCGGATGCGATTCCCTCGCATGCGCAATCGGCACGAGTCACGGCGCGTATAAGTTTTCCGGGACACAGGGGCTTCATTTTGAAGTCGTCGAAGAGATTGCCCGCCGTCTTCCGCGTTTCCCGCTGGTGATGCACGGCTCGAGCTCCGTTCCGCAGGATGAGGTCAGGCGCATCAACGCCGCCGGCGGAAAACTCCCCGGAGCGAAGGGTGTTTCGGAGTCCGATATCAGCAAGGCGGGCAAACTCGGCGTTACCAAGATCAACATTGACACGGACGGCCGTCTGGTGTGGTGCCGCGTTCATCGCGAGTATTTCCTCGAACATCCGGAGAATTTCGACCTTCGACCCATCGGCAAGGTGTTCATGGCGGAATACGCCAAGTACATCGCCGGGAAGAACGAGATACTCGGTTCTGCCGGGCAGCTTGATTCCGTCCGCGAATTCATCAAAAACGCAAAAGGTTGATTTCCGACGCGGCAGTGTTCAAATAAGTGGCGAAGCCCGGGCGTATGCCGTCCGCGGCTTCGCCGTATAATGGAGTTAAATTAAAGATGGCAAACAAAATAATGGTCGACGGCAACGAAGCCGCGGCGAGAGTTGCGTTTAAGTGCAGCGAGGTATGCGCTATTTATCCCATCACGCCGTCTTCGCCCATGGCGGAGTGGTGCGACGAGTGGGCGTCGCGCAAAGGTACAAACATCTGGGGGACGATTCCCCACGTGGTGGAGATGGAGTCGGAAGGCGGCGCTGCCGGAGCGGTGCACGGGGCTCTTGCGACCGGCGCTCTCACGACGACGTTCACGGCGTCGCAGGGGCTTCTGCTCATGATCCCCAACATGTACAAGATAGCAGGCGAGCTTATTCCGACGGTGTTCCATGTGTCGGCCCGTGCGCTTGCTTATCAGGGACTTTCCATTTTCGGCGATCATTCCGACGTGCTTTCCTGCCGCCAGACCGGTTTCGCTATGCTTGTGTCCGCATCTGTGCAGGAAGTTATGGACATGGCGCTGGTTGCGCACGCCGCCACGCTCGAAAGCCGTATTCCTTTCCTGCATTTCTTCGACGGATTCCGTACTTCGCACGAGGTGCAGAAGATTGACGAGGTCGGCGACGACGTGATACGCGGAATGATAGACGATAAATTTGTGTTCGAGCATCGCGGGCGCGCGCTTTCGCCGGATCACCCGACCATGCGCGGAACCGCACAGAATCCGGACGTCTATTTCCAGGGCCGTGAGACGAGCAATCCGTTCTACCTTGCCACGCCGGGAATCGTCCAGAAGTGCATGGACAAGCTCGCTGGGTTTACGGGACGCAAATACAAGCTTTTCGACTACGTCGGTGCGCCTGACGCGGAGCACGTTATTGTGGCGATGGGTTCCGGCGTCGATACGATCGACGAGACGGTTACGAAGATGGTCAAAGACGGGGCCAAGGTCGGTTTGGTCAAAGTGCGTCTTTACCGTCCGTTCGCGGTTGAGGCGTTTGCGGCCGCGCTGCCGGCCACGGTGAAGACCATCACGGTTATGGACCGCGTCAAGGAGCCGGGCGCTCTGGGCGATCCTCTCTATCTTGATGTGCGCACCGCCATCGGCGAAGCTTTTGAAAACGGGTGGCTGAAGTTTGACAAGTGGCCCAAAGTGCTTGCCGGACGGTACGGACTCGGCTCCAAGGAGTTCACGCCGGCCATGGTGAAGGGCATTTACGACAATGCGGCGGCTTCGAAGTCCAAGACGCACTTTACAGTGGGTATCGTGGATGACCTCACGCACACCAACATCGACTTTGATCCTTCGTTCGTGCTCGATCATGCAGGGCGCAAGGAGTGCATGTTCTACGGGCTCGGATCCGATGGAACGGTCGGAGCCAACAAAAACTCCATCAAGCTCATCGGCGACTCCACCGGGAACTATGCGCAGGGGTATTTCGTATACGACTCGAAGAAGGCCGGCGGCATAACGGTCTCGCACCTCAGGTTCGGCACAAGTCCCATCCAGAGCCCGTATCTCTGCACCAATGCAGACTTTGTGGCGTGTCACAATTTCTCGTTTGTCGAGAAGTACGACATGCTGTCCAATGCGAAAAAGGGCGGCACGTTCCTTCTCGCGAGCCCGTACGGCGCTGACGAGGTGTGGAATCACCTGCCGGATGAGATCGAGCAGCAGATAATAGACAAGGGGCTGCGGTTCTATGTGGTTGACGCGGTGACGCTGGCTCACAAGATGGGCATGGGCGGGCGCATCAACACGATAATGCAGACCGCGTTCTTCAAGATTGCCGACATCATTCCGGAAGACGAAGCCATCGAGCTTCTCAAGAAGTACGCCAAGAAGGCGTACGGCAAGAAGGGAGATGAAGTCGTCAAGAAGAACTGGGACGCCATCGACGCCGCGCGTAGCGCGGTGGAGGAGGTTAAATATCCATCCAAGCCGGCTGGCGTTTACAAGATGCCGCCGATCGTTTCGCCGGAGGCTCCGGAGTTTGTGCGTGAAGTTACCGCGGAGATTATCGCTCAGCGCGGCGACGCCCTGCCCGTGAGCAAGATTCCCAACGACGGAGTGTGGCCCACGGCTACCACAAAGTGGGAGAAGCGCAACATTGCTACAGAGATTCCGTGCTGGGATCCGGCGGTGTGCATACAGTGCCTGCAGTGCTCTCTTGTGTGCCCGCATGCGGCCATCCGCGGCAAGGTGTACGATCCTTCCGTTCTCGGCAGCGCGCCTTCCGCGTTCAAGTCGGCTGATGCGAAGACCAAGGATTTCGCTGGCAAGAAGTTCACCATTCAGATTGCTCCCGAGGACTGCACGGGATGCGGCGCCTGCGTGCATACGTGTCCGATGTCCGCCAAGGGCGCGATCAAGATGGTCAAGCAGATTGACCTGCGCGCCACGGAGGCGGAGAACTTCAAGTTCTTCCTCAGCATTCCTGATGCGCCGCGTTCGGAGCTCAAGGTTGAGACGATCAAGGGCTCTCAGCTCTGCCGTCCGCTGTTTGAATTCTCCGGTGCGTGCGCTGGATGCGGCGAAACGCCTTACGTGAAACTTGTCACGCAGCTCTTCGGCGACCGTACGATCATCGCGAATGCGACTGGCTGCTCGTCGATTTACGGCGGCAACCTTCCGACGACGCCGTACTGTACCCGTGACGACGGCCGCGGTCCGGCTTGGGCGAACAGCCTGTTCGAAGACAACGCGCAGTTCGGTCTCGGCATGTACATGACGATGGAGAAGTTCAACGGCTTCGCGCTGGAAATCATCGCGAAGATGCTTGAGTCCGGCAAGGCTCCGGCAGACATCTGCGAGCTTGTCACTGAGATTCGCGACGCCAGACAGTCCACGCAGGAGGAAATTGAGGCCCAGCGTGCGCGCGTGGCGGCGCTCAAGACGAAACTTGAGGGCGTCGACTGCCCGATGGCGCGGCAGCTGCTTTCGCTTGCGGATTATCTGGTGCGCAAGAGCGTCTGGATAATCGGCGGAGACGGATGGGCTTACGACATCGGCTACGGCGGTCTTGACCATGTGCTTGCATCCGGCAAGAACGTCAAAGTTCTCGTGCTTGACACGGAGGTTTACTCCAATACGGGAGGTCAGGCTTCCAAATCTACTCCTCTCGGGGCGATCGCGAAGTTTGCAGCTTCCGGCAAGCCGCAGCAGAAGAAGGACTTGGGCATGATTTCCATGACGTACGGCAACATCTACGTGGCGCAGGTGTCTATGGGGTCGAACCCGGCGCAGGTCGTTAAGGCGTTCAACGAAGCCGAGCAGTATGACGGTCCGGCTTTGATAATCGCCTATTCGCACTGCATCAATCACGGCATATCCATGACGACTGGCATGGATAATCAGAAGCTTGCCGTCGATACGGGGCATTTCCCGCTTTACAGGTTCAATCCGGACCTGGCCAAAGAGGGCAAGAATCCGCTTACGATAGACAGCAAGCTTCCGAGCAAGGCCTTCGCCGAGCAGGCAAGCGTTGAAAACCGCTTCAAACAGCTTGCCAAGCTTGATCCTGCGCTCTCCGCCAAGATGGTTGAAGAAGCAGACAGGCGCTTCAAGGCGAAGTATCAGCTTCTCACGCAGCTGGCGGCGCTCCATGAGAACGCGGTCAAGCAGGACTGAGCAGACTGAAACACGGCGGATCCGTGATTGGATTTCGCAATAACGCATCGGGGACCGCACGGGCATCGTGCGTGTCCCCGATTTATTTTGCAAACCGACGGCAGTACGGCATTTGCCTAAGCGATGACTGCTCATAACATCTATCAAATCAAAGTGTTGTGAAAAGCATTACGCCGGGAATCCGGCGAAAATGCCCGACCTGGACACACGTTGCCGAAAAGCCGGGTCTGTTCTTCTGGAAAATACGACGCCGGGGTGTGCTTCGCCTGTCCCGCCGGAACCCGGATGACTTTGCCGACGTTACGAACGGAAATCCTTCGTTACGAACGGAAATCCTTTTCGTGTTTGCTTGGCAGTTGCAGGGGCTGTAGTTTTCAGCGCATGCAGTTCGGGGCAGAAAGATGGACAGGCTGAGAATCTTTCCGGAAAAGAAGTGCGTAAAATTTTTAAATGCGTTTCTCTTTCCGCAATTATTTTTGCATAATACGGCGGCGCAGAAGGGTTCCGGTCTGCCGGGAATAAACCCGGCAGACCGGAGAGCAGCGAGGAGGCCTTTTGTGAAAAAAATGGAATTTTAATATGGTTCTTTGATTTCGGGGGTACTGGGTTGATCTTGCGCAGAGAATGGGATTGACCGCACTCGGGCTGCATCCGGTTTCCGAAGCTCCGGGAGAAGATCCGCGATCCATGGAAGGCATGCTTCAGGGCATGAAAACCGATGATTTCCGGCGGGCGGCGGAAATGCTCTTCAAACGCGGGATTGATCTTGAGTTTGAGCTTCATGCGATGCGTTTTCTTATGCCGCCGGAAAACTTCCGGGAGCATCCGCAGTGGTTCCGGGTGAATGAGCATGGGTCGCGCTCATGCGATTTCAACTGCTGCGTATCATGCTGGGAAGCATTGGACTTTGTGCAGGAGCGCGCACGGCTCCTGGCGGAGCAGATTGCCCCGTTCTCCACCAGCCACCGGTATTCCTTCTGGACGAGCGATTCAGGAAAATTCTGTCATTGCGAGAAATGCCGCGAGCTGTCGCTGTCCGATCAGGCTTTGATTCTTTACAATCGCATTTTGCGCGGGATCCGGGAGGAGGATCCGCAGGCGTCGCATTCCTTTCTGGCATACCAGAATACAATGCGCGCTCCCGAAAAGGTACGGCCCGACGGGGGGATTTTCCTGGAGTTTGCGCCGTTTGACAGGGATTCATCCTTTGCCATCGGCGATAAGAACTGCCGCAGGAACGCTGAACAGGCCGATACGCTTGGGCCGCTCTTCGAGATGTTCGGTACGAAAGGTTCGCAGGTGTTGGAATACTGGTTGGACATTTCCCGGTTTTACCAGTGGAAGCGGCCATTTGGAGAACTTCCGTTTTATCAGGGAGTGTTAAGGCGGGACGCCGAGTTTTACGCGGCGCGCGGATTTGAGAGCATAACGTCGTTCGGATGCGGACTCAATGCCGCATATTCCCGCGAGTACGGTGAATATCCGATGCTTGAATACGGCCGCATTTTGAGGGAATGCGCGCGGCAGTCCGCCGGATCCGCGATTTGAGGGAGCGGAAGGGGCTTTGGTTTCTGACAGGACGGTATGTCCGGCAGCGTGGGGGCGGGCAATGCATTGCGGGATGGTGCGTCCGGATATCAGGGGCATTGTATTCGGCGGTGATCTTTCGGGGATTGGTGGCTGGGTGGCGGCGGCCGTTCAGCGGTGGGAAAACTGGCGTGATTTTTCGATATATGGCTGAAAAACAAGACGATATATGGTTTTGGCGTCTGGATTCCTCTTGCATGCCGCGCTGAAAACAGGGGCGCAAAAAAACATTGCTTCATGAGTTATTCGTATGCTAAGATTTTCCGGTCGATGGGATAATCGCTTCCTCCATGTGTGACTTCCGGCAAGGCGTGGATATGTGGGAAAAATTTCAAGGGCTTTTTACAAACGATATAGGTATAGATCTGGGGACTGCCAATACTCTGGTCTATGTTAAGGATCGCGGCATAGTGATACGCGAGCCTTCCGTTGTCGCTATACAAAAGGGGACGAAGCGCATTCTGGCGGTGGGCGACGAGGCTAAACGCATGTTGGGCCGGACTCCGGGAAATATCATGACTATCAGGCCGATGAAATCGGGCGTGATAGCGGATTTTGAGATAACGGAGCAGATGATAAGGCACTTCATAAACAAGGTGCAGAATCACAAGTTGCGCAGGCCGCGGGTTATTGTTGCGGTTCCCAGCGACATAACGGAGGTCGAGAAAAGGGCCGTAAAAGACTCGGCGATAAATGCCGGTGCGAGGGGAGTTTACCTGGTCGAGGAGCCGATGGCGGCGGCGATCGGGGTGGGGCTGCCTGTTGCGCAGCCGACCGGTAACATGATCGTCGATATTGGCGGCGGCACCACGGAAGTGGCTTTGATCGCCCTGGCCGGCATTGTGTTTGCGCAGAGCGTCCGAGTAGGCGGAGACGCCATGGACGAAGTGATTATGCAATACATGCGGCGCGTGTACAACTTGATGATCGGTGAGAGGACGGCCGAGGAGCTGAAAATAAAGATAGGCTCAGCGTATCCTCTCCCCGAGGAAACATCGATGGAGATCAAGGGACGGGACAATGTCAACGGGTTGCCCAAGACACTGACGGTCACGTCGGAGGAGCTTCGTGAAGCTCTGATGGAGCCGGTGTCTCAGATTGTGTCCGCGGTTCGCAATTGTCTTGAGAAGTGTCCTCCGGAACTGTCTGCGGATCTTGTTGACCGCGGCATTGTTCTGGCAGGCGGCGGTTCTTTGCTCACCGGTCTGGGAGAGCTGATTTCCGAGCAGACGGGGTTGCCTGTGATAAGGTCCGAGACGCCTCTGGATGCCGTTGCCGAGGGCACGGGAATTATCCTGAACGAACTTGATTTCATAGCACATCAGGCTTGACGGACGTGTTTTGTCCGTTGTGACATGCGTCGCCGCCGGTGCGCCTGCGCAATCGCAGGAAGGTGCACACGGGGGACGAGAGGATGGAAAAACGAAAGATACTCTTATGGGGTGCGGCCGCAGCGCTGGCCGCGCTGCTTGTGTTTTTCCTTTCCCGGTCCGTGCATCCCCTGTCCGTGTTCATAACGCGGGAAGCCGTTGCGCCATTCGGCAGATTTGTCAATGCTGCGGAAGCTGCTGCGCATGATTCCGGATGGTATTACGACGACATTATGCTCCAGGCCAAATTGTTTATGGCGGAGGGGCTGGAGGAGGAGAACCGGGAGCTGCGCCGTCTTCTGGAGCTGCGCGACAGAACGCCCGGTGCGGTTTGCGCGGACGTGATACCGTCCGGCGGCGACGGGTGGTGGCGCACGCTGCGTCTGGACAAGGGTTCTTCCTCAGGTATTTCAGCGGGCGACGTGGTGGTTTGTTCGGAAGGTCTGGTGGGGCGTGTCGTTTATGTGACGCCGAGGACTTCCGATGTTCTTCTGATAACGGACTACAACAGCCGTGTGGCGTGCAGTGTGGAGGGGGCCGGACGCGGTTCCCGCGGGATAGTCACCGGCGGTGGCGCGGCGGACACGGGTACCGGCCTGGGTTTTCTCAATGTTGTGGAGCCGCTGGACTTGGCGTACGTGCGCGAGGGCTCCGGCATGGCCGGCGGCGACAAGGTGGTCACCAGCGGTCTGGGCGGAGTGTTCCCGGCCGGCATACCGGTTGGGTCTGTCGTAAAAGTATACGACGATGATTCGCTTCTTTACACGCGCGCAGACGTGGCTCCTTTTGTGGATTTTGCGTCGCTTCGCGCGGTTATGGTTCTGACTGCCGGCGCGGCGGACAAAACGGGGAAGCCGGAATGAATGCGGGTTTCAAAAGTCGTTCGCTTGTGCTTCTCGCGTGTGCCGCAGTCACGGCCGCCGCGGTGCAGGATATAATGCCCGCGTGGGGCGTGTACCGGCTGAGGCCGGATTTTCTCATGGCGGTGGTCATGTATTATGCGGTACGCCGTGATGTTGCGGCATGCGTTGCGGCCGCGCTGTTGTGCGGTATTGCGGCGGACGGTCTTTCCCAGACGGCGGGGGGCGGAATGCTCTGGTACGGGCTTGCGGCGGCGGCGGGGTGGTTTTCGAGGAGGCAGCTGCCGGAGAATGCGGTGTCGTGTGCGCTTGTGTGCGTGCCGTGCTGTATTGTAGCGGGTTTTGCGCAGTGGTGCTGCGCTTTATGCGGCTGGGGATACGGCGTCCCCGGAGGCGGGATGGTGTTTGCGGCGGTACGGATAGCGCTGAATGCGCTGATATCCGGAGCCGCGGCATTGCCGGTGTCTGCAGCGATGTGGGTTCTGGACGACGCATGCGGAAATTTGGAGCGGAGTACGGATGAGCAATTTGGCTGAAAAAGCGGCGGCGGCGGCCGGATGGAGGCTGTTGTGGCTCGGATTGCTCATGGCTCTCGGCATGGGGTACCTTGTTTTTGTTCTTTACGGCATACAGATACGCGATACGCGCACGTACGCATCGGCGCAGGAGATGCACACCTTCCGGAGGGTAAGGCTTCCGGCGACGCGTGGCCGGATTCTGGACTGCCGCGGCCGCGTCGTTGCGGACAACCGTCCTTCATTCTGCATTTCGCTCTACATAGAGGAAATGCGCGAGCCCGGGCCCTGGTCGAACACGGTGAACAGGGTGGACGGCATGATCGACAAGTTGTCGCAGTTTCTGGACAGTCCGCGGATAGTTGATAGGGATGGAATCTGGGCGCACATCTACCGGCGGCGGGCGATTCCGCTGGTTGCGTTCGATGGGCTGTGCGACAGGGCTGTGGCCAGATTCAGCGAGAATGCCGGGAAGTTCCCGGGCGCGGACATAAGCGTGCGTGCGGAGCGGGTGTATCCGTACGGCGATTCGGCGTGCCATGTGATCGGTTATGTCGGCAAAGGGCAGCCCGGCGGCGAAACCGGGGAGCCGGACGGGGAGGAGGAAGAGGATTTTGATTTCCTGCTGCCGGATTTAGCCGGGCGGTCCGGAGTTGAGAAGTCGTGCGACAAAGAGCTGGCTGGTATGTGCGGCGGTGAGCTTATACAAATAAACGTCGTGGGGTACAAGCATAAGTCCGTAATAGGGCAGGAACCTGTTCCTGGAAAGGACGTGAGGCTTACTCTGGATATGCGGATTCAGAATGCGGCGGAGGCGGCTCTCGGGAACGAGCGCGGGGCCGTGGTTGTGATGAACTGCCGCACGGGGGAACTGCTTGCGCTGGCGAGCGCGCCGCGATACGACCTTTCTCTCTTTACCCCATCGCTGCATGCCTCGGACTGGAAGGCTCTTCTGGATAACCCGAACCGTCCTCTTTACAGCCGGGCCGCGGCTGGAGTTTACCCGCCTGGAAGCGTCTTCAAGCCGGTTGTGGCAATGTCCGTACTAAGCCACGGCGGCGTTGACCCGCATCAGCTGTACGACTGCACGGGGTTCGTGATGGTGGGTGGGCGGCGCATACGGTGCGCGCACCGTCACGGGCACGGGCATCCGCTCGATATGGCCGGTGCGCTTGCGGAGTCGTGCAACCCGTATTTTATAGAGCTGGCACGCGGCATCGGATGGGAGCCGTATATCCGCGCTGATGCGGAGGCGCTTGGTCTCGGCGCAGCCCCTGAGGTTGAAATTTTCGCGGCGGCGGGGGTGCTGCCGTCGGAGGAATGGAAACGCAGACGGTTTGGTGAGGGATGGCGCGGCGGGGATACGGCCAATGTGGCTATCGGACAGGGGTTCCTTGCGGCGACGCCGCTTCAGGTGGCAGTGTTTACCTCGGCAATAGCAAACGGCGGCAATGTTCTGAGGCCGAGGCTGGTGCTTCATGACGGTGAAACGCCGGGCGCTGCGGCCGCAAATGTGATCAGGCACATGAACTGGAAGAGCGGGGATCTGAAGATCGTTCACAAGGGGATGTTCGACGCCGTGAATACCGCCTCGGGAACCGGCAGGCGCGCATATATACCGGAGGTGTCAGTCGCGGGTAAAACCGGTACTGCAGAATACATGGACGGCGGCGAGAAGAAAAAGAACGCATGGATGATAGCATTTGCCCCGTACGAGGATCCGGAGTACGCGTTTGTGACGATGGTGGAGGATTCGGACGCGGGCGGGATGTCCGCCGCGCTGGTGCTTAAAGAAGTTCTGAAGTCTGTTTATGTGCCTGATTATGCTCCGGGACCGGAGCTGAAGCATACGGATGCGGAGGAAGATTTCGCAGCTTTCTCTGGCGACGCGGACGTTATGGAAGACGCGCCGGAGTCGCCGCGGTTTGATGCTTATGTGGAGAACATGGATGCATCCGAGGAGGAAGGCGCCGGCGGCACGGATGCAGATGTTGCGGACGCTGTGGAAGGGGATGTCGGAGAATGAACCGGGTGTTTCCCAGATTCAGGAACTTCGAGAGGCGCGGGCAGAAAATGCCGCGCGTGAACTGGATGATTGCGGTATGCATGGCCGGTCTGCTCACGTTCGGTGTCCTGTTCATCAAGAGCGCTACATCCATAAGGACGGATTCGGTTCATTACATCTATCTGGAGATGATGTTCAAGTGGATTCCTCTGGGGCTTGCGGCGCATATTTTCATCGCGGCCGTGGATTACCGCAAGTGGCTCAGATTTTCGCTTATACCTTACGCGGGCGGGGTTTTGCTTCTGGTGCTTGTGCTGTTGTTCGGGACCAAGCTCATGGGCGCGCGGAGGTGGATATTCGGAGTGCAGCCGTCCGAATTTATGAAACTGGCAGTGATACCGGCGGCGGCGTTCATACTGGCGAATTTCTCGGACGTACGCGGTTCCGCGCGGTTTGCGGTGATTCTTGGAATTTTCGGGATTCCGGCGCTTCTTGTGGCGATTCAGCCGGACTTAGGCAGTGCGATGGCGTTTGTTCCGGCATGCGCGGCCATGCTGTATGTCTCCGGATGTTCAAAAACGCTGTTTCGCACGATGATGACCCTTGGAATTTTCATGGTTACGGTGTTTTTCTCCGCCATACTGCTGCCAGAGCATTTGCCGGAAGGCAAGCGTGAGGCAGTCGAAGAAGCGGTGGATAAATTTATATTCCCGCATTGGAGAAAACGCGTCGAGGTTTTTGTGTTTCCGGACAGAGACCCTCTTGGAGCCGGCTGGAACAAACGGCAGTCGGAGATTGCCGTGGGAAGCGGCGGACGGTTTGGAAAGGGATATCTGAAGGGAACGCAGAACATACTTGGATTCCTTCCAAGGTCGGTGTCTTCCACTGATTTCATATTTTCGGTTATCGGGGAAGAGACGGGTTTTGTCGGGAGCTGTTCGCTTATACTGCTGTTCTGCGGGCTGCTGGGCGGGATCGTGGCGACGGGATATGTCTGCCGTGATCCGGCTGGCCGTCTTATCTGCACGGGTACAGCGGCGCTGCTGTTCATGCATATTTTTGTCAACATGGCGATGACGGTAGGGAAGATGCCGATAACGGGCATACCGCTCCCGCTGGTGAGCTATGGTGGCTCGTTTACTGTTGCAATAATGTCCCTGCTCGGACTGGTACAGAGTGTGTCGATACACGGTTCGGAAAGTACGCCGGGCGGAGGGCAGTCTTTAACGAAAGGTACATAAATGTTTGAGTTTTTGAGGAGATTGAGGTGGAGGTCGAATGAAAAGCAGCATCCCGACCGCGAGATAATAATCAATGCGGAAAAGCTTGAGGTCCGGGTGGCAGTGCTTGAAAAGGGAAAGCTTGAAGAATTTCAGGTGGAGCATCCCTCCGAAGAAAGGTTTATTGGGTCGATTTTCAAGGGGCGCATACAGAATCTGGAGAACGATCTGCAGGCGGCGTTTGTAAACATCGGCATAAAGAAGAATGCGTTCCTGCACTACTGGGATATGAATCCGGACGACGAGTCGCTTCTTGACGATGACGACGGGAGACAGGAGACCAGCAGAAAGAAACCGCGCGGCAAAAGGTTTACCAACGAGGAGGTGGCGGCGAGTCATCCCGTGGGATCGGTGATAACGGTGCAGGTGTCGAAGGGTCCGATCGGAACAAAGGGTCCCCGCATAACGGCAAGCCTTTCCCTGCCTGGGCGGTACATAGTGCTGATGCCGGGAAGCACGCTCCGCGGCGTTTCCAGGAAGATTGGAGACGCCAAGGAGCGCCAGAGGCTGAAGGGGATTCTCGAGAAGCTGTCGAAATTCATTCCGGAAGACTGCGGGATCATCATACGCACCGCCGGCATGGGGTGCCACAGGTCGGAATTTTTCAACGATCTGCGGGCTGTGCTCGCCAGCTACAACGATATGAAGAAGGCGATTGCGGAGCAGGCGGCTCCGTGCTGCGTATACGAGGAGCCCGATCTTGTGATGCGGGTGATAAGGGATTATGTTACAAAGGACATAGACAGGATTGTGATCGACGACCCGAAGGTCTACGAGAGGGTGCGCCGGGAGGCGAACAAGATATTCAAGCGCCGCTTCCGCAACATTGTGCAGCTGTACGAGGGGAATTACCCGATATTTGACCATTACGGGGTAGAAAAGCAGATAGAAGAGGCATTCAGGCGCAAGATAGCACTTCCGTCCGGCGGGTACCTTATAATAGACGAAACGGAGGCGCTGATTGCGGTGGATGTGAACACCGGCCGCCACAAGGGCAAGGGGTCGCAGGAAGAGGCGATTCTGGAGGTCAACATAGAAGCGGTGGAAGAGGTGGCGAGGCAGCTCAGGCTGCGCAATATCGGCGGCCTGGTCGTGCTGGATCTTATAGACATGAAGTCCCGCAAACACAGGCAGCAGGTATACAGGGCGTTCAAGAACGCGCTGAGACGCGACAAGGCCCGCACCAACGTGATGGAAATTTCTGAACTTGGTCTTCTGGAGATGACGCGCCAGAGGTTTGAGGAGAGTCTGCTTTCGCAGATGCATCAGGATTGTCCTTACTGCCATGGCAAGGGGCTGATAAAGTCGCCGCTCCAGCTCAGTGTCGACGTCCAGCGCCGGCTGCGTTCTCTCATCGGGATGCTCAAGGCAGAGAAGCGGGAAGTCGATCTGCAGGTGTGCATACATCCGGTGGTGCTTGAGAGGCTCCGTACGGAAGATGAAGCGCTCATACGTGAGATACAGGACAACTACGGCGGGCGGCTGTCGTTCAAGAGCGACCCTCTTCGTCAGGCGGAATCGTTCACGATTGTCGACGCCGAATCGGGACAGACGCTGTTTGCCGCGGGAGAACAGAAGCCGGTTTGAGCCGGGCGTTTGAATGAGCGGGAGGTGGAAAAAGATGCTGAAGGATGCGATGGATATTTCTGAGCCGGAGCTTGAGGGTGTCGATTCCGCTGCGGTTCTGGGTTTTGTACGCGCGCTGTGCGAAATAAAGCACATACACGGGTACGTCTTGCTTCGCCATGGGAAGATTATTTCCGAGGGGTACTGGTCTCCGGCGTCGGCGTGGGACTCGCATCAGCTTTTTTCGCTGAGCAAGAGCTTCGTTTCTACTGCGTTTGGGATCGCCTCCGGCGAGGGTCTGGTAAGCACGGAAGACAAGCTTGTGGATTTTTTTCCGGAATACATGTCCGAAAAGGTATCGGAACGGATGAAGCGTGTAAAGATGCGACATCTGCTGACGATGTCGTCCGGGCATTCGCAGTGCCCGCTTTCGCGGTACTGGAACGTGGCGGCGGCGGATGCGGAATCACGCGCTGCGCGGGAGGAGTTTGAGAGAGCGGGGTGGGTGCGCACCTTCCTTGAGAGCGAATTGGCGCATGAGCCCGGGGAAAAGTTTGTTTACAATTCGGCGGCGACATTTATGGTTGCGGCGGTCCTCCGCAAGGTGACCGGGGAGAGCCTGACGGAATATCTGCGTCCGCGTCTTTTTGATCCTCTTGGTTTTGGAGACGTTGAATGGGAGACGAACCCGGAGGGGATAAACCTGGGAGGATGGGGGCTCTGGCTTTCCGTACGCGAGCTGGCTTTGTTCGGGCAGCTGTGGCTTCGCGGCGGGGTATGGAACGGACGCAGGCTGATCCCCGCCGGTTACGTGGAGGCGGCGGTGTCCATGCAGATATCCAACGGGGACGCCTCGCAGCGGTCCGACTGGACTCAGGGGTATGGTTTCCAGTTCTGGCGCTGCCGGAACAACTGCTACCGCGCCGATGGATACGCCGGGCAGTATATCCTCGTCATGCCGGAGAAGGATATGGTGCTGGCGCTTACTTCCGGGATTACCGATATGCAGAAGGGCATGGATGTTTTTTTCGATCATCTCATGCCCGCAGCGAATGCGGATGGGGCTCCGCTGCCGGCAAACGCGGCCGCGGCGTCGGCGCTGCGCCGGGAGGAGGGCGCGCTCGCAGCGGATCTCGGGCCGTGCGGCGAATATGATCCGGATTTCGGGTCCGGCTTGTGCGCGTATTCCGTGGAGAGCAATGCGTTGGGCCTTACCGCGGTGGATGTGGTTCAATCTGAAACCGGCGTGCAGATGCGGCTGTTTTTCGAAAACGGACTGTGCGACACTGTTCGCGCCGGATTTTCCGGCATGCAGCTCTCGTCTTTGGGATTTGTTTACGACGGAGTGCGCTTTGACGCGTATGCGAGAGCCTGCAGGGCGGAAGGCGGCGGACTGAAAATGCATGTGTTTATACCATGTTCGCCGTCTTATTTCGTTTTTGAGTTTCGAAAACACGGCGGCGGCACAGCGGAGCTCTCGTGGCATACCAACATCTGGTTCAGGCACGAGACGATGTGCGACGCAAGCCTGAAGTGTTTTGCACAGGGAGCTGTCGGGGCGGAATAACCGGCGCTGAGGACTGCCGGACTGACTGCGCGGCGGCGAACTGTTCGCCGCCGCGCACATTGTTCAGAAGAGATTTCCGAAGATGCGGCGCAGTTCCGTCATTACACCGTCTTCATCGTTGGAAGCGATGGTCTGTCGGGCAGCCGCTTTCACGGACGGAAGCGCGTTGTCCATGGCGAAACTCCGGCCGCATTGCCTGAGCATGGGAGTATCGTTGTCGTAGTCTCCGAATGCTGCGCATTCATCAGGGCTGATCCCGAGTTTTTCCTGTATGATTTTCACCGCGGAGCCTTTAGTGGTGCCGGTGTTCATTATGTCTACCCATTCCGGTCCGCTCAGAACGGCTTCGATATGCCGTCCGGAGAATTTAGAGAGAACCGGGAGCAGGTTTTTAGCCGCGTCTTCGCTGTCGTTTACCGCGAATTTGCATATGGTGTCGCCGAGCGCAGCATTTTCGGCATCGGGAGTGACGTTCAGCCTGAAGTAGTATTTTCTGATTCCGGCGAGGACGGCGGGGGAGCAGGGCTCTGTGTATCCTGTGAACGGGCAGCAGTAAACGCCGTGGGCGGTGGGGATGGAGCGTATGGCTTCGATGGGGCCGCGCAGATGTTCCGGATTGATTTCAGACACGTGGACTCTTTCGCGGCCCCTGTAAACGACGGCGCCGTTCTCACACACGAACCAGAGCTTGTCAGCGAGATTTTCAAACAGCTGCAGCACGTTGGAGTACTGCCGTCCGGATGCTATAACGACGGCGGCGCCCATGGCGTGCATTACGTCTACGGCGTTCAGAAATCCGTCTGGTATACTCTTATCCGAGTGGAGAAGCGTCCCGTCCAGATCGGTGGCGATGAGTCTTATATGCATTTTTTTCTCCGTTATACGGGCCGTCTGTCGTGTGTCAGCCATGGTTTTTACGCTTCGCCGCCGTGCTCTCCGTAATTTTTCGCAGGGCTGCAAAGAGCCCGGAAACGGCGATCGCCGCAGCGAACGCCGGCAGCATTGAATCTGCGGATTTTCCCCATGCGCCTATGACGGCGTATATTGCCGAGACGGCGGCGTTCCCCGCGGTCAGAAGCACGGCGGAGGAACAGGCCGGCCGGCGGCATATGCCGGCAAATATCACCGAAGCCTCGGCGAGTACGGGCACCGGACGCATGGCCGGAAGGAGCCACATGCCCCATTTTTCATTGAACAGCTTCAGGGAGGCCATATCCGCGGCGCCGATGGCGCGTTCCGCGGCACGGGAGCAGAATCTGCCGAAGACGTACCCGACTGCGCATGAAATATTCATAGCCATGAAGGAGACGAAAAATCCGTTGACGGCGCCGAGAAGCATTCCGCACATGGTGCTTACGAGGCTGGATGGCGTAGGTATAAAAACGTCTGCGGCCAGAAGGGCGAAAAGCGCCCAGGCGAGCGCTCGTCTGGCTTCAGGAGAGGACTCCGCCGCCACGGCCGCCTTGTTCAGGGCGTCGGTCAGCGGCTCCTCCCAGATGCAGAAAGGGATGATTATGAGCAGCGCCACTGCGAGCAGAAGCACGAGCGCCCGCTTTGGAATTCCGGTTTTCATTCTGTTACTTTTTATTTGATTTTTTGCGTGATGTCGTGCCATATTACATCAAAACCGGGGCGATGTACATATCAGCCCGGCGGTGGAGTTTTTTTCATTTTTTCGGAGGGGATCATGAAAGAGTTGTCTGTTCACGGCATTGTGGATCTGGCCAGTGCGTTTTACGGTTCCGCGGTGTTGTTTTCCGGGATAGAGAACAGGGTTTTTGAGATAATAGAGCGGCAGCATGGCCGCGCCACGGTGCAGAGTGTAGCCGCGGAGGCGCAGTGCAGTGAGCGTGGAATGCGGCTTCTTCTTGACGCATGCGCGGCGCTGGGCCTGCTTGTAAAAAAGGACGGCTTTTACAGCAACACCGAGGCGGGCGAGGCTGCGCTTGTGCCTGGCGGCAAGGCAGATCTCACGCGGGCGGTGATGTACAACAGGGACGTGTATCCGGCGTGGGGACGGCTTTCCGCGCTTGTGGGGAGCGGTCAGCCGGTGGAGAGGCCTGAAGCGCATCTTGGCGGAGACAAGGCGAGGACGGGGAGGTTTGCTGCATCGATGCGGGGGCGTGCGCTCGCAATCGGGCGGGCGGTTGCCGGCATGGTCGATCTGGGGGGGTGTTCCCGGCTGCTGGATCTTGCGGGCGGGCCGGGAACGTATGCGGAGATGTTTGCCCGGCGTTATCCGGGGCTGAAGTGTGTGACGGTTGATGTGCCGGCGGTCTCCGAGGCGGCAAGGGATTTTGTCGCCGCCGACGGACTTTCGGACGTGGTGGAGTGCCGTGCCGGGGATTACCATACAGACGTGTATGAGGCGGAACACTACGATGCGGCCACGATATTCGGAGCGCTTCATCAGGAATCGCCTGAGCAGATTGTGGACATACTGAAACGGACCGCGCACGCGCTCAAGCCGGGCGGCCGTCTTTATGTGCTGGACATGATGACGGACGCCACACATACGGAACCCGTATTCTCGGCGCTGTTTGCTGTGAACATGGCGCTGACCACGCACAACGGATGGGTTTTTTCAGACGAAGAGCTCAAGGGATGGATGCGGGAAGCGGGCTTCAGGCCGGGGCGTACGAGACCTGCTCCGCCGCCCATGCCTCACTGGCTGGTAGATGCCGTCCGGTTATGATGCGAGGGCGGAGGGCCTGAGCATATGCGGCGCGTGGAGAAGCGGGTGCGTCCATGTGCCGGGATGTTGTCAGCGGCGGTCGGTACGGCGCGGCACTATGTCCGCGGTCTCCACCATCCACCGCAGGGCCGTGTTCCGGAGTTCGGCCAGGACTCCGGCGTAAGCCGGTGCGGCGCACAGATTTGTGATTTCCTCCGGGTCGCGGGCCAGGTCGTAGAGTTCGTCTTCCTCGTAGAGTCTAAGCACGTATTTAAAGCGTTCTGTGCGGCACATCATGGCCTTGCCGTGCCACGGGTATGAGTCGTCGCACTGCAGACTGACCCTCGGCCAGTAGAGCTGGCGCGTGTCGGCAGAGCTCGGGCTTTCGCGTTCCATACACTGGGTTTCGCCGGTGAGGCGGCCGCCTTCGCAGAAAACGGCTGTACGGAACGGGATGTCGCGAGAGAACAACGGCGCGAGCGACTTGCCGAACCTGTCGTATCCCGGATCGATCCCGAGGATGTCGAAGATCGTTTCCGACACATCGACGAGTTCGACAAGGCCGTTTCTGATGCCGGGAACAATATCTGTGTCTGCCGGGGGTTTTACGATGAGCGGCACACGCGTGAGGCAGTCTTCGAATGAGTTCTGGGCCTTTTCGACGAGGCCGTAGTCGCCGGTGTAGTCGCCGTGATCCGAAAAAAGGAAAATCATAGTGTTGTCAAATGTCCCCGATTCCTTCAGCGCTCCGAGGATTATGGAGAACTGCCGGTCGAGGCGCGAGCACATACCGTAGTAGACGGCGCGCAGTTCATTCCAGCGGTCTTCCGTCCAGCCGCGCAGGTTCTGTCTTTCGCGTATGGCGCTGAGGATGGCCGGGCCGCGGTCTTTGTGCGCCGTTATGCGCGGCGGCAGTCTGCCGCGGTCCGTCATGCTGAAAAACGGTTCTTCCACAGCGTACGGGGGATGCGGGTATGAGAGCGGCAGGTAGATGCAGAACGGGGGGCCGTCCCCGGACGCGGCGCGGATGAAATCCGCCGCGCCCAGTATGCTGCACCAGTCGGAGTCGATGTACTGTTCTCCCGGACGGGAAGGCGTCAGCAGCCCGCGGAAGAAGCTGTAGTAGTTGTCTCCCCCGGCGGGGCCGCGCCACGACTCGGAATCCGTGTGCGAGTCCTTCTGAACGGCGGAAATTCCGTGCCGCTTCAGAAATGCGGCGTCATGCGGGTTGAATTTGACGTCGCAGTACTTCAGGAAGTCGTCCCCGCCGGGAACGAGGTCGTTTTTACCGCCCCACCATACGGTGTATCCGTTTTCCCTCAGCACGGAAAGCAGATTTTTTTCGCCGTGTTCGGCGTGTAGCATGTGGAACATAGTCCTATGGCCGCGGACATGCGGATAGAGCCCGGTCATAAAACTGCAGCGGCTCGGGGTGCATACCGGATTCTGGCAGAACGCGCTGCGGAACGAGACGGCGCAGCTTGAGACAAATTCATCTATATGCGGCGTTGCGGCCGCATGGTTGCCCAAATGTCCCATTACGTCGCCGCGCCATTGGTCCGGATTGAAGATGACGATGTTTGGTTTGGATTTCATAGTGTTCGTGAGAATGTTCCGCGCGTGTGCATTCCCTATGCATGCAGCGCGGCAATGTTACCAAAGCGCGGATGCGATGTCCATATACGGATGTGCGCGAAGTTTTTTTTCATACCTCAATTGTACGGTGTCAGGCATTAGACGCATCGCCAGATGAGGTCTTAGAGCTGTTTTTTCGTTTGGTGTCTGTTTTTATGACACAACGCGTAAACCTCCTGCAAATGAGTCAAAAAGCGGCTCTTAGCCTTTTTGCTTTTCAGGCGGGCGTACTGGTTCCTTTTGTCGGGAAGGATATCCGAGAATGTCTGGTTGGCCATAGTTTTCATGCCCTTTCATGATAGAAAGAAAGTCCCCGTTCGGTGTCCTTTAATTTGACCAATGGGGTTTTTCCATTTTTGGGCTTGGTGTCCATAACTATGAACAACTGCGCACTCTCATTTTCCCTTTAACGATAAGCCGCCATCTGCTAAAATGTCCGGCGTGTCTTGACTGCCGGGGTTCGCCGCCTGAGGTTCCCGGCATTTATCCGGAAAGCGCTTGGGCGTGCGCTCCTCCGGAAATCGTGAAAATCGGATTGTTCTTATGTTTGTTCTGGGGAGTCTTTTTTCATCCGTTTCGGAGGCCGTAGAACGGATGAACACGGCAGTAAACGGCGTGGTATGGGGTCCGCCTATGCTGGCCCTTATTCTGTTTACGGGTGTATTCTTCACATTCCGCACCGGATTTTTTCAGATATCCACGTTCTGGCATGTACTGGAACACACTGTTTTCGCCGTTTTCAAGAAGAAATCCGTAACCAGATCAGATGATCACAGCGCCATATCGCAATTTCAGGCGGTCACGACAGCCCTTGCCGCAACGATAGGCACAGGCAATATCGTGGGGGTGGCCACTGCTATATGCTTAGGCGGTCCCGGAGCGGTGTTCTGGATGTGGTTTTCCGCATTCTTCGGCATGATGACCAATTTCGCTGAGAATGTACTCGGCATATATTTCCGGACTCGCAACGCTAATGGAGAATGGTCCGGCGGACCGATGTATTACATCTCAAACGGTCTTGCAGACAGGCCTGTGCTCAGGCATATCGCACGTCCGCTCGCCGTATTGTTTTCGCTCTTTTGCGTTTTCGCTTCGTTCGGCATAGGCAATCTCGCACAGATAAACACCATCTCAGAAACGTTCAAATCCACGTTCGGCATACCCTCGTGCGCGTCCGGAATATCCCTTATGATACTTTCTGGACTCATAATTCTCGGCGGAATAAAACGCATCGCTGCCGTCGCGGAACATGTTGTCCCGTTCATGGCATTCTTGTACATCGCAGCATGCTGTTTTGTCATTTTGAAGTTCAGGTCGGAAATTCCCGGAATTATGGCGGAAATCATTAAATCCGCGATGGGGTTCAACGCGGTCGCCGGCGGCATCAGCGGTTCAGCCGTCCGCAGCGCAATGACAATGGGCGTCAAACGCTGCATCTTTTCAAACGAAGCCGGCCTGGGATCATCAGTAATGGTGCACTCATCGTCCAACGTGAAAGAACCCGCAGTTCAGGGGATTTGGGGAATTTTCGCCGTCTTTTTTGACACAATCATCGTCTGTTCGCTTACGGCTTTTGTTGTTCTCGTCACCGGAGTACACAAATTGCCGGACGTAAACGGGGCGGCGATGGTCAGCAGAGCTTTCGCAGAGATATTCCACACGCGTGTCGGAGAGTTCCTGTCTCTGGCACAGTTTCTGTTCGCCTTCACCACCATGCTGGGCTGGTCATTTTACGGATCAAAAGCAGTAGAGTATCTTTTCGGTTTGCGTGCTGTAAAGTGGTACAGAATTGTATTCGTAATATTTGTTCCTGTCAGCGCCGTAACATCTCTTCGGCTGGCCTGGGACATATCCGACA
The DNA here is from genome assembly GCA_949285835.1 of uncultured Verrucomicrobiota bacterium. Lineage (GTDB taxonomy): Bacteria > Verrucomicrobiota > Kiritimatiellia > RFP12 > UBA3636 > CASEAR01. The sequence continues at coordinate 21,896 of CASEAR010000090.1, read as the reverse complement.
CGCTTAACGGACTTATGGCCATTCCGAATATAATCGCGCTTCTGCTCCTCTCCCCCATTGTTATCGACGTAACGCGAAACTACGTTGTAAGACGGGTTTGGAAAAACGGCGATCTGAAACCGATGCTTTCTGCAACGCCTCAGATACAGTCGGAAAATGAAGCCGCGTTAGCTGTCGAATATTCAAATCAAGACAACTGAGACGATTTATGAACAAAAAGATATATCTCACTTCCAACGAATTGACCCGCAACAGCTTTGAGCTTGCGTACAAAGTGTGGAGCTCAGGATTCAGGCCCGATGTAATAATCGCCCTCTGGCGCGGAGGCACACCCGTAGGCATAGCCGTCCACGAGTTCTTCCATTACAAGGGATGCAACTGCTACAACACGGTGGTAAAAACCGTGTCCTACACCGGCATCGGCAAGAGCGCGCCGCCTGTCATAGAGAACATCGATTACGTTATGGCAAAATTGACTCCCGAAAGCCGTATTCTTGTGGTTGATGACATTTTCGACACCGGAAAAACCGCCGAAACGATAAAAAAGCGACTGGAGAACCATGCCGGCGAAATTAAATTTGCCATGCCATATTTCAAACCTTCGCGCAACATGACGTCCTTTAAACCGGACTATTTCGTACGCGTTGTCTCCGAGTGGCTTGTTTTTCCTCACGAGCTCGTTGGTCTCACTCAAGACGAGATAAGGGACAAAGACAAAGACCTCTATGATCTTCTAAACAAGTAACCGACATTACGGCAATGACATCACAATTCGTAATCCGCGGAGGAAATCCGCTTAGAGGCAGACATTCAACACCAGGCAATAAAAATGCGGCGCTGCCAATGATTTCCTCCGCAATGCTCGCCGATTCACCGGTAACCATAACAAACATACCGCTTATACGAGACGTCCGCTCGATGCTCGAAATCGTGTCCAGCACCGGCGCCGGAGTTTCCCTCGACGAAAAGGCACACAGCGTGACAATCGATCCGCGCAATGCCTCGAACACCGTCCTGCCACCAAACCTGTGCGCAGGCGTGCGCACTTCAATCCTTTTCGCAGGGGCAATGCTTCCAAGATTCGGACAGGTAGAAATCTCTCCGCCCGGAGGCGACGTAATCGGACGGCGAAGACTTGACCCGCACTTCGATGGATTAACAAGGCTCGGAGCTTCCATCGACACCGGTACCCCAAGATTCAAATTCTCCTCCGGCAAAAGGCTCAAGGGAGCAAGAATAATTCTCGACGAAGCCAGCGTTACCGCGACGGAAAATATCCTCATGGCCGCTGCCGCTGCGGAGGGAGAAACCATAAGATACAACGCCGCCTGTGAACCTCACGTCCAGAATCTTTGCGCGATGCTCTCATCCATGGGGGCCGCCATAGAAGGCGCCGGGACCAATCGTGTCACAGTACACGGCACAGACGCCCTTCATGGCTGCTCAGCACGCGTCGATCCGGATTATATAGAGTCTGCAAGCTTTATAGCCGCTGCCGCCGCCACGGGCGGAAGCATCACGATAACCGGTGTGCGCGAAGAGGATTTCGAAATACTGCGCCGTCCGTTCGAACGTCTCGGTGTGAAATGGACGATCGACAGAAATGGAGAACTTTCATTCGATTCTTCAAACTGCGAAATCAAAGTGGCGGAGGACGCCTTCGGCGCGATCCCGCGTATTGACGACGGCATCTGGCCAGCCACTCCAACCGATGTTTTGAGCGTGCTCATAGTGCTGGCCACGCAGGCACAGGGAATGGTGCTTTTCTTTGAGAAGATGTTTGAAAGCCGTATGTACTTCGTAGACAACCTCATAAACATGGGGGCCAAAATCGTGCAGTGCGATCCGCACAGAATTGTCGTCACCGGACCGTCTACCCTGCGCGGCACTCAGCTTCTCAGCCCCGATATCCGGGCAGGCATGGCGCTTATTCTAGCCGGATTGTGTGCTTCAGGAGAAACAACGATACGCAACGCCGAAAGTATCGACCGAGGATATGAATCTGTGGAGACTGCCCTTTCCGAACTTGGCGCTGATATCTCCAGAATAAAATGCTGAGCCGGGAAAACTGCGAACGGAAGGAAAAACAATGAAAGTACGAAAAGCTGTCATACCTGCAGCCGGATACGGCACAAGGTTTTTGCCCGCGACAAAATCACAGCCCAAGGAAATGCTCACGGTCGTGGACATCCCGGTAATCCAGTACGTGGTGGAGGAGGCAGTCGCTTCCGGCATAACGGACATACTGATGATAATAAGCAAGGGTAAACGCGCGGTTGAAGACCACTTCGACCGTAATCTTGAGCTCGAAAAGGAACTTGAGGAAAAGGGTAAATTTCAGGAATTGGAAACCATCAGAAACGTCTCGGAGATCGCTAACATACATTTTATCAGGCAAAAGGAAATGCGCGGGCTGGGCGACGCCATATCGCTGGCAAGGCATCATATAGGCAACGAACCGTTCGCTGTTCTCCTTGGCGACACGCTGATGCGTTCGTCGAATGGCGTTCCGGTAACCAGGCAGCTGCTGGACGTCTATGAACGCTACGGTGAAACCGTCGTGGCGCTTGAGGAAGTTCCCGTGGAACGCGTCAGCAGGTACGGCGTTGTCGACGGAACGCCGGTCACCGATGACATCGTCATGATACGCGATCTGGTGGAAAAACCTAAGCCGGAAGATGCTCCGTCAAATCTCGCCGTCGCCTCCAGATACGTCCTGACCCCTGAAATTTTCCAGCATCTTGACAACGTTAAGCCGGGAAAAAACGGGGAAATACAGATAACGGATGCGCTGCGCATGCAGGCAGCTCTGCGCGCCATGTACGGCCTCAAGTTCGCAGGACGCCGCTTCGACGCCGGAAACAAGCTTGATTTCATAAAAACAAACATCACATACGCGCTTGAACGGGAAGACCTGCACGACAAGCTCGCCGAATTCATCATAGACACCGCAAATTCGCTTACAGCACATTCATCCGGATCCGGAGACGGCACTGCAAAATGAGAATCGGCGTACTGGGAGGAAGTTTTGACCCCGTTCACACGGGCCACACCGCAATGGCCGTAAAAACAGCACAGGTTTTCGGCCTTTCGCGCATAATATTCCTCCCAGCCGGCATTTCGCCGTTCAAACCCGCCGGACCCGCAGCCGCACCGGAACAACGTGTGGAAATGCTGCGTCTTGCCATCGCCTGCACCGTCTGGCCGGACGGCGTCCGCGCCGTGATATCAGATGCAGATATCCTTCGCGAAGGCAAATCCTACACTTTCGAGTCGTTGCAGATTATCAGAAGCACTCTTCCGCGTGAAGATGAACTCTTTTTTATTATCGGGGCGGATTCACTGCTGGAGCTCTCCGCATGGCATAAGGCAGACGAACTGACGTCGCGCTTCAACATAATTTCAATAGCACGGCCCGGGTTCAGCGTCCCCGATATAATTCCCGGTTTCACGCGCAAAATAAGCGAACGGCTCAAAGCCGGCATAGTTCCCGATTTCAACTGCGATGTGTCATCTTCCATGATACGGGACAAAATTGCCAAAGGACTCCCGCTTGACGGCCTGGTTGCTCGTCCGGTGGCAGAGTACATACAGTGCCACGGGCTATACAGACGGCCACATGAATAACCTCAGCCGGTAAAAACTTTGCAGATCGTTTTGCTCCGGAAATTCGTACGCCGCCTGCCGTGCAATACCACAGAACAAAACGGTCCTGTTCTTGCCCTCGCTGTCTTGCAGTTCTCGCATCCTGCCAGCCGCAGCCATGTTTTACATTCGTGAGGTCTCTCATTGGGATGCAAAATGTTGGTATTCAAAAACCGTAACACGGTCGAATTCGTCTGAAAGCCGCCGCGTGCATATTCAGAGACGTCACTGGAAAGATAAGCGCGCTTTGTTCATGAACCACTCGTTCCAAACCAGCCCAATCGCTTGAAGCCCCCAATGGTAATATCTGGTCTCTCTCGGGTGCTAATACTGTCAGACACATCTGCCCGTGGTGTCCCGTTGCTGCTTGGATTATGTTGAGGATTTCATTTCAGCAGGAAGCGAAACATCGCTGTTTTCCGAAAAAATCTGCCCGCGTGGCAGCAATGCGGATGCACCTCTTTGGGGCGTTTCTTTTCATGTCTGTAATCCTTCCTTTGGGTATGGACGTTACATTTTGAAACTTTGCAAAACCTTCGGATTTTTCAATTTTGTGGACAAGCGTGGTTCGATGTAGTACCATACGGGGAGAATGCGTTTCGGCGGTTGCGGGTGTGCCATACGGTATTAAATCTAAGTCGAAAGGTTACGTCATGGAATACGGATTCAAGGGACTCTTTTGCGATATGTCTTCAATCGCCTTTTTGTCCAATGCGAAAACACGGTCGATTTGTGCAGAGAACCGGAATGGTGAAAAATCCGGCGGAGCCAGAGAATTCCCGGAATGCGACAGTCAGGGACGCCCTACAGGGCCGGCGCGAGACCTTGGCCGAGGATGGAAAGTGCATCCGGCGGATGAAATACTGCCCGGCAAAACACTGGTGCTGGCAGACATCGAAGGTCCGGGATGCATACAGCACATCTGGATGACCCCGGCCGGAGATATGCGGACGTCTGTTCTCCGAATCTACTACGACGGCAACGAGACTCCGTCGGTAGAATGTCCTATCGGGGATTTCTTTGCATCAGCCTTTACCGCACGTGACAGGTTTGCGCAAATATCTTCGCTGGCCGTATGCGTTAATCCCGGGAGCGCATTCAATTGCTACTGGCCAATGCCGTTTCGGAAGAGAATTCTTATAACTATAGAAAACATCCACGACTCTGAAACCAAGAGAATTTTCTATCAGATAGACTATGCGCTCAATGCCGTCCCTGACGACGCCGCTTACTTTCATGCACAGTTCCGTAGAACCAGAACTGTGGATGGCGGCGTATACACAATCCTTGACGGAGTCCGCGGCCGCGGCCAGTATGTCGGTACCTATCTCGCTTGGCAAGTTAACAGCAACGGCTGGTGGGGAGAGGGAGAAATAAAATTCTATCTGGACGGCGATGCAGCCCCTGAAGTTTCCAATGGCGAAACCGTTGCAGGATCCACCGGCTTCCCTACCATATGCGGAACAGGGACAGAGGATTATTTTTGTGGGTCCTATAATTTCGAGAACGTAAAGGAACGAAAGTATCAGGAGTTTACCGGCCCATACACAGGTCTTCCTCATGTCGTCAGACCTGACGGCCTTTACAACTCAAATCAGAGATTCAGCCTTTACCGCTGGCACATCGCCGACCCGATACGTTTTGAAAGCGATTTGAAAGTTACCATACAGACGCTCGGCTGGCGTACCGGGGGGAGATATCTCAAACTGAGAGATGATATCGCGTCTGTTGCATTCTGGTATCAGCAGTTCCCGGACGCACCTTTCCCGAAATTGCCGGACGCAGAGGAGCTTGAAATTGTATAGCAATGGATGTTATCAGGTATGAACAGAGTTTTGCATATATTCGATGGCGATTCGGCAGCTATGCTCTTTCCGCAAACCGGGATTAACGGAGAGATCCTTACTTGGCGCGACGAACTCTATGACGGTCCAAGAACGGGAGAGCTGCCGCCGGGAGACGATGAACTCCTTTCCCGAGCAAAGTATCTTGAGGGAGACAACGCCGCTGCCGGCGCTCCAACGGTCGAACAGATATACAGTTACCTTAAAAGACAATACAGAGAATTGAAGAATTCGGCAGAATCCGGAACACATTGTGTATTGTGGTTTGACGCCTGTCTTTTCGATCAGTCAATGCTTGTCCACATACTCGCATGCATGTCTGTGTTCGGCGTCGGAGAGGCGGAGCTTATCTGTCCGGAAACTTTTCCCGGCATGCCGCGATTCAATGGATTGGGAGAACTCAGCGCAAAGCAGCTTGCCTCCCTTTATGACTCCAGAACTCCGCTCTGCGGCATTCATTTCAAGTACGCAGAACGCGCTGACTATGCGTTTGCCAGAAGGTCTCCGGAACTTTTGCGACGCATTGCGGAAGAACGCAGCGCCCCGCTTGAGTTTGTCCCCGCGGCCGCACAGCGCCTGCTTGAGGAAATTCCTGATCCGGACACTGGACTGGGACTGCTTGAAAAACTGGCTTATGAATCGGTTTGTGAAGGAGCATCTACGCCAGCGGAGATTTTCAAAAAAACGGCAGGGAAAGACGCTCCTCCGCAATATTGGGGAGATTCACGTCTCTGGAGGATACTCAATCGTCTCGCATCAAGGGAAAAGCCGCTTATAAAAATATCAGGCAAATATTCGCAAATACCATCGTTCGCCGCCCCTGAAGACCTGCGCGACATAGTTATTACACCGCGATAAGACGCCGCGCATCCATCAGGACGACAACGAACTGCTGCTTATTGCGAGCAGCGTGAGGCTTGCAGTATTGAATGCCGCGTGAGCAGCAATGGAGCCCGTTATGCCTGGGCTCCATGTTTTGCCGCCTGCGTCTTCGATTTTTTTGTAATATATCCCGGCAAAACACAAACCTGCAATTGTGACTGATGGAAGCGCCATAAGATTCAAATGTGTAAAACCGAAGAATAATGAGGATAGCAAAACCGCCGTACATTTGCTCCCGGAGTCGTATTCAATACCCCTCATAATTATCGTTCGGAATAGAAGCTCTTCCGTAAGCGGCGCCGCAACACACGCCATGACAAACGCCGCAATCTTTCCCCCTTCCATAAATCGGAGAACCGCCGTCTGCGGAGTGTCTTTGATTCCAAAGTGTGCAAGTGCCGCATTCCACATAAACCCCACGGTAAAAGCGATAAAAAAAGCAGATAAACCGCTACAGATGCCGCACAGCAGCGCAGATAAAGTCCGACCGTCCGCAGTCCATCCAATGACTCTGCGAAATGCGATACCGACCGCTGATGCCCTTGCAAACGCATAAATGCAGACGGCCAAAAAAGGCAAAAAAGAATCGCAGACAGCCTTCCACCCAACTGCGGACAGTTTACTGATGTCCGCGCTAAGAGAAAGACGTTCCAGAATCGTCCACCACGACAGCATCAGCACAACAAGCACCACTGCGGCAGCGTCAACACCACGCCACACCACGGTACTTCGGCCGTCTTCCATCGAGAGTCTCACCGCAAAGTCGGCCCGTATGTCGTTCCGCATCTGCATTCTCGCAGTGATTTGTCTGCGATAAACATCAGCTCAATCCTCCAAACAAGCGCGGCGACCTTGAAAGGAAGTGAAAGTATAAGACCGACAAACGGCATGAAAAACACTCCGAATACAAGGTACGGGAATGCGGAGCCGGTCAGCGACGCCAGAAGCGATACAGACAGCACGCAAACAAACCACAGAAATGCGTACCAAAACAGATATACAAAATACCAGAGACCAAATCCCTTGAATAATTCTCGAGCCACCTTTGTTCCAGGAGCGGCCAGAAGCAAGCGAACAGCAGAAAAATTCCTGATATAAGAAGACAGCAGATTTTCCACAACCCCGGAAACAAATACCGCTGTAAAGAAACGAAAACATACGCCGCCCAGCATAACTGCATCGTCAGGAGGTATCGATGCCATGTGTTTAACCCACAAGACAAAGAAAGAAACATTCAAAGAAAAAAAAGCAATCCGGATGAAGGTGAGCACGGCAAACAAATATTTTGCAGGCCGCGCCGCCAACGCCCATGATACCGCCAGAAAGTCATCTGGACGGAACACCCTGGCTATCATCATCATCTGCCCCTGCGCAGAAAACCACAGCACAACAAGCGTCATAAAGAAAAGAAACACAAGCGCAGTCAAAAGCTTGATGATATTCCCCGGCACATCTGCCCAGGAAACGATTTCAACGCAAGTTTCTCTGCAGGAGGAGCCAATAGCATCCCATAATTCCGGGCCGACAGTCGTGTACTCCCTTATTGCTTCCGTGTCCATCTGACCGGAATACACCGCAGGAACAAAATCGCTGATCTTTTTGAATATTCCGGAAGAAACCACCTTCTCCAACCCAAGACGATTCAACATATCTGGACTGAGAAAGGCCCACGGCATGGGTACTGCCGCATTGGATACAAGGAGCGCGCAAACAACAAAAAGCATCCATCTGCGCACAGTCCTGCCTGAAAAAAGCAGTCTGGACGTCTCTGCCAATGCAAATTTCAACGCAGCAAAGACTCCGGATGGCGTTCCCCGGAGTGCGGAGGTACCGCCTCCATGCGCACATGCTTCTTCACTGTATGGCAGGCTTTTTTCCAGCTTTTCAGCATTTTCTGCAGCGATTTGTTCTGGCATGGCTTCCTTGGTTTCATGTTCCGCCGCTCCAAACAGCGTTCCGAGCGTTGATGCTTTATGCCACTCAGAACCGAATGAATGCGTCCATACGTAGTCGTCCGGACCGAACTGCCCAGACCTTGCCGCTGCGCAGAGTTCATCCCAAGACAGCGCTCCGGAAACCTTTCCGCCAACCGAATAATACCATTTGACACTCATATTATGTCTAAAACCATACATTTTTAATTAAATCAAAACACATGGCTTTGCCTCACGCGCAAAGCCTTACTCATCAAATTCACCAAATCCAGATCTGAATTTCTCCGTCGCCACCGCAACGAAGGGCTTGAAAAAAATACCGCTTTTTGTTCTCTCGAAAACAAATGTGTGAAGTCTTTCACTTGGGACAAATTCAACGGCAATGCAGACGCACAAAAGAACAAACCACATAGCGGCAAGGCCAAGAATTGAGCCCAGAATAGAATCCCAAACTGGCCCCAGCGGCTTGCGAATAAGAAAATGGACCAGTTTCATGGCCGCAAAACCGGACGCAAATCCGGCAACGAGTGTCAGAAGAATAGCCGCCGCTTTCTCCCCGAAACCAGTTCCTGGAAGAATAAACCTGCGAATCAAAGGATAAACACGAAATAGCACAATGCCCGCCGCAACAATCGAAGCAAAGCGTCCTGCCTGACCTGAAAAGCCGGCAATCAGTCCGAAAAACGCAGCAACGACCAAAAAAACGCAGACTAAAGCATCCACGAGCAGAACCGTATCCATCGTACACAATGTATGGATGTATGCTGCGAACGGCATTTCTATCCTGTACTCAGAGTCCCAATGCGCCGGGGAATAACCTGCGGTATCGCGATCTCATCTGCTCAGCGTAGTCTTTCCTTCCCGCAGCATCCAGTTTATCAATAAACAGCAAAAGAGCCGCCGGATCGGTAGGATCGGCCATAACCGCACCATAGGCGTACTGCGCCGCCACGCCCGCGTCGGAGGCTGAACGGCTGGCATTGACGTAGCGCGACACATTGGAAATAACTTCGGGATCACGAAATTCGTGTATTTCCGCCAATGCACGCAAAGCCGCCGCATCCTGTTCCGGGAACTCACCAGGACTTGTCAGAAGCAGGTACTTGATATAATAACCGGCTGCAGAACCAAGGTCTCTGGAGACGTTTTTCTTCAGGAGCGCCATGTTGAAAAGGACTGCCGGATTCTCAGGTGAATCCCTCAGCGCCTCCTGCAGGAGCGACAACGCATATTCGTTACGCCCCTCTGCCATCTCACATGCCGCAAGACCAGCCAGCAGGCGGCCGTGACGCCCTACCCTGGACATGGCCTGCTCATATGCGGACTTTGCAGAAGAAAAGCGCTTCTGTCTGCGACGGGCCTCCCCCAATGCCTCAAGGGCATCGGTATTCGATGAAGCAGCCGACAACTCCGCTGCCCTTTCAAATGCCTTGGCTGCCGCTGAATTCTTGCCAAGCATCAGATACGCCATGCCAAGGTTGTAATGCGCGTACGGTTCCTCTGGCGCCAGCGCAGCCACACGCTTCAAATGAGGAACCGCCTCCTCGTATTTGCCGTCGTACAGAGCAACCTGCCCGTTCCGAACGGCATCATTCAAACCCTCCCGAGCACAACCCGGAGACAACGCAGCGACGAACAGAATAACAAGAAAAATCACCCCAGAGTCCTTCATGAAAATCCACCTCTTTATAATGCGGCACGATTTTAACATAACATGCCGGAAATACAAAGTGAATAAGCTCCGGAAAAGAACAGGAAAGTTGCAGAGTGCACCGTCCATACCCGCAGAAAGGGCAGACGCAATAAAAAAAAGTCCCAAAGAGATGCATTCCCACCGCCGCAATGCGGGCAGATTATTTCCGGGGAATGGAGATGTTTCGCTTTCCGCAGAAATAGAACCCTCAAAACAATCCAGCAACATGGGACAAAGTACCAGATATTCTCATCCTCTGGCACATATTAAATTTGAAGACCGAACGCAAACTGCCCGCCTGCTTCCGCTAAAACAAAAAAACTGTCTGGCAATTACGCTGTATATGATCCGCTTCTCCCGTTTTTTGCCGGAAAAAGCACGCAGCCCGACGCCCTCATTCGGTCGGCGAATCCCAGCAAAGACTCCTCGGTAGTATGAAAATAGGCGGCCAGACACCGTACGCACATGTACTCGGTTACGCCGCGGTTGATTATCTTGCGGTTCAGCCCCACGCCGTCCGCAGACACCTCGGCGCCGCAGACCTTGCACAAAGGAGCCGCACAATAGTGCAAAGCACTCAAATGAGCCTCACTGAAACCCCGGCACGGCCGCACCCCGCAACGCCTCGGGAAACGGTCGCGCCGGATCACGCCCGATCAACGTTTTACAAACGACACCCTGTAAACCGCACAGTCATGCGCATCCACAGAACACGAGAACATCTCCCTGTGCACAGAAGGTTCCGAGCCGCCAAACAGATCGGTGAATTTCAGGTCGTAGCCCGATCCGAAAGGTACGCCGAGAGACTCGAACATCACGTTGAATATGTTCACGCGCTCCTCCCCTAAATTAAAGAACCCCAATGCAATGTCTCCGCCTGTCAGCAGCTTCCCAATTACAATCCCTGTGGGATTCCAAACAGCAGAACCTACACGGAATGCGGACCTAGCCTCCGGATCCTGATTTATAGCAATGAGTTCGGGATTAGTGACAAGAGCAAGCGTTCCGGAATCAATCTTCCGGATGTCGCAGCCCAGCATCAAAGGTGAACCCATCAGACACCAGAGTGAAAACTGCGTCTTGTAGTCAATCTCGTTGCATCCGGAAGAACCAACATGCCCTTTGCCGAACATGCCGACCGTGAGCATGTCCATATCATTGAAACAGCCCGGTGCGGACGTTCCCAATCTGTCCAGCTGGCTGAGAGCAATGTCTCTGAAAGAAACGAAGTTGTCTATAATGTCCCCTGTCGAACGGTACATATGCGCCCCTGCGGAACGGATCCAGGACCACACGTCGTCGGAACCCCAGTTGCACGCTGAAAAAAGTATCTCGCGGCCGCAGTTCCGAAGCGCGTGTCCCATACGGCGATACAGAAGAGGCCCGCTTGCGCTGGCGGGTTTGAAACAATTGTCGTACTTCAGAAAATCACATCCGAATTCCGCAAAAGTGGCAGCGTCGAGATATTCGTGATCAAAGCTTCCCGGATAGTTCGCGCACGTTCTGACCCCGTCGCACGAATACATTCCAAACTTCAGCCCTTTTGAGTGGACGTAGTCCGAAAGAGCTTTCATTCCGCTCGGAAACTTCTCTTTTGAAGCGACAAGTTTATGCGTCACCGGGTCCCGCTCCAGTTCGGACCAGCAGTCGTCGATCACAATATACTCGTAACCGGCCTTGTTCAATCCCAACTCAACGAACTTGTCCACAACTTCCCGGACAAGAGACTCTGATATCTCGGAACCGAACGTGTTCCATGTATTCCAGCCCATCGGCGGTGTCTGTGCCAGCATGTTATTCCTCCTTACTGAACGATGCCCACTGTCCGCTTATTTTAATTTGACTCCGCACACACAGTCAAGGGACTTCTTCTTTGAAACGGCCCCAAATACGCAATCCACTCATCCCGCAACATCTTTCCTATTGTCTCGCTCGCATTGCCGCCAATTCCAGTTAAACATCAGGTACAAATGTGATACAATGCGCCTGAATGGACACAGAAACAGCGCGTCTGCACTCAAGAACGGCGCGACCTCAAAAAGGATAACAAATGAAATGCTCTAAAGCCGTAAGCATCGCACTTTCCTGCCCTATACTCCTAATGAATTCTTTTTCAGATGTACCTGATACTTCGAAAGATGCATTGTCCAGATGCGTATTTTCCGGAGGAACGGTTCAGTGTTCCGGTGCTTATGACCTCAAACTGAAACCCGTCGGCGACGCCGGCGGAGAACGCGGATTGCCATTTTCGTCTATGGACAACGGTTCTTTCCGCACGGATTCGCCGGTTTCAATCGACGGAGACATGACGGCGGCGGCAATATTCAGAACTTCAGGCTACGGGTCTATGTCACACGCAGAAAACTGGAAAAACGGAATGATCCTGTGCTCAGGCTCAGGGTACTACGACGGATGGCGCATTCTCATCCATGACCCGTTCAACTACAGACCCGTCTTTGAAATCGGCGGCACCGGCGGGAGCAAATCCGTAACCGCGGCAGAATCTGTATCCCTAGGCGCATGGCATATGATTGCGGCAACGTGGCAGAGTGCGGACTCCCCCACAAGCGGAACGGCCCGGCTTTATCTTGACGGCAAGTTGGCGGCAGAGACATGCGGAATGCCGAAACCTCTGAAACCGGCAGCGCCGTTTGCCGCTGGATACGTTCATTTCGGTGTGGGATCACTAAAGCTTGACATTGCGGAAGCGTACCTTTTCGACAGAGCGTTGAGCGGCGCTGAAATTCTGGACATATACATTGAGAGCATGTCCCGCCTCAAAAACGACAAGTGCGAACCCGGCGTAAGATGCGAAGAATACGGCAATCTAGCTGTCAGTCTGTGTAAACGCGGAACTTCCGGCGACAAAGATAAAGCGAATCGGATTTGGAAAGAAATTGCATCAGACAAAACCGCAGGTACGGCCCACCGGTATTTTGCAGCAGTGAAAGCAGGCCTGACGCCTGAAACGGTTCCATGGCCAAAATTCTACGAAACCGAACCTGCCTCCATTCCGGAATTCAATGAAACTGAAATGCAGGAAATCAATGTTTCGCCGGATGCGCTCCCCGGAGGAGACGGCTCTGCCGCCAAACCCTTCTGCACTATAGCCGAAGCATTGGATGCCGCCGCACGGCTCCGCGGCGAGAACCCGCCCCCAAACGGAGTTAAAATAGTTCTGCACGAAGGAACGTATCGGATCGGCTCAACACTGAAGATAAACGGGAAGCTCTCCGGAAAAGCTGCTTCTCCGACTTTAATCACGGCTGCGAAAGACCAAACTGCAATCATCGACGGCGGAATCACAATACCAGAAAGCTCATTCTCTCATGCTGATCCCGGCGACAAGCGCTTCCCGGAAGCGGCGGCAGATTCAATACTCAGAACAGACTTGAAAAAACCTCCCCGCGCGGCAGGCGACGCATTGAAACCATACAGCCGCGGCGGATGTGTAATGATCTCGGAAAACGGGAACAAACTCATGCGCCCGGCGCGTTGGCCGGAGAACGGATTCCTCAGCGGAGAAAAAATCAGTGGCACCGAAATAAGACTTCCGGAAGACGCGGCGCCGCATGCTTCCGCATGGAGCGGAACACGGTTCCACGCGCACGGGTATTGGAAATATCTCTGGTCAGATCAATCACTGCCGGTTGAAGCATCTGTGGACGGAACCGTAATTAAACTGCTTGAGAACCACAATTACGGGCTTGGAGACGCGCCGAAATTTTATGTGCACAGTCTTCCGCAGGAGCTTGATTCGCCGGGAGAATGGTATCTGGATACAGAGGAGGAAGTTTTGTACCTGATCCCATACGATGGTGACGCTTTTCAATTTGTGTCTTTATCCTGCATATCAGAACCGCTGCTGGACATGAGCGAGGCTGTCAATACGCATATCCGGGGCATTACATTCCGCAACACATACGGCAATGCCGTATCCGCCGGCAATACAGAATCCTGCTCGATATCCGGCTGCAAATTTGAGAGTATTGGCGGAACCGCCGTGACAGCGAACAACGCAAACGAATTTGTTTTCAGCGGGTGTTCAATAACGGATACAGGACTGACTGGCATCATCCTTTCCGCCGGAGACCGGAAGACTTTGCGGCCCGGGAAATCAATTGTACGCGACTGTAATTTCAAAAGAACCGGCCGCTACATAAAAACATATACTCCCGGCGTCCTTCTTGACGGATGCGGTAATGTCATTCGCGGCAACAGTTTCTCCGATATGCCTTCGAGCGCAATGCGCATCGAAGGCAATAACCACATAATAGAGCACAATGACGTGAGCAATGTCGTACTGGAATCCGATGATCAGGGCGCAGTAGACATGTGGGGCGATGCGTCATACCGCAGATGCGTATTCCGTGAAAATACATTTTCCGATGTAGGCGCAGGCGATTGCGGATTCACATCCGCCGGACGCGCTGCAATACGCTTCGACGATGCAATATGCGGAATGCTTGTGTATTCGAACATATTCATAAATACGTCGGCTGGGAATTTCGGCGCAGTGCAGATCCATGGAGGCAACAACAACTATATTTTTGACAACATTATTTACGACTGCGCCAACGGCATCAGCTTTTCACCCTGGGGCAAGGACAGGTGGCTGAGAACGCTCGATAAAGACGATCTCATACGGCAGCGCATGTACAAAATGGTGGACTCAAACAGTGAAATTTACCGGACTGCCTACCCAGAACTTGCCAGAATAAGGAGAGACTTTGATAAAAACATGATCTGGCACAATACATTCATCGGGTGCGGTTCAATGTTCCGCAATTTACCCCGGGAAGCAAGTACGATCTGGAACACACAATACCCGGCGGATGAAAATAAAAAGCCGTTCATGAAGACCGCGCATTAGACCAGCGTTTAACAAGACGCGGTAATATAGCGCGTCGGCATGCATTGCCCGCACGGAACGGCAAGCGATACGCCTCAACCCTGATCTGTCTGATGCACGGCAGGCATAGGCGGCTTTGCAAAGCGCGGATACGAAGCGATGCCGCCCCGTGCCATCTGCCGAGAAACGCCGTTTTTCACATCCTTTTCCCGCGGCAGTCTTAATAACATGCCGGTTCTGACTGCCCGGGTTCGGCGGTGTACGGAACGCCACAGGACAAGGCAGCAACGCCTCCTGTACGGAATTCACGATGGACAAAATGTCATGCGTATTCGTCGGCTTCATGCGTTAATTCATTCTCTGCTTTGAAACAGCGGTCGGCGGAATGCGGTGTTTGAAAGCATTAAAACGAAGTCCGCTTCAAGATTCGATCACCTGTGGCGCACACACAGAGCAAACGAAAAAATTCGAGCCCAAGTGCGCTGAAAGAGAGCTCAGCGCAAATAAGAACCCTGACGCGGAAACATTCCGTGTCAGGGTCTCAACTCTGCCACGGCCCCTCTCCGTACCACCCTATTATCTGCAAACCGGGCAATTCGTATGAAAGCTGACAAATTGCGCTCAAAGCGCGCTGGTCAAGAGCCCCGGCGCATACATCCAGGAAAAATGCGTACTCCCATGGTTTATCAGGAACCGGCTGAGAACAAAGCGATGCGAGGTTCAGCGATTTGTCTGCGAAAACGCCGAGCACGGAATACAGCGCGCCATTCTTGTGCGGCAAATGAAGAAGAAGTCCGAGGCGTGAGGCGTCAGGAGTGACTATCATCCTGCGAGTCACGGCAATAAACCGCGTCATATTGCAGTCGGTATCGTTAACATCCGCCGCAAGTATCGACAATCCGTTTGCCTTGGCGGCCTTGGCCGAGCAGATAGCAGCCAGCGACGCATCACACTCCTGAATGACCCGGGACGGCGCATAGGAGGTATTTTCGCAGGTTTCAGCTTTCCAGCCTTTTGCCGATATGATTTTTGAACACTGCGCCAACGCCTGGGGATGACTCACAACTCTGCGCACATCACCCAGTCCAGCACCGGGCAAACCGGCTACGCAATGCCTGATAGGAACATCTATGCTTCTGGCGATAAACAGATTCCTGTTAAGCAGCCTGTATACAGTATCAACAGATCCACCCGTGGTATTGGCAATGGGAAGAACGACTGCGTCTGCGGCATTGTCACAGAACAGCATAGAACATGCGTCGGCAAAAGTTTCAGCCGGGTACAACTCCGCGTCGGGGAACATCGTTGCAGAAGCCAGCTCAGAATAGGAACCCGCGGTTCCGCCGAAGGCAACCCTGCGCACAAACGACAAATCGCCGTCAGCGCTGTCCGGAAGTATTGCGGCAGCGTTCTGATTACGCAGCTGCGAAAAAAGCAGCTCGTACTGCCTTTCCCGCGATGTACGCATTATTGTACGCCAGCATGCTTCTGCCGCTTCTCCGCAGCCCGGAGGCAACATAGCCCGCACAGAATTGATCACTGAATCTTCTCGCGCCGGATCGTATATCATTCCACCGCATTCGCCTTTTACTCTGGCCACGGCGTCCGATATCTCCATTCTTCGGCACAGGAGCCCTGCAATCTGGTAATCAATCTCTGTTATTTGTCTGCGGCACCCATCGAGAGTCGTTCCTGGAGTCTCAGACGAACCGGACGAATTGGAATTTACGCCGTCTGCCGCGCAGATGTGTTCACGTACCAGTTTTTCCAGCCCGATGGTGTAACTCTCGAGTCCCAGCCCGCACACCTGGCCTACGCATGCAGGAGAAATCACAGACACGTGCCGAAACGGCTCCCGTTCATGAATATTCGAAATATGCACCTCCATCACGGGCAAACGCGTGAGTGAGATTGCGTCCAGTATCGCAAAACTGTAGTGCGTGTAAGCGCCCGCGTTAATAACAATCCCAAGCACTCTGCCCATGGCCCCATGAATGGCGTCTATTATAGCGCCTTCTGAATTCGACTGAAAAAATTCAGCACAAAATCCAAGCTCCGAGGCTTTTGTCCTGAACGCGTTTTCAACATCCTTGAGAGTAAACGTACCATAATGACCCGGGTCGCGTTTGCCGAGCATATCAAGATTCGGGCCGTTTATGAGAAGTATTTTCCTGCCTGATGTACACTCTGTCATAGTTTTCAACCTCCGAAGCCGGCGCCGTTCCAGGGAGAAGCAGACGCCCGGGTCATAAGCATGTCAAGAAGGACGACCGCAACTGCGCTTTCAACTACGGGGACCGCTCTCGGAACGATGCACGGATCATGGCGTCCCTTTATCCTGATGCGGGTTTCCTCCATTTTTCTCAAATCAATCGAATTCTGGTCTGCGCAAATGCTGGGAGTCGGCTTAAATGCACACCTGAAAACCACCGGCATGCCATTGGTAATGCCCCCCTCCGCCCCTCCTGCGTTATTCGACTCCCGCCAAACACGGCCCTCTCTCAAGCAAAAGCCGTCGTTATTCGACGATCCTCTTGCTCGTGCCGCAGCAAAACCAGCGCCGAACTCCACCCCTTTTACCGCGGGGACAGAGAACATCATGGCGGCTATGCGGCTCTCAAGTCCGCCAAAAAACGGGTCGCCTGCGCCGGCGGGCATTCCAGAACATACGCACTCCACCACGCCGCCGACAGAATCACATTCATTTGCCGCACATGAAATCGCCTCCTTCATGCGTTCAGCCGCGCCTGCTCCAACTACAGGGAAGTCGAGAGATGCGGTTT
Organism: uncultured Verrucomicrobiota bacterium; assembly: GCA_949285835.1. GTDB lineage: Bacteria > Verrucomicrobiota > Kiritimatiellia > RFP12 > UBA3636 > CASEAR01. The sequence goes on along the minus strand of CASEAR010000090.1, from coordinate 4,263 downwards.
CGGAAAATGGAGAATCGTCCTTTATTCCGGCAATTTCAAGTATGCGGGCTCCCACTTTGATGCCGCGGCGTGCCAGGATCTGAATGCACAAAGCCCCGGCAAACGTAAGCGGAGCGGTCAGCCGTCCTGAAAAGTGTCCGCCGCCACGTATGTCGTTTGCGCCGCCATATCTGAGGCTTCCGGTGTAATCGGCATGTCCCGGACGCGGCACTGAGGCAAAATCTGAATAGTCGCCCGATCGCGTATCCGAATTACGTATAACAGCCGCAAGCGGCGTGCCGCACGTATGCCCGTCTATAAATCCGGAGAGTATCTCCGCGGCGTCCTGCTCTTTGCGTTTTGTGGACCACTGCGCCCGGCCCGGCGCACGCCTGGCCATATGCGCGTTTACGAGGTCCAGATCTATCTTTTCGCCCGGAGGGAGGCCGTCAATAACCACGCCAATTCCGCCGCCGTGGGACTCGCCGAAAAGTGATACTTTAAGCATCTCGCCGTATATAGAACTCACGAAACAATTCCTCCCAGAGATTTATAGTCGTCAAAAAAAACCGGATATGATTTAGCGACAGCCTCCGCTCCGGAAATGACAACGGGAGCTTCGGCGCGCGTTGCGAGCACAGACGCGGTCATCACAATCCTGTGATCGCCCGCTCCATCCACTTCACCGCCGTTCAGGACCGCATCCACCCCGCGTCCGTAAACACGAAAACCGTCTGCAGACTCATCACAGCGAACACCCAAAGCCCGAAGGACAGAACACGTCGTCGCTATCCTGTCGCTTTCCTTAAGTCTGAGACGCCCGGCTTTGATGAACTCAACGACGCTTCCGGAAAATGCGGCGGCGGCAGCCAGCGGCGGCACAATGTCGGGAGTCTGCGAGACATCCATGCACAGAACGCCGCCGCCCTGATGACTCAGTATCTCGTTTGCCAGATGACCGAATGCCGCGTCCCCCTGCAGCTGCGAACCGTGAAAATTGCCCACCGTCACATCGTTACCGAGCACCGATGCCAATATCCAGAACGCCGCCTGCGAGCAGTCCGGTTCGCACTCTCCGGACAATTTTCCGCGGTATGTGCATCGTCCGCATACGGACCAGCCGGAAGAAGCGTCCCCGGACAACTCCACACCAAACCTCCGCATGACGCTCAAAGTCATGTTTATGTAGGAGACCGATTCCAAAGGCGACGAAAGGAGGAGACGGGAATCTCCGTCAAGGAGCGGAAGAGCAAGCAGCATACCGGACACATACTGTGAACTCACATTGCCCGGAAGCGTGTAAACGCCGGGACGCATACGCCCTGAAACAGACAAAGGGAGGCTCTCCCCTGAATCCGGGAATGCCAACCGGCATCCGCTCCCCGCAAGCGCAGCGTCGTATTCGCGCATCGGACGCATGGGCAGACGGCCGCGCCCCGTAAAAATGCACTGAACCCCCAGCGCCGCAGCCACGGGGAGCAAAAGGCGCAATGTCGTCCCGGATTCCCCGCAATCAAGTACGCCGCCGCCGCGCAGCAGTGCCGCAGCACACCTCTTTGTCGCTGAAATGTCCTCCGACACAGGCGGAACGGACGCGACGCTGCATCCCGCCAGAGCTGCACAAATTATCTCCCTGTGGAGCAGACTCTTGGAAAGAGGCACATTGACAACGCCCCTCAGCCGTGAAGGATGTATGGTTACGGTCATTGTCCAATCACCCATTCAAGTGATTTAAGCAGGTCTTCAGAAGCGACAGTCACGCATTCCGATACTCCGATGTCCCTGAGCATTACGAAGCGTATGCCTTTAGAACACATCTTCTTGTCCGCCAGCAGGGCACGAGACAGATCGGATACGCCGAATTCGCATTTCACCGGCAGCCCGAGAGACGTCAATAGCGCGGCCAGACGTTCCGAAACGCCCGACGCCGTAATCCCCATGCGCTCGCCGAGACGCGCCGAAGCCACCATCCCGACCGACACGGCCTCTCCGTGAGAAATCCAGCCGTACCCCATGACGTTTTCCACTGCGTGCCCCACGGTGTGCCCGAAATTGAGCTTCATCCTCTCGCCGGAATCAAACTCATCACGAGAGACTACTCCGGCTTTGATCTCTGCGCAGCGCACGACGATCTCTTCCGTACCGACAGTACCGTTCTCAATCCCGCAGAAAAGCTCTGCATCGCAGATGCATCCGTATTTAACCACCTCCGCCATCCCCTCCGTAAACCGGTCCGGTGGCAAGGTAGACAACAGCTGAGGATCAGTAACGACCGCCGCCGGCTGGTGAAATGCACCGATGAGATTTTTACCGTACGGCATATCTATAGCGGTTTTTCCGCCTATGGAGGAGTCCACCTGCGCAAGAAGCGATGTCGGAACCTGTACGACCGGACACCCGCGCATAAAAGTCGCCGCGGCGAATCCGGCCAGATCTCCAACCACACCGCCGCCAAGCGCCACGACGGCATCCGACCTCGTCATTCCGTACCCGTGCAGCGTGTTCCACAGAGTACACAGCATTTCGATGGACTTTGATCCCTCGCCGGCGGGCACACAGATGCCTTCGGCAGAAATGCCGGCGCATCTGAGTGACTCCAGAGCCCGATCCATGTAAAAATTTCCGACATTGGCGTCTGAAACCACAGTCGCCCGGACGCCGCGTATGTGGCGCTCAGTAATCTCCCCAAGACTGCTGAAAACGCCGTCGCCTACATAAATCGGACAACTCCCCCCGGCTGCGTGAACTTCGATTGTCATATGTCACCCGCAAGATATTTACTGTGCAAAAAGAGATTACATCTCACGTCCGATAACGGCGGCCAGTTGGGCAAGCTTTTTCATCAGGCTGTCGAAAACTTCCGGCGTAAGCGACTGCGGGCCGTCGGAAAGCGCACATTTTGGATTGTTATGCACTTCAATCTCAAGCCCGTCAGCGCCAGCGGCGATTGCCGCCATGGCCAGAGGCTCTATCAGGGAGGCCTGCCCTGCGGCGTGAGACGGGTCGATGAAGACGGGAAGATGTGTTTTGGCCTTGAGCACCGGGACCGCGCTTATGTCCAGAGTATTGCGGGTAGATGTCTCAAAGGTGCGTATGCCGCGCTCGCATAAAATTACGTTTTGATTCCCTCCGGACATTATGTACTCAGCAGACATGAGCAGCTCATCAATGGAATTTGAGAATCCACGCTTCAAAAGCACAGGCTTACGCACATGCCCGAGTTCTTTGAGCAGTTCAAAGTTCTGCATATTGCGTGCGCCTACCTGTATTACGTCCACATAGTCCACAAACAAATCGATCTGCGATGGATTTGTAATCTCGGAAACCACCGGCAGGCCGTATTTTTTGGAGGCTTTCATCAGATAGAGCAGCCCTTCCGCCTTAAGTCCCTGAAAGGAGTACGGAGAAGTCCGAGGTTTGAAAGCCCCTCCGCGCAGCAGCGACGCGCCGGATGAAGCCACCGCTTCCGCAATGGCGTCGATCTGCTGTGCTGATTCCACGGCGCACGGCCCGGCCGCCACGACAACCTTATCGCCGCCGACTTTTACGCCGCAGACGTCAACAATAGTATTATCCGGATGGAACTTCCGATTCGCACGTTTATACGGCTCCTGCACTTTGACTACGCGCTCGACATCGACGAGGTTCTCCAACTCGGAAACGGGAATCAGATTCGTATCGCCAACGAGGCCGATTATTGTGGACTCCGAACCAATAATAGGGTTTGTCTGCACTCCGTACTTTGCCGACAGGACAGAACAAAGGCTCTCCGTTTCATCTTTTTGAATACCATGCTTCAATACCAGTATCATCTCTTATTCTCCCATACTTTCCAAAACGCCGGCCATTTGCTCCGCAACCGTCTTTGGATCAATGCCGTTTACATCAAAACTCAAATCACAAAAACCAGAATAGATCGCAGAGCGCTGTGCGTGGAGCCTGCAAAAAACATCTTTATCCGCCGCCAACGGACGCGACGATCCACGAACCCGGCGTAGTGCCTCTTCCACTCCGACGTCCAAATTGAAAACCACAGCGTCGGTCGTGCGCACAATGCGCCTGTTTTCCTCTGACACGGGAAACCCGCCTCCGGACGCCATAACAAATCCGCCCGGAGCCGCAAGACGAAGTTCAGCTGCCATGGTTTCCAGCTTTCTGAACGTGGCTTCACCGGACATTCTGAATATGTCCGGTATGGAACAGTGCGCCAGCTTTTCCGTTTCATTGTCCATATCGACAAACGGCACGCAGAGTTTCTCTGCAAGCAACCGTCCCACAGTCGTC
>CASEAR010000089.1 GCA_949285835.1 uncultured Verrucomicrobiota bacterium | reverse complement strand
CATAAAGTGCGACGGCACAGAGCCGGACTCGGTTTATGTGCAAATCAGTTTCCGCGGAGGCAATCTGGGGCCCAAATGGTACGGCCCTGACTCCGTAACCGTATGCGGGAACGACGAACCCGCCGTTTTCAAAACCGGCGGCTCGCACGGCTGGCGCAGGTTCTCAGCCGTACTGAAAATCCCTGAAGGCGCAGATCAGACGCTCATATACTTGAGGCACGGGGGCAAATCCGGAACTGCGTTTTTTGACAATGTGCAGATCGTTGAGACCTCGGAAGCCCCCACTGCACCAGCGCTGCCGGACGAAATCGTTAAAAACGGCGGCTTTGAGAACGGCGCTTCCGGATGGTGGGGCCCCGGAGTGGTCAAGGGCTGCGTGCAGGACGGCGCGGGAGTGGATACCGGCAGGGCTCTCGTCCTGCGGTCGGGCTGGGCATGTCAGGACAAAATGCGCATATCAGGCGGCCTGAATTACAGAATATCGGCGAAAATCCGCGCCAAAGACGCCGGAGACAATGCCGTATTCGTCCAGCTGAGCTTCCGCGGGGAGAATGTCGACGGATCGTGGAGAGGCGCACGGATTTTGCCGGGACTGAATGAAAGGGTGCTTTTTTATACTGGCGGCAGCCATGATTGGAAAGAATTTTCCGCCGTCGTAAAGGCGCCGGAAAAAGCCGATCAGATCCTGATTTACCTCAGAAAAAAAGGGGACTCCGGAACGGCTGTATTTGACGGCGTGTCGATATCGGCGACTGAAGAGCCATGCGATACCGCTGCGTCCATAAAGCTGGAAGAGACGGCGGCCATGTATCTGGCGCCCGAAGCCGCACATTACGTTCCGGGCACATTGAAACCGGAGAAGCCGGACGCCCGGAACATTAAAATCGCCTCAAACGGGAATGCGGCATACCGCATATTTGCGGCAGATACAAAAAATATCGTATCGCTCAGCGCAGCCGTCACTCTGGCAGAATATCTGGGCAAAATTACCGGAGCCGATTTTTTCCCGATAGAACACGCAGAATCGTTTTCGGGAGCTCCAATGATAATCGTCGGCATGGACGGCCCGGTAATCGACGATCTGTATCCCGGCCGGATACGCGGCAAACTCGGCAGGGACGGCTTTGAAATACGCCCGTCAGGCCGCAATGTCATTATAACGGCGGATACACCCAGAGGCGTCATGTACGGCGTAAACTGGTTCCTTGACAGATATGCCGGCGTCAAATGGTTTTCTCCGGACTATACGCACGTGCCCTCCGCGCCGGACCTGACCGTATACGTTCCCGGAGAAAAGCAGAAACCGCGTTTCGAATACAGAGAGGTTTTTTCCAGCGAAGCCCATAATGACGAATACGCTGCGCATAACCTGCTCAACGGTCGGTCGCACGGACGGTCGTACACCCCGTCCGCACCGGAAATAGACGACTGGGAATCATGGTGGGCAGTCAAGGGAGGCGACGCAAATTTCTGGACGCTTCTAGGCGAAAAAGGAAAGAAAATCCCAGGCTGGAACGCCGGCGGACAAACTCTGATGATGAACCCGGAAATACGGCGCATCATGGCAGACTCCATTGTGGAGAGACTGCGGAAACTCGAAGACTACAGGTCCGTCGTGTTCAACGTACACGACATGGACTGGGGCTGGGATATGGACCCGGAGAGCCGGAAATTCGCGGAGAAGCACGGATCCGCGCCATCGGCGCCGCGTCTGGACATGATGCTGGACATCTCCGCTCGCGTCCGCAAGGTTTTTCCGGATGCCGTGCTTTCATTCAATCCCTACCACTGGAGTTTTTCCCCTCCGGAAGGCATGTCGGTACCGGAATATATCATCCCGTTCCCCATGACCATACACGTAGACTACGCGTACCCGCTTTTCGCAGGCCCCAACAAAAAACTCGGCGAAGACATAGAAGGTTGGTGCGAAATTTCCAAACGGCTTCTCATATGGGATCACACGGTCAACTTCTTCGGGTTCCTGCAGCCCACCCCCAATATTTTCCCGATTTGCGAGTCCATAAAATGGCTCTCCCGGAAAAAACAGGTCATGGGCTATTTCGCGGAAGACTCATGGATGACTCCCGGTGCGGAAAATGCCGCAATGCGGACTTGGATAATAGCAAGAATGCTCTGGGACCCGTCTCTCGATCCTGAAAAACTCGTACGGGAATTCGCCGAAGGCTGCTATGGACCGGCGGCGGAGCAGATTATTGCATACATAAAGCTGTCGCATGAGAATATCCTGAAATGCGGCGGCGGGCTCAGGGAAAAGACCTCCGTTATGAGTCCCTACATAAACTTTGACTTCCTGTATACTGCGGACAAACTTATGGAACAGGCCGCGGATTCCGTGAAAAATATGCCGGTTTTCCTGAAGCATGTCGAAAATCTGCGCATGGCGGTGGACTGCCCGCTCCTGCTCCGCAGGGCGGAGTTCGACAGGGAAGCCGCAAAACGCGGCCTTTCATGGCGCGCCGGAACAGAAGCGCGGCATGAAAGATTTTTCAGGAACTGGGACGCGGCCAAAGTCCGCTGCTACATTCAGGGAGGCAGCCGCAAAGAACTCGAGGAAATTCTGGAAATCGAAAGAAAAAAACCTGAAAAACCGGATTTCGTCGCAGACATCAGTCCGGAAGACTGGATTGAGTTTCAGGACATGTCAATCATAAGGTACGGCTCAAAAATTGTGGCCGACAAAGCCGCCTCCGACGGAGCTGCCGTGCGGTTGTCCGGAAACAACACCGTATGGGCGGCGCAGTTTTTCATATACAACCTTCCTCCGCAAGACGAATGGGATGTATTTCTGTCAGTACGAATCGATCGGGGTGTCAATTCAAAGGACGAGGCCTCCGCTGTGAATATCGGAGTCTCCCCTCCCATGAACAACTTCATAACTCTCAAGACAAAAGACCTCTCCGAAACAGAATACAAGTGGGTTAAAGCCCCGGGCGGCCCGATAACGCACACAAAAGAACACTCGCATACCGTCTATGTGCAGCCCTGCAAAGACGCTGTAAAAAACATCTACGTGGACAGAATTATCGCCGTGCGCAAACCGAAGTAAAACCCTTGTGCCCCGCCGGACTTACGGCTCGCGCCGCCGTCCGAAACAACCGGCCCGGCGGGACAGACGTACCATCCTCCACGCAGGAGCGGCGCCTGCCAAAACGTTAAACCATGAAAAAAAGCGCTTGTCCATGGGGGCTTGCATTTTACGCTGATTTCAGAAGGCACCATTTGCCGGACGGCACATCCGCCGTGAAAGCAAAATTTCGCGTACAGACGTAAAACACGGCGAAAACGCGCATGCGTGGTGGGCTGTCGTAATCCTGCAGCGGCGAATGTTACGGCCCATACGCGGATCCACCCCGCAGATGACTTACAAGGCACGCGTATTCACCCCACCCAGCCGCGTATGACGGCACGGCCGGAGCGAGACCCTCTTCGGAACCGGCTCACATCCGGAACGCTGCACCGCATCTTATTATTCCGCCATGGACATTGCCACCGAATGCCGCGTCTGCTCACCCCGACGCTTTCGGCTACAGTTCGGGCACGCCGGATTCGCTATGCGGATTATTGCAGGGGCGCAGGCAGCAATTGAGCTGTCCCGCCCGCTACGTCCAAACCCGCTTAGACGAGGGGAACAGACCTCGCGCAGCAAAACCGTCCTGATACGGCTTACAGCGGACGGCGTTTCACCGCAAAGGGAAGCGGAGAACGGCGTCTTACCGCCGCAATACGGAAGTATTCCGCCGGCCATGCATAACGGACCGTCTTCCAGCGAGTGCTATGCCGGATTCCGCCGCTTTTCGTTTTCCGGCAGACGCGGCTGATTATCGTTGAGAAATGCAAGTAAAATGACGCAGCGAGGGTGGTAGGATGGAGAAGATTTTCATGCGCAGGCTTTCTTGTTGAGGAACGATGGACGGGGGTAGTTTGTGAGAAGGTGCTGCAGGTGGGCGATTTCTTCGTCGGTCACCTTGTAGAAGTCGGTGTCTTTGGGATAGAAGCGGCGTGTGAGGCGATTGAAGTTTTCGATCACGCCTATCTCCCAACCAGCGAAAGCGTGGGTGACGTAGATAGTGGAGCCGGTGATTTCTTTGAGTTTCTTTTCATTGATGAATTCGGAGCCGTTGTCGGTCACGAGATAGTCGATTCTGATGCCGCAGGCATGGACTTCTTTCATGATGCTGCGCAATGCCTTATGGATGGTTGTCCGGCGCAGGTTCTTCAGTCTTCGTATGAAGGGGCGCTTCGTGGCCGGGAAAATCATGGTGAGGAGACCTCCTCTGCCATTGCGCGAGGA
>CASEAR010000088.1 GCA_949285835.1 uncultured Verrucomicrobiota bacterium | reverse complement strand
CGTGAAGCAGTGAAGTGGTACCGCTTGGCCGCGGATCAGGGAGATGCGGCCGCGCAATACAATCTTGGTAATTGCTATATGAATGGCAATGGCGTTGAGAAAGATGAGCGTGAAGCAGTGAAGTGGTACCGATTGGCCGCGGATCAGGGATATGCGAATGCGCAAAACAATCTTGGTTTTTGCTATGCGGAAGGTACAGGTGTTGAGAAGGACGAACGTGAAGCAGTGAAGTGGTACCGCTTGGCCGCGGATCAGGGAGATGCGGCCGCGCAATACAATCTTGGTAATTGCTATATGAATGGCAATGGCGTTGAGAAAGATGAGCGTGAAGCTGTGAGGTGGTATCGGATGGCCGCGGATCAGGGAGATGCGGATGCGCGAGACGTATTGGATCGCTATAGTGACTAAGATGGAAACAATACAAACTGTATATTGAAGTGCTGTTGAATTTGTTCCGTGTGCCAGCAGCCGATTAGGGACGAAAGGACTTTATGCCCAAAATGGCGTAGACACTCTTTCGATTCTTCAAGTGCGCTGCTGGTTAAATGGAACAGTTTTCATGAAGCCATGCGGTATGCCTGTATTGCGGTCGTTCCGTTTAGCGAGACAATCCTGTGGATCGAGGTGTAGAGGTTGTTGGATGGCTCCATGCTCGGGGAAGCAGTGCTTTTCGGGTAGAGGCGCCGCGCCATACAGTTAGCGCTCTAGGCGGTTTCTTTACCCATTGCGGCGCAGACGTGCGTACAGTTCGGCGCCGTCATCGGCATTTTCACGGATCTCGTCAGCGTACCTTCAGTGCGTACAGTGCCTGTCTTTATGACACAATGTGCCGCGATTATGGTGAAAATTCTCTGAAAAATACTTCTCCAGAGCATACTTTTAAAGAGGGTTGTCGTATGACGTCGGGAGGCTCACTATCATGTCGGCAGGAAGATCACAATTTATATGAACTGCCGGGCAGTTTTACGTTGCATATAATCTGTCCGTACGAAAGATAAATGTTGCCATCACCTTGGGAAATACCCCAGTGTTGATCTTATGGCACCAGCTACTGATGGGAAAAGAACGATCTCGATCCAAGTCAAAACATCACGCAATGCATACCGCAATAACCGATATTGATAGGAAGGCTATGAATGGGATGTAAAGGGGGTATCGGGAAATATCATGAGTCATTCTTGTAAGCTTTCGTGAACCTTTAGGAGAAAGGCGAAACGTGGAATTTAGAGGTGTTTTTTTTGTTCCGTATCGTGGGTCGCTGAATTTGTCAAAGATTCATGGTCACGATATATGTATTTCCTGCCGATGTCGGCAAAAGAGTTATGTTGCGAACGTTGGAATTTGCTTTCTGCTTACCTTGACGGGAAGGAATTTGCTATAAGTTGGGCAAATTCGTGGCCACAGGATCGGCCTGTAAAATGGGGTAATAACATTGCAGGTGAATTTCAGAGAAACATCTGCTAGTTTTTGCGGGGCTTATTGTCTCGTTCTGGTTCAATTATTTCATACTTTATCCCGATGGTATTTCATGCTTTACCTTGATGGGTTGCGATTTTGCAGCCTCTCTTTTCCGCGTTTCCTTGCGATGTGTTCCGCCTGTATGATAAAATCAGGGCGTCTGTGGCAATTCAGTGAGGTTTGGCATGTTGTATCCGCTTTTATTTAAACCTGTATACAAAGACTATATTTGGGGCGGTACCCGGATTGGAGAGAAATTTTCCAGAACCGGAACGCCGTGTCCGTGCGCGGAGTCGTGGGAGATCAGCGCGCATCCGGACGGGATGAGCGTGGTGGAAAACGGCGAGCTTGCCGGGAGGACGCTTCTTTCCTTGTGCGAAGAGTTCGGTTCTGAACTTCTGGGAACGCATTGTGCCGGATCTAAATTTCCGTTGCTTTTCAAGATAATTGACGCCAAGCAGAAGCTCAGTCTTCAGGTGCATCCGAGCGATGAGTCTGCCGGACGCTGCGGCGGGGAAGCGAAGACGGAGATGTGGTACATTCTTGACGCCCCGGAAGGGGCCAGGATATGTGCGGGTCTCAAACGCGGAGTGGGGCCCAGAATCTTTCGAGACGCGATAAAGAGCAAGACGCTTGAAGAGCAGATATCGTATGTGGACGTGGTAAGGGACAAGGCGGTGTTCATTCCCGGCGGCCTTGTGCACGCAATATGCGATGGATGTCTGATTTTCGAGGTGCAGCAGAATTCCAACACGACTTACCGTGTGTTTGACTGGAACAGGGTCGGGCCGGACGGGCGGGGGCGGCAGCTTCATATAGAAGAAGCGCTCAACGTGATAGACTGGCATATGCCGGATATCGGCATGATCGACGCCGTCCCCATGACTCCGTCGAATCAATGCAACCGCCGGGATCGAGTGTTAAGGTGCGATTATTTTTCGATGGAACGCTATATGCTGACAGACCGGGAGGACTTTGCGGGCGATGGTACCTCTTTCTGCGCGATGTTTGTCCCGGCGTCGCCGGTGAAACTGACGACTGCGGCCGGAGATTTTACAATACCGGCAGGCAGATCGTGTTTGATTCCGGCATGTATGGGTGATTTTTCCGCTTCTCCGGCGGAGGGCGGATTTGTTTCGATGCTCACGGTGCGCGTATGATGGATTCCGGCAGATCAGGGCGTATAAGTCCGGTGGAATTGCTTGTGATTGCCGCCACGCTTGTTATGGCGTATGCCACAATTGTTCCCCCAGTGGTGAAATCGCGCCGTGCGCTGAAGGTGGAACTAACGGCATTAAATCTTGCGACTGTGGAAGACGCCATTGAAATTCTGGAAAGGCGCAACGAAGAGAACCCGGATTTTTCCAGGGCGCAGGTCACGTACGACGATATCTGCGGCGTAATTTCTGATCTGGGCAACAAATCTCTGGTTTGGCCTCCTGAGGTCGATCTTTCCACGCTTGATCTGCTGTCTACAAATGGGCCGTCCGTAATCATGACGCTTCCGGACAACTGGGTGACGGTGCGCGTGTCTGATGTGTCAACACCGAGGTAACGGTCTGGTCGTATGTCGTCAGGTTCTCAAAATGGCGGCGGATGGCTGCATGCCGCAGGGTATGCATTGTCCAACGGCAGGAACAGTAAGTTCCCGAGGTACGTCTCCGGCCTGTTGGGCTGTCTGCTGCCGGGGGCGTTGTTCCGGCCGGCGCTTCCTTCCCTGCTGAAGGAAGCGGAAGAGAGGGCTGATGCTGCAGAAATTCAGAACAGGGTGAATTACTATTGCCGCATGAGCAAACTCTGGCCGCTGCCGGAGTCTGCACCGGAACTGCGAAGACACAAGCTGCCGCGGAAAATGGTCATGTATTTCTTCGATTCGCATGAGTATACGCGATACTTTCCGAATCATCTGCGCTGGCTGTTCCTGCCTGGAGATATAACTGAGGTTCCAGAATGGCCGTCAATTGTGAAGAGCCGTCCTATACACGGCGACAATACTGCGTCTGTCCTGCTGAATTTGAATAAAGTGAGGCATTTCAATTTTGTAGACGACAGGCTGTCGTTTGCAGAGAAACAAAATGCCGCGATATTCAGAGGGAAGGTGCGCGACAAGCCGAAGAGACAGCGGCTGTTTAGAAAATTTTACGGGGCGCCGTTCTGTGATCTTGGCGACACGTCGGGGTCGTCTTCAGATCCGGACAAATGGAAAACCGGGAAAATGACGCTTTCTGAACAGCTGCGCTTCAAATTTATTCTGGCGGTAGAAGGCAACGATGTTTCAAGCAACCTGAAGTGGGTAATGTCGTCCAACTCTCTGGCAGTCATGCCGATTCCCGAATACGAGACATGGTTCATGGAGGGAACTCTTCTGCCGGATGTTCACTATGTGTGCGTCCGAAACGATTTTGAAGATCTGCCGGACAAATTGGACTTTTATTCGAAACATACTGACGCCGCTGAGAAGATAATCCTCAATGCGCACCGGCATGTGGACAGGTTCAGGGATAAAAGGCGGGAAAAGCTGATATCGCTGATGGTATTAAACAAATATTTCAAGTACACAAACACAGGGGGCTGAAATGGCCGGAGAATACGCGTTTACGCTTGTAAACCTGACCAAGCAGCATGAGAAAAAAACGGTTCTGGACGATGTGTGTCTGTCTTTTTTCCACGGGGCTCATATAGGTGTTATTGGGGCGAACGGATCAGGAAAATCGTCGCTTTTGCGCATTATGTCCGGGGTGGACAACGATTTCATGGGGCAGTGCATACGCGCTCCCGGACTTAAGATCGGGTACCTGCCGCAGGAACCGGAGCTTGATCCTGCAAAGACCGTCATGGAGTGTGTTTCAGAAGGTGTGGCGTCACTAAAGGCTGTGCTGGACAGATACGATGAAATTTGCGGACTCCTTGGCGAGGAAATGCCGGACGATGAGATGGACAAACTCAACGACGAAATGGGGGAACTGCAGGACAGGATAGACGCGGACAACTTGTGGGAGCTTGACCATCTTGTAGAGATCGCCATGGATGCGCTGAGGCTACCCCCGGCGGATTCTCCAGTGGCTCCGCTGTCCGGCGGGGAGCGCAGGCGTGTCGCGCTTTGCAGGCTGCTTATTTCAAAGCCTGACATTTTGCTCCTTGACGAGCCGACCAATCATCTGGATGCGGAGTCGGTGGCGTGGCTTGAGGCTTATTTGAAGGAGTTCAAGGGAACGCTGGTTGTGGTCACACATGACAGGTATTTTCTCAGCAACGTGACAGAGTGGATACTTGAGCTCGATTCCGGGCATACATTCCCGTACAAGGGAAATTACGAAGCCTGGCTTGTGCAGAAGCAGGCAATGCTTGAGCGGGAGGCGAAACAGGCCGAGTCCAGAAGAAAACTGATAGAAAACGAACTGCGATGGGTTCATACGACGCCGTCCGGACGGCGTGCGAAAGGGCGCGACCGTGTGCGCAGGTACGAGGAACTTGTCTCGCAGGAGGCCGACGCCAGAGAAGATGAGCTCAGGATAAGGATTCCGCCGGGGCCCAGGCTCGGCAACATAGTTGTAAGGGCGCGTGATGTTTCTATGGGGTTTGGGGACAGAATTCTGTTTGAGCACATGAATTTCGATTTGCCTCGCGGCGGAATCGTGGGCGTGATCGGGCCGAACGGAGCCGGTAAGACGACGCTGTTCAAACTCATCACGGGGCAGCTTAAGCCCGTTTCCGGAGAACTTGTCGTGGGCGATACAGTTATGCTCTCGTATGTAGATCAGATGCGTGATGAGCTTACCGGCACGCATACTGTTTACGAAGAGATAACCGGAGGGTCTGAATTTGTATCCCTTGCCGGCAAGACGATGATGAATGGACGCGCTTATTGCAGCCGGTTCAACTTTAAAGGAGCAGACCAGCAGAAAGTGGTATCTGCTCTTTCGGGAGGAGAACGCAATCGCGTTCATCTCGCCCGGATGCTTCGTTCCGGGGGAAATCTGCTGCTCCTTGACGAACCTACGAATGACCTTGATGTCGGCACGCTGCGCTCTCTGGAAGAAGGCCTGCAGGATTTCGGCGGATGCGTCATGACGGTCAGCCACGACAGGTATTTTCTCGACCGCATAGCTACGCACATCCTTGCGTTTGAGGAAGACGGTTCCGTTACCTGGTTCGAGGGGGGATTTTCCGAGTACCACGAGCAGCGCAGAAGGCTCATGGGAGAAGACGCCGACAGACCCAGACGGCCGAGGTTCAGAAAGTTGGGCTTCTGACGGCGGGACGGACGTTTTTGTGTTCGTTTTCCGGGAACGCCGCGATGTTGCGGCGCGCCTGTGCGGGGCGCGGCCCCGCGGGTGCTGCAGCGTGCGTTGTCAGCTCCGGATGCAGGCAGGCGTGAAAGGCGCGCAGTTTCCGGGCAAAATTGTATTCGGCGAGGCTTGGCGCTACAAATAGCGTTTAAACAGGTCCAATTACACAATATTTGGTATATTGACGACGTACGCAGCCTGTGCGAGTCTGGCCCAGAATTTTATTTGTGATGCAACATGTTGATTTCAAAACGCTAATGAATGGCTGTGCAAAACATGCAAATTTATGCCTTGCATACTTGTCCGGTATGGAGTAAAAGGGAGTCATCAAAAGTGCGGTGCGCAGCGTGACGCTGTCCTCCGTGGCGTTGGTTCGGTTTCCAGCGTTTCGGTGCCTTCAAACGAGTACTGCGATTTCATTTCGGGGTTTCTGATGTTCAGTAATATTGTCAAGAGAGACGGGCGTGTAGTCAGGTACGACGCGGACAAGATTATCGAGGCGGTTCGCAAGGCGATGTGTGCGGAAGGGCACGGTACGCAGGAGGATGCGGAGCGTGTTTCGCGCCGTGTTGAGGCGGAGCTCCTGAAAGAGTATCCCGATGCAGATCCGACTGTTGAGCAGATACAGGACGTTGTCGAGAAGGCGCTGATGCACGAGGGATTTGAGGACGTGGCGAAGTCGTACATCCTCTACAGAGCGTCGCGCACGAGGACACGAGAGATGAAGACGCATCTGATGCGTGTCTTCGACGAACTCACTCTGGCTGATGCAATCGACAGCGATATGAAGCGCGACAACGCGAACGTCGACGGCGACACTGCCATGGGTATGATGCTGAAGTACGGCAGCGAAGGCGCCAAAGATTACAATGAGAAGTACCTGCTGACGCCTCAGCAGGCCAAGGCTCACCGCGAGGGCGACATTCACATACACGACTTTGACTTCTATGCATTGACCACGACATGCTGCCAGATCGACCTTATCAAGTTGTTCAACGGCGGTTTTTCGACCGGGCACGGCTATCTGCGGGAGCCTAATGATATTCGCAGTTATTGCGCTTTGGCATGTATAGCGGTGCAGTCCAACCAGAATGATCAGCACGGTGGGCAGTCGATTGTTAATTTTGATTATGGTCTGGCGCCCGGAGTTGTGAAGACATATCGTAAGTGTGTCGTGTCCAATTTGCTCAAGGCTCTGGAGCTGCTCGCTCCCGGGGTTCGGATATCGAAAGACGATGTCAAGGCGGCAGTGGACGAGATCTCGTCGCGCGTGGGATGCGGACCGCAGCTGGCAGGGTCGGAGGCTTATGATTCAGCCGAGCTGGAATGGCTGGGCACCCTGACGGATTCTGATACGGCGCTGAGAGTTCATAATTTTGCCGTTTCTCATTCCAGAGAAGAGACGGATTCTGCGACGTATCAGGCGATGGAGGCTTTGATACATAATCTCAACACTATGCATAGCCGTGCCGGGGCGCAGACGCCGTTCAGCTCCGTAAATTACGGAATGGACACATCGCCGGAAGGGCGCATGGTCGTACGAAATATGCTTCTTGCGACGGAGCGCGGTTTGGGGCAGGGGGAAATTCCGATTTTCCCGATACAGATTTTCAGGGTCAAATCCGGCGTCAACTACAATGAAGGGGATCCTAATTTTGATCTTTTCCAGCTTGCGTGCCGTGTGAGTTCAAAGCGTCTTTTTCCCAACTTTTCCTTTATAGACGCTCCTTTCAACCTTCAGTACTACAAGCCGGGACATCCGGAGACGGAGATCGCGTATATGGGATGCCGTACGCGCGTTATGGGCAATGTTCACGACCGCACACGGGAGATTGCTCCGGGGAGAGGCAATCTCAGTTTTACGTCGATAAATCTGCCGCGGCTTGCCATAGAGGCCAAAGGGGACGAAGATCGCTTTTTCGATGGTTTGCAGTACCTCATGGAGATGGTTGCTCAGCAGCTTGACGACCGCTTTGAGATTCAGGCACGCAAGCGCGTCCGCAATTTCCCGTTTCTCATGGGGCAGGGGGTGTGGATCGATTCAGAAAGTCTCGGTTGGAACGACGAAATTCGCGAAGTAATAAAGCACGGTACTCTTTCTGTGGGGTTCATTGGACTGGCGGAAACGCTCAAGGCTCTCTACGGACGGCATCATGCGGAGAGCGAAGAGGCGCAGGCAAAGGGACTCGAAATAGTGGGGCGCATGCGTAAGTTCCTGGACGACAGGTCCAAGGAAAAGGGAATGAATTACACGCTTCTGGCAACGCCTGCGGAGGGACTTTCCGGACGGTTCATAAAGATGGACAAGGAGCGCTACGGAATAATTCCGGGAATTACCGATAAGGAGTTCTATACAAACAGCTTCCACGTGCCGGTCAATTTCAGAATCTCGGCGTTTGACAAAATAAGGATTGAAGCGCCGTACCATGCTCTTACCAATGCGGGGCATATCTCGTATGTGGAGCTCGACGGAGATACCGCGCACAATCCGAAGGCTTTTGAGGCAATTATTCGCGCAATGCATGATGCCGGCGTGGGCTACGGCTCCGTCAATCATCCTGTTGACAGGGATCCTGTTTGCGGATATACGGGGGTCATCGGAGACGTCTGTCCGCGCTGCGGCCGCAGGGAAGGGGAGGCGATTGATCCGGAGAGGTTTGAAGAATTGCGGCGTATTTATCCGAATATGCCGTGCCTTATAAAGTGACGCGACTCACAAAAAGTTTTTTTGCGGCTCATGCCGCTCGACAATCAAAGTACACAAAATATCGGTCTGATGCGATAATATCGGAGGTTTGATACAAATGAACGCGAAAGTAGAAACCAGGAAGTTCGGCGCCGAAAACGGAACATTCGGGCAAGGCGTGCGTTTTGAGCGTATACGCAGGATCACCGGTTATCTGGTGGGGACGCTTGATCGTTTCAACGATGCAAAGAGGGCGGAGGAAGCCTGCAGGGTAAAACATGGACTCGGCAGGAATGCTTGATGTGTCCGGGATCGTTGACGATTCGATCGTCGATGGTCCCGGGCTCCGTTTTGTACTTTTCGTTCAGGGTTGTCCGCGCCATTGTCCCGGATGTCACAATCCGGAGACGTTGCCGTTCGGTGTCGGTACAAAAATGAGCGTTGAGGAAGTATTCGAAAAGATCTGCTCAAATCCGCTTGTCACCGGGGTGACGTTCAGCGGAGGGGAGCCGTTCTGTCAGGCGGTGAGTTTGGCGCAGCTTGGCAGAAAAATCCGTGAGAAACTTGATGGTGTAGACATTGCGTGCTACACGGGGTTTACATTCGAGGAGCTTCTGGACAAGTCGCATTCCGATGCCGGCATCAAAGAACTGCTTGAAGTTTCGGACGTTCTTATAGATGGTCCGTTTGTATGCGGCAAGACGAGTATGGACGCGGCTTTCCGCGGCAGTTTCAATCAGAGGATACTTGACGTTCCTGCGTCATTGTCCGCCGGGGCTGCAGTGTGGACTTCCGACGGGAATTGGCTGTATGAGGACGACACAGGAATGGCGTCGTCCCGCAGCGCGGCGTCGGGGGCGTGACAGACGGCTGCTTTGCCGGCGTTTTTTTTAGATGCGCCCGGCATGGCGTGCGGCATGCCGTGTGAAAGCCCCGAAGCCATCCGATAGAGGGACGGTTGCTGCAGCTGGACAATGGCGTCATCCGCAAGGGAGAAACAGAAGGAAATCCACAGCAAAAACATTGGCCTGACTGACGGACATGGAGCCGGTATCTGCGCGTGACCACCTTCGCAATGCTCATCGGGGCACGCAATGCTTATCGGGACAGAAGAAGCGTTGGCCTTACGGACAGTAAGCCGGTATGAGGTGTGAACCTCGGGTGAGCCGGGGGACGCGCCCCGCGCAGGTTCTTCGAAAAGGGCTGCTGCCGTGCTGGTTCTATCCAAAAGGTAGCAGTTTATCGGGTAAATGAGCAGGAAGACATGCGCTCGTCCGTCACGAAAATACGGGTTTCCTGTAATTTTCGATTCGCCTCACAATAATGCCGGCCTGGTGCAGCAGCGATACAGTCTGCTGTGAGAATTTATATTCCTCGTCGTAGACGACCTCGCGGATTCCGGCGTTAATTATCATTTTGGTGCAAATCAGGCATGGGCTCAGCGTAACGTATATGGTGGCATCCTTGGTGGATATCCCATGATACGCCGCTTGTGTAATGGAGTTTTCTTCCGCGTGGGAGCAAATGCATTCTCCAAGATCTGACCCAGACGGTGCTGTGCTTGCGCATCTGGGGCAGCCTCCTTCAAAACAGTTTTTTATTCCGCGCGGCGTGCCGTTGTAGCCGGTTGAAATGATGCGCTTGTCCTTGACGACAACTGCGGCGACGCGGCGTCTGGAGCAATTTCCCCGCCGGCTGACGGCGTAGGCGATGTCCATAAAATAGTTATCCCAGCAGGGACGTTCGTCATGAGAGGATGCGCCTGACGCATGTTCAGGAGCGCAGCCGGTTTCGTACTCGCTGCTCATTGGTTCTCCGGCATGTGTTTTTCGGAGCGCCGGTCAGGCGCGCCGGATGGAATTGATTACGACAGGCGATGCGGGGACGTCTGCGTGCCCCGTCCTGTGTGTGATTGTAGCAACTGATGCGATCTTGTCGAGTACTTCGAAGCCGTCGGTGAGTTTCCCGAAAACGCAGTACCCGAAACCGCGCGGAGTTTCGTCTGTATGGTCAAGGAATGTGTTGTCGGCGTGGTTTATGAAAAACTGGCACGTGGCAGAGTTAACAACGCTCGTGCGCGCCATGGCGATAGCGCCGCGCAAATTGGAGAGGCCGTTTCCGGCTTCGTTCACGATGGGGGCATCTGTGGTTTTTTGCATCATGTCGGGGGAGAACCCTCCGCCCTGAATCATAAAGTTTTTGATTACCCGGTGGAAGATTGTGCCGTCGAAAAATCCGCGGTCAGCGTATTTTAGAAAATTTTTTACTGTGACCGGCGCTTTTTCTTCGTCCAGTTCGGCGTGCATCGCGCCCATCGACGTGTCGATAACAATTTTTGTCATTCTGTATGCTCCATTTGACTGATAGGCCGTTTTTCTGTGTATACGGCTTGTTTTAAAAGCGTTTAAGCGTTTTTCTTCCGTGTGCCGTTTATTCGTGCCGCAGTGCTATGATCGGGTCAAGCTCCGAGGCACGCATAGCCGGGTAGATTCCGAAAATGATACCGACAGACACGCTTATTCCAAGGGAGAGAATCAGGCTGTACGCAGTCACGATTGTCGGCATGCCTGTGGTCAAAGTTACAACCCACGGGATGAAAAGTCCCATTCCTATGCCGGTGACGCCTCCGATGATGGATAGAACAAGCGTTTCTATGAGGAATTGAAACACGATGTGTCTGCGTTTGGCGCCGATCGCTCTTCTGATTCCGATTTCGCGGGTGCGTTCCGTGACGGTGGCGAGCATAATGTTCATTATGCCAATGCCGCCGACGAGAAGGCTTATTCCGGCGATTGTGCCCAGCACGATTGAAAAAGTGCGTTTTGTGGCGCGGGCCTGCCTGAGGAGCGCCAGCGGGACGTCCATGTAATAGTCCTGTTTCTTGTGCGATATGGACAGCGACCGGTCGATGGCGGCGGCGGTGCGCTTCACGTTTCTTTCGTTGTCTACCTCGACAATTATTCTGTGCAGTTCCACTTGTTCACGTATATCAGAGCCCTGTTTGCGCTGTGAGAATATATCCCCGTAGTGCAGTCTGGTAGTCGATATCGGGACATAAACGTCGACATCGGTGTCCGGCATTTGCATGGTGCCTGCGGATTCTGATTCCGTCTGCACAATGCCGATGACCTCATAGGCGTTGCCGCCGAGCCGTATTGTACTGCCGACAACATTCTGCGCTGCCAGCAGTTTGCGGGCGCCGTGGTCTGTCAGGACGGCGACGGACGCCATTTCGTCGACGTCTTTGCGGGAAATTATCCGTCCGGCAATGACATTTCTCTGCACCAGGTCGAACCATTTTTCGGTGGTACCCACTATGCGCAGGTCCATATGTCGTTTCCCGTACCGGCATGGCTTCTGCATGGATTTGACGGGTACGGTCTTCAATATGGTCGGTATTGTCTCGGATATGCGTCTGTAATCGTCGTAAAGCAGACCGTACACGCTCATCCGCACATTATTGTTTGCCAGCGAATTTTCTTCCGCCGGCTTCTGTGACGATATTATTATGTTCCGGCTGCCGAGTTTTCTGATTTGAGACAGGGCTTCTTCGCTTGCTCCCTCTCCGATTGCGAGCATGGCGATTACGCTTCCCACGCCGAACACCAGACCAAGCATGGTAAGCATAGACCTGAGCTTGTGAAGAAGCAGATTTTTCACGCCCAGTTTAATGTTGCGTTTGATTATGGATAAATGCGCCATTTCAGGATATCCTGTCCACCCGGCCGTCTTTCATCACGAGCCTGTGTGCGGCGTATTCCGCGATATCCGGCTCATGCGTGACCATTACGATTGTTTTGCCGCGTTTATTCATCTCGGAGAGGAGGCTCATAATTTCTATGCTTGTCGCCGAATCCAGATTCCCGGTTGGTTCGTCAGCCAGTATGAGTACCGGGTCGTTGGAAAGAGCGCGTGCGATGGCGACGCGCTGCTGCTGTCCGCCGGAAAGCTGAGTCGGCTTGTGATCAAGCCTCATTGACAGCCCGACCATGGACGCGAGTTCCTTTGCGCGCACAATGCTTTCGTCTTCGTCCACGCCTTGATAATAGAGCGGAAGCGCAATGTTCTCGGCCACGGTAAGCTGCGGGATCAGATTGAAGCTCTGGAAGATGAATCCGAGGTATTTCAGACGGATATCGCTGAGGTTGGCGTCGTCCATCTTGCTGACGTCGCGTCCGTCGAGAAAGTAAGAGCCGGATGTTGGCCGGTCGAGGCATCCGAGAATGTTAAGCATTGTGCTTTTGCCGGAGCCGCTGGCGCCCATGATGGCCCAGAATTCGCCCTTCCGGATTTGTGCGGACACGCCGTCCAGCGCATTTACCTGCTGATCGCCTACGATGTAGGTTTTCCGCAGGTCCTTCACTTCGACGGCATGTTCGCAATTACGGCCGCCGCTCATTGCGGGCTGACTCCTTCCAGATTTTCTCCTCCGGACGTGGCTTCCGATCCGCCCGGGGATCCACTCGGTGGCGTCTTATCCGCGCCGCCCGGTGGCGGCTGCTGCGCGGTCTGTTCGGCGGCCGGCTTATCGTCGCTGGGTCTTGACACGGATCCGCTCAACGGCGGAGTGAGAAGTATTTCCTCTCCGGCAGTCAGCCCTGACACAATGTGAATAAAACGATTGTTGTCGAGGCCGACCTCGACGTCTCGCGGCTGCGGGCCGTTCGGGGTTTTCACCCACACCTTGTTTGTCCCGCCTGCGCCGACCACGCACTGAAGAGGTACGTATACGACGTTTTCGTACTGTTCTATTATGATCTCCGCAGAGCAGTTCATTCCCGATTTCAGGAGGTCTCCGCCATCGAGTATTTTTATCATGGTTTTATAAACCTTGAGATCGGGATTCGCCCACATTCTCTGGGGGTCCGGGAGGGGGGATATGGACGTGACTTCGCCCTTAAATATTCTGCCGGGAATTGCATCAACACGGATGCGGGCCTCAAGTCCCTTGTATATTTTCTTGAGGTTGCTTTCGTGTATATTGACTTCCGCCTGATATACGGAGTCCACAGGAAGATGTATGAGTTCGTGCCTTTCCCAAACTTCCTGTCCTTCAGCAAGAGGCTGCTGATTCCCCCAGCGGTTGTTTGCGCTTGTGGCATAGATTACGAGACCATCAGTAGGTGCCAGTATCTTGGCTTTTGAGATTTGCTCCTCGTAGTGCGCAAGGCGTTCCTTCTGTCGGTTAAGTTCAAGGTTTTTGGCCTTGAGGGAGGCTTCCGCAGAGCATACGCTCGCATTTGCTTTGCGCTTTGTGCGCTCCAACGCCATGGTCTTTTGCGATACGTCGCTTTCAAGCTGCGCTATCTCACGCTTGTAAGTGTAGTTTTTCAGCAATTCCACGTTGCCTATTGCTGTTTTGAGGTTAAGCTCGCACCGTTTCCAGGACAATTCGTCGCTTCGCAGCTCTGATTCGGACAGGTATTTTTCGTCGAAGAGCTTTTTTGACCACTCCATCTTGTCTCTGGCGCGTTCCAGTTCCTCTTCGGCGAGGGTGACCTGACCCTCGGCTTCACTTAACTGGTTGGGGTATTCTCCCTCCCGGTACTTTTCCAAATCTTCGTTTGCGAAGCGGAGTTCCAGCTCTGCAAGTTCCACGTCGGCTTTTGCCTGATTGATGGCTACTTCGAGTTCCTCCTTTTTAATTATGGCGGCTGCTTCCGCGTTTTCGACGACGATCTCCTGATCTACACGTTTTGTCTCGATGTCAGAGACGTCGAGTTCCACAAGCAGGTCGCCTTTGCGGACGCGTGCGCCCTCCGCTATCAGGTATATTATCGAATGCCGTCCTTCAACGCGGCTCTTTATTATGGTCTGTTCGAGCGGTTTTACTGAGCCGGACTCATGAAGATTTATGGTGAGGGGGCCTTGTTCCGCCTTGACATATATGTACTGGGCGTCGGCTCCATCATCTCCGGAGAGCAGGAAATAAGCCGCGGCAGCCACGGCTGCCAGTGTGACAGCTGCTGCGAGAATTCGTTTAGTTTTTCTGCCTGCCATATTCAAAATGGTTGCTGGTGGTTTAGTTGTTATGTATCCAGGGCTTGTCTGAGCGTTCCCGTGATGTTATCATAACCGGCGTGTGAAGGGAATACCGGAGTGCTTGGATTTGTCTGAAAGGCTGTCGTGCGGCATTCCGGGGTTCCCGTGTCCGGAGCAGTGAGGTTTGGACTATTCGTTTCACGGGTTGGTTTTTGCGGAGGTTTATGGAATGAAAGAAATCATCGGAGAGCTTGATGCCAAGGGGCTGTCGTTTGGTATTGTGGTCAGCCGTTTCAACAGTTTTTTTACGGAGCAGCTTCTGCTTGGGGCGACCGATTGCCTTGTGCGGCACGGGTGCATCGGCGATGACATTACGGTAGCACGGGTTCCTGGAGCAGCGGAGATTCCCATGGCGGTCAAGCGTATGGCGCTTTGCGGCAAGTTCAATGCAGTGCTTGCGCTTGGATGCGTTATTCAGGGGGCGACGCCTCATGCGGAGCTTATAAACACGCAGGTTTCCAGAGCGCTCTCCTCGATAGCTCTCGATACTGGCGTTCCGGTTCTGAGCGGGCTTGTCAGCGCAAACAACCTCGATCAGGCAGTGGAGCGCTCCGGCACAAAGGCCGGCAACAAGGGCTGGGATGCGGCGATAGCGGCGATAGAGATGGTGTCGCTGCTTTCGCGGCTGCCTTAGTCCTGCGGTTTTGTTACGGCGGGGGTGCTGCAAATGACGGAGAAGGAATCCATGCCGCTTACGGCGTATGCCAGCAGGAATATGCGGCGAGATGGAACCACGCGCAGGGAAGGCCGGGAGTGGGCTGTGCAGATGCTGTTTGAGCTGGGATTGAACCGTGATGACAGCCGCTCTCCGGAGTCGTTTTTTGATGAATTCTGGAACGGGGGGTTGCGTCTGAACGGCGATGGGAACGCGCCTGCGAAGTCTATACGTACTTTCACGGAAAAGCTGGTTCGCGGCGTGATGAAGAATCTCCGGGTAATAGACGACGCTATAGAGTCGCGGCTGATCAACTGGTCTCCTGACCGGGTGGGGGAGGTTGAACGCAGCGTTCTGCGCATGGGCGTGTACGAGATAATGTTCTGCAGGGAAGTTCCAGCGGCCGTTGTGATAAACGAGGCGGTCGACATATGTAAGTACTTTGGGACAAACGACTCCAGCAGGTTCGTAAACGGTATTCTGAATTCCGTTGCGCACGACGGCAGATCCCGTGCGGAAGATGCGTCGGTCCGGACGGGCGGCGCGGAAAAATGATATCTTTCCGGAATGTGGCGGTAAGCTACGGCACGCAGGACGTCCTGCGCGATGTGTCGTTCAAGGTAAACGCTGGGGAGCGGATCGGCATAGTCGGCCCGAACGGCGCGGGCAAGTCCACGCTGCTGGGGCTGATCTCCGGAGAGAGCGCCCCGGCGTCCGGGTCGGTTGTTTTTGAAGGTGTAAGGCCTGTAGTGGGGTATCTCCACCAGCAGCTCTACAGATGGGATTCATCTGATACGGTTTTGTCGTATGCGATGAAGGCTGCGAGCAGGACAACGGAACTTGAGAAACGCATATCTGAACTGGAGTCCTCCCTATCTTCCTCTGGAGGGAATGTCAGAGATGATATCCTGAGTGAAATCGGAAGGCTTCAGACCGAGTTCGAGCATCTCGGGGGCTACGGACTGGAAACGGAGATCAAGGCGGCGCTGGGCGGTCTGGGTTTTAAAGCATCGGATTTCGACCGTCCTTTTTCCGAGTTCAGCGGCGGATGGAAAATGAGGGCGGAACTTGTCCGCACGATAGTGACGCATCCCGGGCTTTTGATGCTGGACGAGCCGTCCAATTACCTTGATCTTCCGGCAGTGGAATGGATGCAGCGGTTCCTGCGCGAGTACGAGGGGACGCTGATGCTGATTTCCCATGACAGATATCTTCTCCGTACATTGACAAACGTCACGCTTGAAGTCGACGGAGGCACCGTGACGCGGTATAACGGCGGGCTGGACTTTTACATGGAAGAGCGTGTGCGCAGGTATCGGACGCTCCTCGCCGCGAAGAAAAATCAGGACCGCATCAGGGAGCAGACCATACGGTTTATTGAGACGTTCCGTTATACGCCTACGAAGGCGGCGCAGGTTCAGTCCCGCGTAAAGCAGTTGGAGAAAATGGAGCCTGTGATCGTTCCGAAGCAGGCTTCGGAAGCCGGACACATGCGTCTTCCCGAGTTTCACCATTGCGGTACGACTGTGCTTACGGCGAGCGACGCCGGATTTTCGTACGACGGCACGCATTTCGTTTTTCGCGGCACGTCGTTTGATGTTTCCAGAGGGGAACATGCCGCAGTAGTCGGGTTCAACGGGCTGGGGAAGACTACGCTTCTGCGTCTTTTTGTGGGTTCGCTTGTTCCGACGGAGGGGGAAGTGACGCTGGGCCATAAAGTTGTGACGGGATACGTGTCTCAGGAGTTTTCTGAAACAGTACCTCCGGAGCGTTCTCTGGTGAATGTGGTCAAGCGAGAGGATCCCTCTCTTACCGAAGCTGCCGCACGTTCTCTTTTGGGGTCTTTCGGGTTTTCAGGAGACGACGTTTTCAAGTGTGCGGGCGTGCTGAGCGGCGGAGAAAAAATACGCCTTGCTTTTGCGAGGCTTTTCGCACAGAAGCCGAATTTTCTCGTTCTGGACGAACCGACAACCCATTTGGACATAAACGGACGAAAGGCTCTGGAGGAGCAGCTTCGCGAATACGCAGGGACTGTCATAGTCGTCAGTCACGATGTCGAGTTTGTCCGCAACGTGGCACAGTGCATCATTTACACGGACGGGGCAGTCTTCAGGAAGTTTCAAGGCGGGTACGATGACTACCGCGCGTATTGTGCGCGCGGCGATTCGGAAAGCCGCTCAAACCGGCGCGGAAGCGTTCCGGATCCTTCGCCGCGCACGGACGAAGCGTGCGCGGCGGAAGAACGCCAGACGCTTAACCGCAAGGAACAGCGCAGGATGCGCGCCGAAGAACGTGAAAAGCGGCTTCCGCTGATTCGATCTCTCAAACGGCGTGTTGAAGAGACGGAAAAGCGCATCGCCCAGCTTGAGTCCGAGCAGAACGAACTTGTGGCCTCACTGTCATCAGAAGACGTCCGTGTGGATTTTGCGGCGACAAACAGGCGTTTGTCAGATATACAGAAAGAGCTCGAAACGCTGAACCTCCTCTGGGAACAGACGGCGTCCGATCTGGCGTTCCATGAGGCGCGCTGACCGAGAGGAAACCGGTACTGTGTTCGATTTCGCGATTCCTTGATTTACTGCGATTTTATGATATAATCCCAACCGTTTTTTTTGCCGGACCGCGAAGGTGCGTCTTCGGCAGTGTCGGTGTATTTTCGGATTACCTTACGGAAAGTTGGTGCAGCTATGGAAGAAAAGATTCGTGCAAAACTTAATGAGCTCCGTTCCGCGCTTCAGGCTGACGGCGGAGATTTGGAACTTGTGGGAATAGCCGGAAAGTCGGTAATGGTACGTTTGCGCGGAGCCTGCGGCGGCTGTCCGCACGCGATGGCCACACTGAAGGGATACATAGAGGAGAGTCTCCGCGCGGAGGTGGACCCCGACATCACGGTAGAGCGTGTCAACTGATCATCCTCCGGACTTTTCGATGAATAACAGAATAATTTCCAAAGAGCGTCTTTCTGAAAACGTATGGAAGATGACCGTTGAGGCGCCTCATATTGCAGAAGAGAGACGTGCCGGGCAGTTTGTAATCCTCCAGGTGGACAATAATTTCGGCGAGAGGATTCCGCTTACGATTGCCGATGCGGACACTGCAGCGGGAACTATCACATTGGTATTCCAGACCGTCGGCGCCACTACGCGCAAGCTGGCACTCAAGGATGTCGGAGATTCAATTCCTGATCTGCTTGGTCCGCTCGGACGTCCGACCCACATAGAAAAAGTGGGTCGTGTGGTTTGCGTGGGCGGTGGTATAGGCGCGGCTCCGCTTTATCCTATTGTGCAGGCGCTCAAGGCTGCGGGGAACAAAGTAACCGTGGTTCTGGGTGCAAGAACCGCTGAGCTGCTGGTTTTCGAGAAAGAGATGCGTGCGTCGGCGGACAGCGTCATCATTTGCACAGACGATGGATCGTATGGCAGAAAGGACGTAGTTACCGCACCGCTCAAGGAGCTCTGCTCTGCAGTGCCGCCGCCAGATCAGGTGATAGCCATAGGTCCGCCGGTGATGATGAAGTTCTGCTGTGAAACGACGCGCCCGTTCGGCGTGCCCACGGTAGTGTCGCTTAACACCATAATGATAGACGGTACAGGAATGTGCGGAGGATGCCGCGTGACTGTCGGCGGAGAGACGAAGTTCGTATGCGTCGATGGCCCTGAATTCGACGGGCACAAAGTCGATTTCGATAACATGATGAAGCGCATGAAGGCGTATAGAAAGTACGAAACGCAGGCTGCCGAGAAAGAGGCCGCCCACGAATGCAACCTTTTGAAAATGGCGAAGGAATCGGAGAGAGAGCGCAATGAAAAGCAGAAATGAGATGGACGCGGAAGCAAGGTGTCTTCTCGGCGAACTGCTGGCCAAAGACAAGCTGACCGCGCGTGACCGGGCGTCCATCCCTCAGCAGGAAATGCCGTCCCAGTCCGCCGGGGAACGGATTGGCAATACTTCGGAAGTGGCGCTCGGATATACCCCCGCCATGGCTCGCCTTGAAGCCATGCGCTGCCTGCAGTGTCCTTCAAAGCCCTGTGTTTCAGGCTGTCCGGTTGCGATAGACATTCCGGAATTTGTGAAAGCTATCGCGGAAGGGCGCGATGCGGATGCCATTGCGATAATCAAGCGCAGGAGCTTGCTGCCGTGCGTTTGCGGCCGTGTTTGTCCGCAGGAGAAACAGTGCATGAAAAATTGCACTGCCGGCAAAATCGCCGGGGATCCGGAGAAAAGCGTGGCAATAGGCAGGCTTGAGCGGTATGTCGCGGATCTTGAAAGAGAGTCCGGCAGGAGCGTTCCTCCGCCGGTAAAGCCGTCAACCGGCAAGAAAGTGGCAGTTGTCGGCAGCGGCCCCGCGTCCGTCACGTTTGCGGTCGACGTGCGCCGTGAAGGGCATGATGTGACCATGTTCGAAGCGTTTCACAAGCCCGGCGGCGTGCTGATGTACGGCATACCCGAATTCAGGCTCCCTAAATCCATTGTTGAGAAGGAACTCGACAATTTGCGGGCTATGGGGGTGGAAATACGCACTGACTTCGTCATAGGCAGGTCGCGACCGCTGAAGGCTCTGCTCGAAAAAGATGGTTATTCGGCTGTGTTCATTGGTTCAGGCGCCGGTTTGCCCAAGTTTATGAACATTCCCGGAGAGAATTTCGTAGGGGTGTTTTCGGCAAACGAATATCTCACGCGAGCCAACCTCATGAAAGCGTATGATACGGATCATGCCGATACGCCTATCTACAGGGCAAAGCGCGTAGCCGTACTCGGGGGCGGCAACGTGGCCATGGATGCGGCGCGCACGGCGCTTCGTCTGGGCGCGGAGAAAGTGTTTCTGGTATATCGCCGGACCGAGGCGGAAATGCCCGCCAGGGTGGAGGAAGTGCGCCACGCCAGAGAGGAGGGCGTGGAATTCCTGCTTCTTCAAAACGCGGTCCGCATACTTGGCGATGAACAGGACGTCGTTACCGGGATGGAGTGCGTGCGGTACGAGCTTGGCGAACCTGACGAGAGCGGGCGCCGCAGGCCCGTGCTGATCCCGGGGAGCGAGTTCGTTCTCGATGTCGACTGCGTCATCGTGGCGATAGGCAATGAGTCCAATCCGCTTATAGCCGCTACTACGCCTGAAATAAATGTTGACAAACGCGGCCACATAGTTGTGGACGAAGATAACAGGACTTCTATGCCGCATGTGTATGCGGGCGGCGACATCGTCCTCGGCGCCGCCACCGTGATTCTGGCTATGGGAGAAGGCCGCAGGGCGGCTGCCGCCGTGAATCGTGAGCTTGCGGGAGCATGAGGCACGGGACGGCTGAATAGAATTTGTTCTGCAGCGGAATATGAA
Source organism: uncultured Verrucomicrobiota bacterium (assembly GCA_949285835.1). GTDB lineage: Bacteria > Verrucomicrobiota > Kiritimatiellia > RFP12 > UBA3636 > CASEAR01. Next base: position 36,043 of record CASEAR010000088.1, on the reverse strand, counting down.
CGAGTTTGAAGATCCTTTAACTCACGAGGTCCTGGCCCGCGGCGTGTGCTTGCGCGGCGGATGTGTGCTGCTGTGCAGGCACAAGGGGATGCGCAGGTCGTTTCTTCCCGGCGGGCATATCGATCCGGGTGAGAGCGGAGCGCGAGCCCTTGCGCGTGAGATTCGCGAGGAAATGGGTCTGGAGGCTCGAGACATACGCTTCATTGGAACGTCTGAACACATGTTCGAGTCAGGCGGGTCGCTCACGTGCGAGATATCGCTCTGTTACACAATGGAACTGGATGGGGTGTCTGCGGAGAAAAATCCACGGTCCGAGGAGGACTGGATAGAGTTTTTCTGGCATCCCGTCGTAGATCTGGAATCCTCCGGCCTGCAGCCGTTTCCTCTTGTGAAATGTCTGCCGTCCTGGCTGAAAAATGAGGGTCGGCAGAATTTTGCTTCGTCGTATGGCGTCGCACCTGGCTTCTCGCAAGATGGAGGCATTGGAAATGTCGGAAGAAAATCAGCAGAATAACGAAGGAAAAGACCAGCCCGCCGCTGCGGACGTCTCCTTTGAGGAATCGCTTGCGCAGCTTGAAGCGATCGTGGCCGAGATGGAGTCTTCCAGCACGGATCTGGACACAATGGTCAAGTCTTTTGAAAAAGGCCTGGCGCTGGTGAAGAGGTGTTCAGACAAGCTGGCGGCGGTGGAACGCAAGGTGGAGGAGCTTACCCGGAACGCAGACGGGATGCTCGCAACCGCTCCGTTTGACGAAAATTCCTGAGGGGCTTCAGGATGTCTATCGACGAAGACGCACATACATCCGCCCCAGAGCCGGTGCTTCGGATTTCCAATGTGTCGAAGTCTTTCGGTCCGGTACGAGTCCTTTCCGGTATATCCGTGGATGTGATGCCTGGCAAGGTTGTCGGGATTGTCGGAGAGAACGGTGCGGGCAAGTCAACGCTTATGAAATGTGTCTGCGGTCTGCTTGCGGCGGACGCAGGCAGCATAACCGTTCGCGGCCGGCGTGTGTCCGGAGCGAATTCCGTTCGTGGCGATGTGTACATGGTGCCGCAGGAGTTTACTCTCATAGGCGAGCTGTCTGTGAGCGCTAACGTGTTCCTCGGACGCGAGCCGGAGCGCGGCATTTTTTTGGACTCTTCCGCTATGAAGCGCCGGACGTCCGAGCTTCTTGACAAGATAGGCGCCGGCGGCATAGATCCGGACGAAAAGGTGTCGTCTCTCGGGGCGGCCGCCAAGCAGAAGGTGGAAATAGCCAAGGCTTTCCTCGGGCGTCCTTCGCTTCTCATATTCGATGAACCGACGACGGTGCTGAGCAGGCCGGAAACTGAGTCTCTATTCCGTGTAATACGGGACTTCAAATCGAATGGTGGTTCTGTGGTATACATCTCGCACAAGCTCGATGAGGTGTGTGAGATCTGCGATGAAATCGCAGTCCTCAGGGATGGCGTGCTCGTGTGGGAAGGCGCATCTGCCTCTACGACGCCGGGAAACCTTGTGGCTGCCATGGTAGGGCGGCCGATTTCGTCCCTTTATCCCCCGAAAAATACACGCGCCGCCCCGGGCGGGGAGTATGCTCTGGAGGTTTCTGACATATGCGACGCCGGAGGTGTGCTGCATGGAGTGTCAATGAAGATAAAGCCCGGCGAAATCGCCGGGCTTGCCGGGCTTGCCGGGGCTGGCAGAACCGAATTTGCGGAAACGGTTTTTGGTGCGAGGCCGCGCAAGTCCGGATCAGTCAGAATATTTGGCCGAGAGGTCGACTTTGGATGTCCGGCGGAAGCCCTGTCTGCCGGGTTGGCTTATCTCCCTGAGGACAGGCAGGGATCTGCGGTGATCGGGGATTTTTCTCTGGCTGACAATCTTACGCTGTGTTCTCTGCGAAAAAGAATGCATGGCCCCTTCATAAATTTCCGCGGCCGTTCCCGGGCAGTGCTCGATATGATAGGAAAGATGAATATCAAATGCTCCGGAGAGGATGCCCGCGCCAGTTCGCTTTCAGGCGGAAATCAGCAGAAGGCCGCTATTGCAAAATTGCTCGACACAAACCCTCGCATTTTCATATTTGACGAGCCGACGCGCGGCGTAGATGTGGGTGCACGGGCTGAAATATATTCTATCGTTCATCGTCTTGCGGACGATGGAATGGCCGTACTTGTCATTTCATCGGACTTGGACGAGATAATCGGCAACTGTACCCGTGTCATGGTGATGAGGGACGGATGTCTCGCCGGAGAGGTCGATGGAGAAGATATTTGTGAAAGGAAAATAATGGAGTTTGCCATGGGCGTTTCGCAGAATAGCCGGAAGGCCTGACGCGAGTCTGCCTTGGGGGATTTTTGTTATGCGGAAGTACATTATCACAGTGGTGGAGCCTGATCGGGTCGGCATATTGCGCGATGTGACGGGGGCGGTAAAGGACGCCGGCGGAAATCTTGTCGATCTCAGGCAGGTGGTGCTCGGAGGGATGTTTACCCTGAGTTGTGTTGCGGAGTTTAAAACGGATCGCGATATTTTATCCGCACTTCGCGAGGCGGTGCGTTCCTCTCTTCGCGGTGGAGGCGCCGGGGTTTTTGCCGCAGAGTGCCCGGAAGGTCTGGAAAAAGTTGACAAACGCCGCGGAGAACGCTATGTCGCCGCCGTGACCGGGCCGGATCTTCCGGGCAGGATATTCCTCATAACAGAACTTTTTGCATCCCGGGGTGTGAATGTTGAGGACTGGCGGCATGATCTTACCGACAGAACCAATGCACTTACGATAGGTATAATCACAGTTCCTCCGGAGTGCGACGTCGCACTCCTCCAGAAAGATCTTCAGGAAAGACTGAACAGTTCCGGCGCCGTGTGCAGTATCAGGCATGAAAACATTTTCAGGGCGACAAATGAAGTCGGACCAATAGGCGATCTTCTCGGGTCGCGAACGCCAAAACAACAAGGGTGATAACCATGGTGGAATCCACTTCCGATCTTTCCGCGACTCTCCGCATGATAGGAGAGGAGAATCTCGATGTCAGGGCAGTGACGCTTGGCGTCAATATAAACGGATGCGCAAACGAAAATCCGGAAAAGATGGCGGCTGCCGTTTATGACAGAGTTTGTTCAAAGGCGGAGAAAGTCGTCGAGATTGCGAATGCGGTGGGGGCGAGGTATGGCGTGGAGATTGTTAACAAGCGTTTGGCCGTGTCTCCCGCTTCAATTCTGCTGGAGGGACACGGGCACGATGCCGCGGTGGCTCTGGCACGGGCATTGGACCGTGCGTGCGATGCAGTGAAAATAGACCTTGTCGGGGGATTTACAGCTCTTGTGCAGAAAGGCATGACGCATGGCGAGGAAGTCCTTATAAGATCGCTTCCGGAAGCACTCGCTTCTACAAAGCATGTTTGCGCTTCCGTTAATATCGGGACTACGAAGGCCGGTATTAACGTGGACGCCGTGAATATGGTAGCTGAACAGGTCGTCAATGTGGCGAAGGCGACGTCTGCCGACAGAGGATTCGGCGCGGCCAAACTTGTTGTCTTTGCCAATCAGCCGGAAGACAATCCTTTTATGGCGGGGGCTCTTCTGGGGCCAGGAGAGCCTGAATGCGTTGTCAACGTCGGGGTCAGCGGTCCGGGCGTCGTAAAGCGCGCGCTTGACAGACTGTTTTCGAGGAACGGGAAATGCACCCTCGATCAGATAGCCGAGGAGGCTAAGCATACCGCGTACCGAGTTACCCGCGTGGGAGAACTCATCGGTCACGAAGTGGCCGCGAGACTGAACTATCCTTTCGGCGTGGTCGATCTCGCGTTGGCTCCGACTCCGCGCGTGGGCGATTCCGTTGGTGAAATATATCAGGCGATGGGGATCGGGAGAATAGGGGCTCCCGGCACGACAGCTGCGGTTATGATGCTGAATGATGCCGTGAAAAAGGGCGGATCTTTTGCTTCAAGTGCTGTCGGGGGGCTGTCCGGCGCTTTTATTCCGGTGATGGAAGACCATGCACTTTCTCAGGCCGTGGCTGACGGCACGCTCCTTCTCGAAAAACTTGAGGCGATGACAGCCGTGTGTTCCGTGGGTCTGGACATGATTCTGCTGCCGGGGGATACGACTCCGGAGACAGTTGCAGGAATCATTCTCGACGAGGCCGCCATCGGGGTGGTTAACAGGAAGACCACGGCAGTGAGGGTGATACCCGTGCCCGGCGCTTCCAATGGAGAATACGTGGACTTTGGCGGTTTGTTCGGCGCAGGAACTGTGACGGCGCCCGCATGCCCGCGCGGAGGAGAGATGTTTGTCCGTCACGGTGGCCATATTCCGGCGCCGATACACAGCTTGAACAACTAATTGTGCCGCATTCCGGCGGGATTATTATTCTGGTATCTGTCACTCTTTCGGCGTATTGCGTCTTGACCGGCACGGCGTAGTTTTTCGATAAGCGGAGCGGGCATTGGTTCGACTGATGATTTTCCCGTTTCCTTGTCATTTGCTGAACCGCGAACTCCCGGCACTGCGTCCGCAGTGCTCTGACTCCGCCGGACATGCAGCGAGTTATGCCGCGGAGCCTTTTCGTATGCAGACTAGACTGCGGAATACGAGACCAGACAGGACTGACTTCGCGTCCGCAGCTGCCGCCAATTTGAGAGATAAAAAATCCGCCGGCAGCAGATCCAGTGGGATGAAATGCGGATGGCGTACGGATTGTTTCTAATTCACCATTATTTGCGTTTCAGGTGTTTTCTCGGGGTAGTATTAGGCACCTTGCTGTAGGCCGATTATGAAATGTAAGCCACGATTTGAGAAGGGAGGCAATCAAGAAATGAATAGGTCGCAGATTTTATACGACGGGAATCTATGCCGTTTTGGTGCAGAAAAGATCTCTTAACGGCATGCTGCCGGAGGGTGAAGATGCGGATGGGATGTTCATGGTGCCGCCTTATTGCTTCAGCTGGCGTCCGGAACTTTGGGAGAAGCCGAATCGGCGCTAAATGATGAGGAACAACAGATGTTATGCACTCTGACCTCCGGCCGGATATCGTGGGCAGATATCCGAATCCAATATAAACATCCGGGATTGCCGCTCACGGTCCGTTGAAGTGCTTCAAGCATAGCACGGTTGCAGTGCTTGATGAATGATGTAAATCTTGTTCTCATTCTTCAATTGACATCTGCAGAAGTTTTCGGGATTCAATCTCAAAACCTGTCTCAAATTTTTTTTGCACGCTTTTCCCTGCCAAATTGCGCAATGCTTTTTCTTGATTTTGGAATTGCGTTTTAATATAATCTGCGGCTCACTGCGGATGCTTTCCGCGGAATATGGAGCTGCGTATTTTATCCGGTTTTTTTGTTTCCGGCAGTAGTGCGCAACGGTGAAATGTCGACCAAAATTGGACTAAAAAATATGACAAAAATCAGAAATTCAGCTTTGATTATTACAGTGTTGGGTGCCCAGTTTATGTTTTTCTCTACGGGGTGCGAGAGGTCTGAGTCCTCTGACAGCGTGTACTGGAATGACGGGTCCCAGACGGATCAGACTACACCCCCGGCCGGTGATACTGGCAGTGATACAACTCCAGGGCAGGATGGCGGAACGGATGTAGCTGTGGATGAAGTAGCTTTTTCCTCATTGCATTGGGAATACGGCGGTGTGGACGGATCCGGAGCCGCGCTTGATTCTCCCCGAATTTCCTCTCTTTCGTCGAATTCGGAAATGTTCAGCTTCAAATATGTTGTTGACCTGTCTGGGTGGGGCCTCAGCCACACAGATGCCGGGGCGCTTGCATGTTTGTTTGTGAAAGAAACAGACGGCGTGTGGCGAGGTGGAAAATTTGATTGGATTTCATCCAGCCGCAACACGCGTGAATTCAAGCATTTGATTGAAGGGTACAATGGCTGGACTCTGTCACGAACACCCAATCCATGTGAAATAGCGTTTGTTATTGTTGACAGGAATCTATCCAAGCGATCAAACGTGATCAAAGGAACCTGGCATCGTTGATTTCACATGCTTTTGCGTATGCCGTGTGGTGCTGGTGGTTTGAATGAGCCTTGAAGCGAAGACATGCCGCAGGATGTCGTCCTGCGACTTTCAGGAACAGATAAAGCGCACTGGTGCGTATGCAACTCCGGGGGAAAAGCCTGGAGTTGTCCTGCCTTCTGTTTTGGCTACGGCCATTTTTCACATGTTGATGGCCAGAATCTACGTGATAGGGTATCTCAGTGCGCGCAGACCGAATTTTGAAGTCGAACGCTGGGCCGATTTCGGATTCAGGGTGTACCGTCTAGTGGAGGGAATGGGCGGTAAAATACGAATTGACGGGTTCGAGCGGATTAAGGAAGCTGACATGCCGGTCGTCTGGGTGTCCAACCACATGAGTTCTCTCGAGACGTACCTCCTTCCTTCTCTTCTGACCACGTGGTCCAGACTTATGGTGGTGCTTAAGGAGCCTTTGGCACATTACCCGCTGTTCGGCCGGGTGGTTCGTGCAGTCGATCCAATACGGTTGAAGCGCGAAAACGCGATGGACGATTTGCGCAAGGTAATGACTGAAGGAAGCGCCGGACTGAAGAATGGCAGAAGCGCGCTGATTTTCCCGCAAGGGAAGCGGATGCGCCGGTTTGACCCGGAGTCGTTCAATTCGCTTGGCGCCAAACTCGCCGCAAGGGCGGGAGTTCCAGTCGTGCCGCTGGCGGTGTGCATGGATTTCCTACGCGTTGGAGAATGGCAGAGAGACCTGTTTGCTTCTGTTCATATTGGCAGCACGGTTCGCATTTCGTGCGGGGAGCCGATACCTTCAGATCTTCCGCAGGGTGAGATTCAGGCGCGGTGTAGGAACTTTATATGCGCCAAGCTGGGGGAGTGGCAGCGAGAGAGCGGCCTTGTCCTTCTGGAAGGTACAGAAAGGAAATAGCAGGGGATGTACAGGCTGTATTTGTTTCCGGGCGGCCGGCGTGCTGCACTCACACTGAGTTACGACGATGGCGGCAAACAGGATCGGAAGCTTGTCGGGATAATGAACAGGTACGGAATCCGCGGAACATTCCATTTGAACACGGGTTCCCTCGGCACGGAATCACGGGTTTCCCTGAGCGAAGCTGCCGAACTTTACAAAGGGCACGAGGTTTCCGTGCACACTGTGAATCACGAGTTCCTTACGGAACTTCCCAACGAGGCTGTCATAGCAGAGATTCTAAACGATAGAAGGCTGCTGGAAGACGCCGTAGGTTATCCTGTCAGGGGAATGTCATATCCATACGGGAGATTGAACCGCCGCATTAAGGACATTCTCTGCGCCTGCGGCATTGTCTACTCCAGGGGCGTGGTATCGACTAACGATTTCGGCATTCCTGAAGACTTTCTCGAGTGGCAGCCGACGTGCCATCATAACGGAGATTTGAACGGGCTTGCCGACAGACTCCTCGATATGCTTGGAGGCTGGCGGCGGGAGCCGAAGCTTTTTTATGTGTGGGGGCATTCTTTTGAGTTCGATAGGAACGGCAACTGGAACCTTATAGAAGAGTTCTGTGCGAAGATGGGAGGCCGGGACGACATCTGGTACGCCACGAATATAGAGATTTTCGACTATATAGCGGCGAGGTCAAGACTGGAATTTTCCGCTGACTGCCGCACGGTTCATAATCCGTCGGCGATAAGCGTATGGGTGGACGATCGCGGTGTGCCTGTGGAGGTGCACCCGGGAGAGACGCTCAGGCAGAGACTGTGATGAAAGTTGCGGTGGTGTGCGGGGGAACAGGCGGACACATGTTCCCCGGTCTGGCAACGGCCGAAGAACTTGCAAAGACAGGATCGGACGTGCGCGTAGTGCTTTCAGGCCGCGACGTAGAGAATGTTTCGGGCTGGGACGGCGGCGTGATCCGGATAAAATTCGACGGGGTTCCCAGATGGCGCGGTCCCGTGCGCGCGGCGAAATCTGTTCATTCGATTGGCGCGGCGGTGCGTTCGGCGCTGCATGCGTTCAGGGATTTCCAGCCGGATGCGGTGCTTGCGATGGGGTCCTACGCGTCGATCGGGCCGGCCATTGCGGCATGGTTGATGAAAGTGCCGCTTGTGATACATGAATCGAATGCGGTGCCGGGCTATGCGAACAGGTTCATGAGCCTGTTCTCTTCGGCAGTGTGCGTGGCGTTCGACGAGGCGGCGGCATACCTGCCGAAGCGGGCCCGCAGCCGTGTAAGGAACACCGGCATGCCCATACGGGGGAGCATAGGCGCTATGCCGCACATTGCGGATGACGGCAGTTTTACCGTGGTTGTGATGGGCGGAAGTCAGGGCGCGGCGGCGGTGAACAGCGCTGCTGTGGATGCGTTCTGCAGACCCGAGTTTATGAATGACGCCGGATTCAGACTTATCCACATCGCAGGCGGGAAAAACGAGGAGCAGGTTCGCACCGCATACCGTGCACGCGGCGCATCATATGAAGTCCTCGGTTTTACGGACAAGATGCCGGAAATATACGCTTCGGCGGATCTTGTTGTGTCGCGTGCAGGGGCGGCATCGTGCTTCGAGCTCTGCAAATGCGGCCTGCCTTCAATACTCGTCCCTCTGCCGAGGGTTAGCGGGGATCATCAGAGCGCGAATGCCGGATGCATGCGTGCGTGGGGCGTGTCTGAGGTTATTGCGCAGGACGTCCTCTCCGGGGAGGTTCTGTCAAAGGCGGTACTTGATCTGAAAGCCGCTCCGGAGAAGCTTGCGGCAATGGGAAAATCCGGGATCGGACATTTCAAGGACGGTGCGGCATCTTTGCTCGCCGGCACGGTTGCGTCGTTTGCCGCACGCGGAACGCGATGACGGGCGCACATTTTTCTGGAACGGAGTATGTCGGAAAAAATATCATTTAACTCCCCTGAAAAAGAGGCAGCGGCGCAGTCCGGAGACAAATATGCTGGAAGCGTGCTGGATGCGCTTTTCAAAAGACGCACATTTGGTATAAAGCCGGGACTGGATACGATTCGCGCGCTGCTTTTTCAGCTCGGTGATCCGCATCGCACGTTCAGGGCGGTGCATATTGCCGGGACGAATGGGAAAGGCTCGGTTTCGGCAATGCTGGCGTCGATCCTCGGAAAGTGCGGGATGCGTGTCGGAGTGTATACTTCTCCACATCTCGTGAGGATGAACGAACGTTTCGCGGCGGACGGGCGCCAGATAGAAACAGACGTTATGATGTCTCTGCTGGAAGAAGTGGAAGAAGCGGCGAATAAGGTGTCGGAGCGAGGTGGAGCAAACGCCACGTTTTTTGAGATTACGACTGCTCTTGCCTTTCTGTGGTTCCGCAGGATCGGCGTGGATGTCGCGGTCGTGGAATGCGGCCTCGGCGGCAGACTCGACGCCACAAACGTTCTTGAAGAACCGGTGCTTTCAGTCGTTACACGAATCGGTCTGGATCATACTGACATTCTGGGACATACGGTAGGTGAAATCGCCCGGGAAAAGGCGGGTATTATCAAGCCGGGGCGTCCGGTCGTCGTGGGGGCGATGCCGGAAGACGCTGGGAAGACGATTTGCAGTATCGCCTCATCGCGCGGTTCGCGCCTGATCAGAGCGCAGGATGCGGTGTGCGCGGTGCGGCTGTCCGGAGATTTGTTTGGACAGCGGGTCCGGATTGAGAGTGAGTCCGAGAAATACGGTACGGTAAACATGAAGCTTGCTGCGTCTTACCAGCTTGAGAACATCGCTTTGGCGGTTTCGGCGGCGGAAGTTTTCTTTGAGAGTTTTGGAGTGTCGATTCCCGCGGCGGCGGTGCGGGAAGGGTTGTCTTCCGCGGTTTGGCCGGGTCGTTTTATGATGACGGAGAGCGGAGAGCTTGCGGACGGGGCTCATAATCCTGATGGAGCCGTGGTTTTTGTACGTGCGCTCAAGGATGCGGGGCTGCGCGGCCCTCTGACTTTCGTGACCGGGATGTGTGCCGATAAGGACATAGACGGATTTATGCGTATTGTTTCACAGGTGTGCGGAGAAATGTTTGCCGTACCCATAAGGAATCCTCGTTCGGAGAATCCGGAACGGCTTGCCGCGCGTGCGCGTGCAGCCGGAATCAGGGCGGTTCCCGCGTCATCCCTCTCGGAGGGGCTTCGTCTGGCACATGAACGAACTGGCTGCGGCCCGGTTCCGCCCGTGGTCTGCGGTTCGCTATATCTGGTGGGAGAACTGCTGGAAATGAGCGGCAGCCGGCACTGACGTGCCGGCTGATGAGTGTGCAGAGACAGCGGGCTGCAGGGGTACAAACCAAGTTCGGCAGCCCGCGTGTGGCGGGCTGTCAGCTGTTGAATGCGCCGCGTGTTTGGCAGCGCTTAAAATGCGTCTGCCGTCGGTTTCAGCATCCCAGACGCGGTTTATGCGCCGCACGTCTGTCAGTCTTTGAAATGCGACAGCGGCGAAGCCCCGATTGCAAAAACGTGAAATCCAATGTCGTAAAGTTTTTTTCTGTCGAGGCAATTCCTGCCGTCATACACGAACGCCGGTTTCGTCATTGAGTCATATATCCGCTTCCAGTCCAGAGTCTTGTATATGCCCCAGTCTGTAAGCACCGCGATGGCATCAGCATTTTCCGCTGCTTTGCAGGGATCCGGCTCATATGTTACGAGGCCGCCGGCTTCGGCGAGATCGCGACGGGCGTTGTCGATGGCGTATGGATCGGATATAACTACGCGGGCATGTTCTTCAATAAGCAGTTTTGAGATGCGCAGCGCCGGCGTTTCGCGAGTATCGGACGTGTCCTTTTTGAAAGCGAATCCGAAGATCGCGATTTTTTTGCCGGCAACAGTGTTGAACATCGATTTTATTATGGTTTCCACAAAACGCGTCTGCTGGCATTCATTCATCGTCACTACTGAGCGCCAGTAACTGGCCGCTTCGTGTAATCCGCAGCTTTCGCACATGTAGACGAGATTCAGAATGTCCTTCTTGAAGCACGACCCACCGAATCCAACGCCTGCTTTGAGGAATTTAGGCCCGATACGGCTGTCGGTTCCTATGGCATGCGAAACCTCGTCTATGTCGGCGCCGGTGAGTTCGCACAGTTGTGAGAGTGCGTTGACTGAGGAAATGCGCTGAGCGAGAAAAGCGTTGGCCGCAAGTTTGGAAAGTTCCGAAGACCATACGTTAGTGAGGAGAATTTTTTCTTTCGGCACCCATTCAGCGTATATGTCCGCCACAATGCCGCGCGCTTTGAGGCCGTCTTCCGTCTCTTCTGAGCCAATGAGAACACGGTCTGGATTTTCAAGGTCTTTTATTGCCGTTCCCTCCGCGAGAAACTCAGGATTGGAAAGCACCTCGAATTTTATCCCCCGGGTTCCGGAATTCAGGACTCTGCGCATGGCGTCCGCTGTACGGACCGGGAGCGTCGACTTTTCGACAACGATTTTGTCGGAGTCCGCATATGTGAGAATTTCGCGCGCCGTTTTTTCCCAGTACTGCAGGTCAGCGGCGCATCCGGCGCCCCTTCCGAATGTCTTTGTGGGGGTGTTCACTGCCACGAAAATGACATCTGCTTCCTTCACGGATGAGGGGATGTCTGTCGTAAAAAAGAGATTTCTTCCGAGGCTTTCTTTTACAGTCTCGGCCAGACCTGGCTCGTAAATCGGCGGATTGCCGGATTTCCAGGCGTTGATTCTGTCTTCGTTGATGTCGACGACGGTGATTTTGCGTCCGGGGCATTTTTTTGCAATCATGGCCATTGTCGGGCCGCCCACGTATCCGGCCCCTATGCAAAGTATGTTGTTAGCTTTGTTCATTTGTTTTCAGTTTTTGTGTTGTTTACAAGTCGGTAAAGCGGAATATTCCGCCGCCGCCGTGCTGCGTTGGGTATGTGCGGACTGTCTGAAGACAAATCCGTACCGTGGAAAGGCGGAATGGCCCCCGGACAAAGGGGATCAGCCTTCCCTCGTATTTTGCGTGTAAAGGCAAAACACGTCTCCTTCCGAGAGTCTGATGCCGTCCTTGCATACCCAGCCGCACGGCGTGCCGTGTCCGGCGGCGGTTTTGCCGTTGACATCTGCGGAGACTCCTGTTCCGATCAAAATCTCTCTGAATACAGCCTGTCCGGAGAGGATGTGCAGTTCTGCGCGGTTCTCCTCCGTCCGGAACTTCCCCCATATGGTCCCGAGCGACCAGAAACACGAAAACCCCGAGGGATGGTTTTTAAAACCGATCATTCCGCGCGTCATGTCGTACCTGAAGCCGGAAAACGCCTGTATCATGGAAAAAGCGGCCATACTTCTCGCATAATTGCTTCCGCATTCGATCTCATTCCACGGGTTTCTCTTGCGCCCGTCATATCTGTCGCGGATTGATTTTGCGATTGTTTCCGCTTCCTTCTCCATTCCGCACATTGCCATGTGCGAGGCCGCCGCCCATTCGAATCCATGCATGGTTTCGGAATTGTACGGTATCGGGATATAGGGTTTGCGGGTTCCTTCTGGCCATGAGCATATCAGGCACCCGGATTCGTCGTTCAGGCAGAAAGAACGCCATGGGTTGACAACGTCGCGTATCGATTTCTTGTAGTTGTACTTGTATATTGCCCGCAGCGTTGATTTTACGGTTTCAGGAGAAAGAATTTCACCCAGTCCGTACAGCGACGCATGCCACTGCGCGAGATGCGAGTCTATGGAGCATCCTTCTCCTATCTGGTACTTGATTTCGCGGTGCTCGGCGTCGAAGTATGGATTGTCCTCAGCGGTTTCACCTTTCTGCAGAAACGGGACAACAGCCGATGCGTCGCCGATGTCCAACTTCTGTATGTAATATTCTCCGTTGAAAAGATTCCGCTCCGTCCATTCCCGTCCGCGCTTGAAAATTTCCATGGACAGTTCCGAAAACTGCGGGTCGCCGCAGGCGCGCCCCATTTCGGATGCCGCTTTCAGCGCGGCCAGATACAGTCCGTTGAGCCATCCGGAGGGGCCGAACATCTCCATGTCGAGGGTATTGTGCTGTCTGCCCGTGATGACGCCGGTTCGCTCCGGATCCCATTTGTCGGGATTTTTCGGGCTCCAGGCGTATTCTATCGCCTTTCTGACTGTGCTCCACATAGAGCGCAGCCATTCGTTGTCGCCGGAGATTTTCCACTCCCTGTATATCTTTAAAACCTCTCCATACGTTCCGTCGACGCAAGGCCTGAACATGTATTTGCGCGAAGGCCTGATACCCAGTGGAAGCGGCAGGCGAAACTGCCAGCCGCCGTTTTCGTCGAACCCGTAAAGGGCATGCGACTCTCTCATGGACCTCTCCATGTCTGGAAACAGCAGCGGGAGAGCCTGTGCGTAATTCCATACGTGCTGGCAGGATCCCTCGCACGATCCGGCGCCGGGACCGGCGCCTTCCCAACCCCAGAACGTTCCATCCTCAAGTCTGAGGCAGACCGGCGAAACAAGGGTCGAAAGATTGGCTCCGGCGCCTTCAAGAGCCGCAGTAGGGATTGTTCCGGAGTAGAGGGCGTCTGCAAACAGGTTTACTTTGCGCGTTATGTTCCCGAACGAAGAGAACACGCGCCGCGCCGCGTCCGCCGCGCTGCTGCACAGCGCCGTATAGTAGTTGCGCCACAAATTGCCTTTCATGCCAGAAAGCCGCAATTTTTCCTCGACGTTTGGATCCCACGTATTGGCGCGGTTCGGTATGAACCATGAAATGACAAATCTGAAGACTGACTCCGCATGCGGCTGTGTTTCCGCATGCGCGGCCAGCAGCGCGCAGTCATGCATATGTCCGTATGGCGATCCGGTTTCGTAAACGCGGTCTTTGAACAGGCCTGGAGTGCACATGTCGCGCCAATAGATCTCGAGCGCGTCCTGCCAGCGTCCCCGGAAGAGGAATGTCTGGTATGACGACGTTTCGGAATCTGTGGAAACGGCGAGTTCTCCGAAATCTGTGGAGTCTGGCAGGACATCGTTTGAGGCCACAACGCTCCGCACGCCTCCGGCAAAAACGGTTCTATTGTGCGCGGCGGAGCCGTTCCACGGGTTTTGAATCACCGCAACAGCTGTGTGGCGCAGCGGTTCTTCCGTCGGATTCTCGAGTCGTATCTCGAATATCGCTGCCGGCAGGGAAGAAGTGTCAGAATCTCCGGGTATGAATGGGCTCATCACCCGAATATGAGCTTTCCCGGGGAACTTGTCATCGGAAAATACGTAATCCGCTACAGGAAAACGACCGTTCATGGAGCATTTTTTGAAATGCGGCATCCCTGCTAGGTCCCCTTCCAGAGGCCCCCAGCCGTATCCGTAAAACATTGCCTCGCGTCCGTCGCGTTCTCCCATGAAGTCGGAGAGCATGTCTCCGTTCAGTATTTTCGCGTGCAGGCTGCCGTCAGGGGTTTCTGAACGAACCGCGAAATGTGAGAACCCGTTTCGCAGACCTTTTCCGGGATGGTTGAATATTTCCCAATCTGCGAGCCGCCCGCTGCCGGCGATGCCGATACATCCCGCGCCGACGCCGCCGGCCGGAAATGAAACTTCGCGCAAGGATTCTCCTTCAAGTTCCATTGTGGTTCCTTTTACTGCCCGTGTTCATCCGTAGGCCATTCCAGTAGATCTGCCCGAACTCCCTGTCCATGAATGTCAGGTACCGTCACTTGTGAATGATTGCGATTCTACAGACAACTTGATCTGAGGTCAAGATTGACATTCGACTTATTTTGTGTGAGAATCGCCCTTTAATACATGGGAGTTTTCCCTATGGAGAGGGGATGAGATGACAGCGGAATTACAATCTTTGCTGGATAAAATCCAGACTGATGGTGTTGACAAGGCCAAGGAGAGGGCGGCTGCAATAATCGCGGAAGCGGAGAAAAAAGCCGCAGACATAATCGCGGCGGCGAAAAAGGACGCGGCGGCGGCGGCGGAAAAAGCGGCGGCGGACGCGGAGTCCATGCGCGCTCGCTCGGAGCAGGCCGTGCGGCAGGCTTCCCGCGATATTATCCTTGGTATCGAGGATGCGGTCGCGGACACATTTGAGCGCATACTGAAGAAGGAGACGGAGCGTACGCTCTCGTCTGGATTCCTTGAACAGCTCGTTGACAAGATTGTGATGGCGTACATCAACGATTCGGATGCGTCCGGCGGCATGGAGATCCGCGTCACTGCGGAAGAGGCCGCCAGTCTGGAGGAGCACGTAAGGGCAGCCTTCAAAAACGCGGCTTCGTCCGGCGGCATAGTGGTGAAGGCGTCCGGTGACGTCGGCGCCGGAATCCGGCTGATGCTTGCAGACGGCAGAATTGAGCACGATTTCACGGCGGAGGCGCTCATGGAGAAGCTTTCTTTGATACTGCGTCCGGAACTTATTAAACTGATTTCGCGGAAATGAGTTACAATTATTTTGCTGCGACGCTGCCAATGCTGAAATTTGACGGAGCGCCGCCTATGACTCTCGGCAAGTTCGTGGAGGAATGTTCCGGGAAGCTTTCCTCTTCGGATTTCCGGGCGCTTCGCTGTCTCCTGTATGGCGGCAGCACGGACAATTCGTTTGTCGCCGCGTGGCGCGGCCGTGAGACGCAGGTGCGCAATGCCGTGGCCCGCATCAGGGCTTCACGTCTCGGCCTCGGTGATTCATCGAAGTGGGAGCGTCCGTTCGAAGGCTTCAGCTGCGCCGCTGAAGCCGGGGTCACGGCTGCGTTTCAGGAGAAAGATCCGGCTGCCAGAGAAAAGGCGCTGGACAAGGTTTTGTGGGACACTGCGGATGAGCTGGCCGGGTTCGACCCGTTTTGCGCGGAAGCGATTTTTTCGTATGCGCTGAAGCTCGGGATTTGTGAGCGGCGAGCAGCCGCCGATGCCGCCGCGGGGGCTGCGCGTCTGGAGGCGTCGGTCGGCTGATTTGCGCAGAAGCGGACCGCCGCGGCAAGTACATTTTTGAAAGGTTGGTAATGAGCACGAGAGGAAAAATCACAGGGGTAAACGGCAACATGATTGTCGTTGAGTTCGATGACGCAGTCGCCCTGAACGAGGTCGGCTACGCGGTAATCGGAGAGTTGAGGCTCATGAGCGAAATCGTACGCATACGCGGCCGCAGTGCCGATATGCAGGTCTACGAAGACACCTCAGGCATCAGAAACGGAGACGCAGTGGAGTTCTCCGGAGAACTTCTTTCCGTGGAGCTGGGGCCCGGACTTCTCCGTCAAGTGTTCGACGGATTGCAGAACCCTTTGCCGAAGCTTGCGGAAGAATGCGGCTTCTTCCTTCAGCGCGGCAAGTACATAAACGCTTTGCCGCGTGATGTGAAGTGGGCGTTCACTCCATCCGTCAAACCGGGCGATTCGATCTTCGCCGGCGATGCCGTGGGTTCGGTGCCGGAAGGTATTTTTGAGCACCTCATAATGGCTCCTTTCGGGCTGAAAGGGCGTTTGAACGTGAAATGGGTGTCAGAGGCGTCGGACCGCACGGTGGAGGATGTGGTGGCCGTCCTCGTGGACGATAACGGCGCTGAGCACGAGGTAAAGCTGTACCAGCGTTGGCCTGTGAAGGTGCCGATAACGTGTTATGAAGAGCGCCTGCGCCCTGAAAAGACCATGGTCACGCAGACGCGCACGATAGACACCTTTTTCCCTGTGGCGCTTGGCGGCACGTACTGCATTCCGGGGCCGTTTGGCGCCGGGAAGACGGTGCTGCAGCAGACTACGAGCCGTTTTGCCAAGGTGGACATAGTGATTTACGCCGCGTGCGGCGAGCGTGCCGGCGAAGTTGTGGAGATGCTCCGAGAGTTTCCGGAACTGAACGACCCTCGCACCGGCCGCAGTCTGATGGACCGCACAATAATTATATGTAATACCTCGTCCATGCCTGTGGCGGCCCGTGAAGCTTCGGTTTATACCGCGGCCACGCTTGCTGCTTACTACAGGCAGATGGGGCTGGACGTGCTTCTCCTTGCCGATTCCACCTCGCGCTGGGCGCAGGCTTTGCGTGAGATGTCAGGCCGTCTTGAGGAAATCCCCGGAGAAGAGGCCTTCCCGGCATACTTGGAGTCGGTTGTGGCGTCCTTTTATGAGCGTGCGGGAAGGGTGCGCCTGCGCAATGGCAAAATCGGGTCTGTGACAATCGGCGGCGCAGTCTCCCCGGCCGGCGGCAATTTCGACGAGCCGGTTACTCAGGCAACCACCAAAGTGGTGGGCGCTTTTCACGGGCTCTCTCGTGCAAGATCGGACGCCAGGCGGTATCCCGCCATTGATCCACTGGAATCCTGGAGCAAATATCCTGGAGTTTGCGATGAGGCAAAAGTGGATAAAATACGCTCCCTCCTCAGACGCGGATCCGACGTCGCGCAGATGATGAAAGTGGTGGGTGAGGAAGGCACCTCCATCGACGATTTCATAGAATACCTGAAGAGCGAGCTCGTAGACTCTGTATACCTGCAGCAGGATTCCTTCCATGCGGTTGACGCGTCGTGCGCAGAAGAGCGCCAGCGTTACGTATTCGATCTGCTCTGCGAGATATCTGACTGCGGGATGAATTTCGACGATCGCGATGCGGCCCGCAGATTCTTTCATCAGCTTACGCAGATGATGCGTGACTGGAATTATTCGGAGTGGAAATCCGATGCGTTCAATGACATTGAAAAGCGCATCCGGGATTCTCTGGCGCCGGTCAGAAAGTAGTCCGGCCAGCGTTATTCCGGGGGGAGCAGCCGGGGGGATTGTTTTGTCCGCGGCTGTGGAACAATGTCTGCGCAGGGGCGGTGCGCTGTGATGGGCGGCGTCCGCCCGATTCTGCCGGATCTGCCGGTAAGGGCGGCGCTGAGTTCGCTGTCGGAGGCGCTTCGGTGCAGCGGATGCTGTATTCTATGCGCCGCCCCAGGATCCGGCAAGACTACCCTTGCGCCCTTATTCCTTTCGCAGGCAGACTGGCTTGAAGGCAAGAAAATACTTTTGCTTGAGCCGCGCCGCATCGCGGCGCGTGCGGCTGCGGCGAGAATTTCGGAGCTCGCGGGTTGTGAGCTTGGAACCTTTGCGGGTTATCAAGTGCGCCTTGAAAAGTGTTACGGTCCGGATTCTTCGATCATAGTGCTTACCGAAGGGCTTTTGACGAGGAAAATGCTTTCCGACCCGTTCCTGTCGGACGTCGGGCTTGTGATTTTCGATGAATTTCACGAACGCGGGCTTAATGCGGATATGGGGCTGGCTCTTGCTTTGGATATCCGCCGCGGGCTGCGTCCGGATTTGCGGCTGCTTGTCGTCTCCGCTACGCTTGATACGGGAAACGTCGCGGCGCGCCTGGGAAAGGAAGTCCCTGTAATTGAAGCGGAAGGCACAGTGCATCCGGTGCGCACTGTGTTTGCGCCGTGTTCCCCGCGTTTCGGGCTGCCCGAGAACGCGGCTTGTGTATGTATGCGGGCATTGGCGGAAAATGGCGGCACGGTGCTGGCGTTTCTTCCGGGAGAGGGTGAAATAAGGAAGACCGCCGCGGCGCTGGAAAAAGCCGGATGTACGGCTGAAGTGCTGCCGCTTTACGCATCCCTGCCGGCCGCGGAGCAGCGCATGGCCATGAGGCCGCCGCCGGACGGCGCGCGGAGAATTGTCCTTTCCACATCTGTCGCCGAGTCTTCGGTGACAATTGAAGGCGTGAAAAGCGTGGTGGATTGCGGATATTCGCGTGTGTCGGTGTTCTCGCAGTCCACAGGGATGAGCCGGCTTGAAACGGTCAGGGTGACACGCGACAGGGCTGATCAGCGTCGCGGGCGTGCCGGCCGTCTCGGACCGGGCGTGTGCTATAGAATGTGGCCGGAGGCTGAAGACTCCCGGCTCTCACCGTACGCGCAGGCTGAGATCCTCTCCGCAGACCTCAGCGCTGTTGTTCTGCAGTGCGCTGAGTGGGGTGTGACGAGTCCCGACGGACTGCCGTGGATCGACCAGCCTCCCAAGGCGGCATGGAACCGGGCCGTTGAACTGCTGAGGTTCCTGGGGGCCGTCGACGGCTCCGGAGGCATTACCGGTCACGGCAGGGAGATGCTTGCATTCGGGGCTCATCCGAGAATGGCGCATGCGATTTTGTGCGCCGGAGCGTCCGGTTCTTCCTCTGCGCTCCGTTTCGCATGCGTTGCTGCGGCGATCCTCTCGGAGTGCCGGCGGCCGGCCTGCACAGATATTGAAGCAATTGCGGACGCGGTGGAGAAAGGCGGCGATGAAGTTTCTCCAGGTGAACGCTCACGGATTCTTGAGTTGGCAAAATCGTGGCAGAGTGCATACCGTGCCGCAAAACCGCGGCACGGTATGCACTCTGCCACGGGTGAATCCGGCGAAGTTCCTCCGGGCGTGATTATGGCGTGGGCGTATCCGGACAGAATCGGCATCCGCCGCAGGACTTCCGGCGAATACGGGCGGTACATGCTGCGGTGCGGCAGAGGGGCGAAAACGACAGAGCCGGGGAACGGTTTGTCGCGCAGCGAATGGATTGTGGCGTGCGACGTCGACGACAGGGACGCGGACGGTACGGTGAGACTCGGCGCGGCTTTGAGCCGTGCCGACGCAGAGAAATTTTTTGGCGGTGAGTTTGAGAAGGAACGCATCGTGGAGTGGAATTCGAGACAGGGGCGGGTGGATGCGGTTGTGAGGGTGCGTCTGGGCCGCGCCGTGGTCTCGGAAAACCCGTGGGAGAACGCCCCGCCTGACAGTATAGCGGAGTGTCTATGCCTGGGTGTGAGCACTGCTGGCGTCGGAGCTTTGGGATGGCCGGAAAAGGCGGCAATGCTCAGGATGAGGGTGATGTTTCTGAGAAGGACTATGCCCGGATGCACTCTCCCGGACATGTCGGATGAGGCTCTGGAACGCAGCCCTTCGGATTGGCTCGGACCTTACGTCCATGGACTCCGCAGGCTTTCAGACATTGACGGTGCGGTCCTTCTTCGCGCGGTTCGCGGGTATCTTGGATCGGGAGCCGCCACTCTTGACCAGCTCGCTCCGGAGAGCGTCATCGTACCGAGCGGCTCGCATGTGCGGATAGACTATTCCGGCGAAACGCCTACGGCATCGGTGCGCATACAGGAAGTCTACGGGCTGTGTTCCACACCGCTTTTGGCGGATGGCAGGGTACCGCTGACGTTCTGTCTCCTCTCGCCTGCGGGCAGACCCCTGCAGACGACATCCGACATTGCCGGGTTCTGGAAAAGCTCGTACGCCATTGTCCGAAAGGAGATGCGCGGGCGGTATCCGAAGCATTTCTGGCCTGAGGATCCCTCTTCCGCTCCGGCAACACGCCGGGTGCGTCCGCAGCAGACGGCATGATGTGCTCTGCACGTCTGCATGTACGGAAATACGGTGAAAACAGTTGACGAACCCATATGTGTATTTAGTATACTGTACACATACCGCGGTGGCGGGCGCAGGGCCGCTGCGTCGCCCGGCAGGAAAGGAAATCAGATGAAAAATTTGAACAGGAAAGTCACTGTAGTGGGCGCGGGGCCGGTTGGATCGACGTTTGCCTATTCTCTCGCTCAGGCAGGACTTGCCGATGAGATTGCGATTTGCGATGCGTTTACGACGCTCGCGATTGGACAGGTGATGGACCTGGTGCAGGGATCGCCGTATTTGCCGCGCATCTCAATACATGTTGGCACAGATGAGGATTTCAAGGACAGCGACATTGTGGTGATCTGCGCAGGATCGAAAGATCTCGGAAGATCGGCGAATACACAGGCCGCAAAAGACGGGTTTACGCTGAAAAATGCGGAGATTGTGTCGGGGATTGCAAGGCGCGTGGCGGCTTCTGGATGTCCGGGCGTGATGGTAGTGGTGACAAATCCGGTTGATCTGCTCACCGGAGTGGCTGTGTCCGCGTCCGGCTGGCCGCGCAACAGAGTGATAGGATCCGGCACGATACTCGATACAGCGCGTTTCCGTTATACTCTCAGCAGGGAGTGTCACATCGATGCGCGTAACGTCCACGGATACATTCTGGGGGAGCACGGCAACGGCGAGATCGCTGCGTGGTCGATGACTTTTGCAGGAGGGCAGCCTATAGACGAGTTCGCCAAACCTGGGAGCGGATGCGGCCGCCGCGTGGTCGGAAACCGCGATGATATCCTGCGCGAGGTACGCGAGTCAACGAATCACGTGATGAATTACAAAGGCTCTGCGTGCTATGCCATCGGTTTGGCTCTGACCCGCTTGACAGGTGCAATACTGAGGGACGAGCAGAGCATTATGACAGTCTCGGTGAAGCTTTGCGGCGAGTATGGGATAAATGACGTGTGCCTCAGCGTTCCGTCACAGGTTGGACGAGGCGGGGTGTCGAGGATCATAGAGGCGCGTCTTGAGGACGGGGAATTGTCGGCGCTGAAGGCGGCCGCCGGACGGCAGAAGGACGCGCTGGAGCGCCTTGGGCTGGGCGGCAGGCGTCTGCCTGCCTCTAAGTGAGGACGGATTGGATGTCGCATCGCGCTGAATTTTCCGGCATTCGTGATCTTCCTGAGCTTTTGCGTTTCAGCGACGGTTCGCCGGTTACATCCGATGCTGACTGGGAGCGCAGAAGGCTGGAATTGACGGCTATGCTTGAAGGCCTTTGTTATGGGCGCATGCCGCCGCGGCCTTCATGCTCCCCTGTGGTAAGGATGATACAGCCTCCTGTGGCGCTCAGAGGTTCCGAGCAGCGTTCGCTAGTTTCAATCTACGAGACGTATCCATTTGCGGACAGTGATTACAGGTTGGAGTTTCAGCTTTATATGTCTGGGGCTGCAGACGCTCCGCCACCCGTCATGATATGCGGAGACGGATGTTGGCGGAGGATTACTGCGGAGACGGCGGATATCGCTCATTCCCGCGGATTTGCTCTCGTCGAGTTCAACAGGTGCGCTTTGGTTTCTGATCCTCCGTTTCGTGATGTTTCGGGCGGGCCGCGGGAGGCGTCGCCGCGCGACAGCGTCCTGCAGCGCCGGTTCAAGGAGCTGGATTTCGGCGCGATAGCAGGCTGGGCGTGGGGTTTTTCGAGGATATACGATGCTCTTGAAGTGTCCGGCGTGGTGGATTGCGCTCATGCGGCGGTTTGCGGCCACTCGCGCGGTGGCAAGGCATCGCTGCTGGCTGGCGCTCTGGACAGCAGATTTGCGGCGGTATGTTCGTCGGGATCCGGATCGGGCGGCGCAGGGTCGTGGCTTTTGCGCGCGAAGGGCGCAGAACCGCTCGATTTTATGCTTGATGCGTTTCCATCATGGTTTTCGGAGTCGTTTCAGAAATTCCGAGGCCAGGCGGATGAGTTGCCGTTTGATTCGCACTTTCTGAAGGCGCTGTGCGCTCCTCGGCCAATGCTTACTACAGATGGATATGCGGACTTGTGGGCAAATCCGGCGGGTTCGTGCGCAACGACGATAAAAGCGCGGGAAGTGTACAGATTTCTGAGGGCTCCGGATGATGCGGCCGGCTGGCGCCTGCGCGATGGCGGCCACGGACACGAGCCTGAAGACTGGGCGGCAATGTTTGAGTTTTGCCGCCACCATTTCTCGGGCTCCGCTCTGAGCTGGGACCCCACGGAGGTGCTGTACGAGGATTTGCCGGCGGGGTGCTGATATGCGCATAGTCGATCTTACGGGAATGTGGATGCTGCGCAGAGGCGATGACCCGAATTTTCGGGAAATGCAGTTTATGGTTCCCGGAGGCGTGCATCCCGCGTTGATGGAAGCCGGATTGATATCTGATCCGGGAGTGGACGCCAACGCCGCCGGTCTCGGCTGGGTGGCGGATTGCGAATGGATTTTTGAACGGCCGTTTCATCTGGAGCCGGGGCTCGCGCAGAGCGCGGTGTGCGAGCTGGAGTTCGATGGCATAGATGCGTTTGCGTCGGTCTTCCTCAACGGGGAGAAGGTGCTGGACGCCGATAACATGTTCAAGAGCTGGCGCGCAAATGTTCGCGGAATACTGAGGGACGGCGAGAATACGATACGCGTGAACACCCGGAGGCCGGATGCATCAAAAGGAGAGACGGTACGTAAGGCGAGATATGTGTTCGGATCTGAATACAGCCCGCAATGCGTTACGGTAGGCATATGCAGGCCGGTGAGACTGGTTTTCTGGGATACCGCAAGATTCCGGGATTTTGGTTTCAGCCAGCGGCATTCGGATGGCGCAGCGGAGCTGTTTTTCGGAGGATGGGCGGACTCCGTATCGGGAAAATACGGCGGGCTTTCGGTCTGTGTGTCTGTATTTGATCCGGAAGGTGCAGAGGCGGCCAGTGTGAGTACGCCGTTGAGCGATGGCGCGCGCGGTGCCTTCGGGCTGCAGGCGGAGATACGGGATCCGCAGCTCTGGTGGCCAAATGGTATGGGAGAGCAGCCGCTGTATACGGTTTCGGCTGCGCTCATGGACGGGAGCGGCTGCGTGTGCGACAGATTTTCCGCTCGTGTCGGACTGAGGACTCTCCGGGTCGTTCCGGAAGAGGAGCGTGGCGGCCGCGGATGCCTGGAGTGCAACGGCAGGAAAGTGTTTGTGCGCGGCGGCGTCTGGATACCTCCGGGATTGTTTCCTTCGCGGGTTTCAGGTGAAGACTATGCCTTTCTGGTGGGCAGTGCGGCGGATGCTAATCTGAACGTGTTCCGTTTGTGGGATGGCGGCACTTTTGAGAACAGCGCATTCTGGGATTTGTGCGATGAACGCGGCATTGTGGTCGAAGGTCTTGCCGATATATCCGATGAGGCGGACTTGGACGGTTCGGGGCCTGACAACGGCGGAATTTTCAGACATGCCTGCATCCCGGATTCCCTCATGGAAAATATGTGTGCGGGGCCAGAAGCCCCGGAAGTGATGCGCACTCCCGTGTCATTCCCGGCTCCTGATACGATGATGGAGTGTGTCCCGGAGGGCAAGCGCAACATAACCTGCCCCGATATGGAGCGCAGGGTGGCCGGCGGATCTTCCGCCGCAATGATTTCGCAGATTGCGTCCCGGTGGCCGCTGCCGATGAGTTTTTCGGATTGGATTGTGCTCAGCCAGATATCGCATGCTGTGGAGGTATGCGGCAGAATTGAGCGTGAGAGGTTCGAGGGCGGCAGCGGAGTGCTCTGGGAACCGTATGCCAGCTGCTGGGCAATGGCGGACGGTTCCTCTATCGACAGCGCCGGACGCTGGAAGGCGCTGCATTACATGGCCAGACGGGCATGCGCTCCCGTTTGTGTGCGTGCTGTGGACAACGGCGGCGGCAGTGTCGATGTCGCTGTGTCGAACATGGGACGGGCGGACTCTCCGCTGCGGCTTGTCTGGCGCGTGTCGACGCCGGGCGGGACGGTGCTGGATACGGGTGAGAAGGTTTTTGTCCCGGAATGCGGCGCAGTGGTGCATCCGGCGTCGCTGAGCCTGAGCGCGATGCTCTCGCAATATTCATCAG
This sequence comes from uncultured Verrucomicrobiota bacterium, assembly GCA_949285835.1. Taxonomy (GTDB): domain Bacteria; phylum Verrucomicrobiota; class Kiritimatiellia; order RFP12; family UBA3636; genus CASEAR01. The sequence continues at coordinate 11,760 of CASEAR010000088.1, read as the reverse complement.
GAGGAGTGATCCTCTGGATGAACGTGTTCGATGGAGATGGTTTTCTTGCCGCAGGCAATCATCTGCTTTTTGCTCCTCCCAAACAGCTTCTTCTGGAGAATCCCGGAATAACCGCGGATATTGACGATACGATGAACGTGGACGGGGAAGACGCGTTCAAGGTTACGCTCTCGTGTACGTCGGCGTCCATGTGGACGTGGTTGTCGCTGCGCGGAGCTGATGCTTCGTACAGCGATAATTTCATTTGCATGGAACCGGACGAGACCTACGAAATATATGTGGCCCCGATAGACCGCATGACGCAGTATACGTTCAGGAAAAGGCTGGAGGTAAGGAGCCTGTGGAATATCTCTGCCGGCGGGGGCTGACCGCATATGCATGTTGCCAACAGGCGGGATTTTCATTACAATGCACGGAAATGCGCATTATTATTCGGGATACGACATGTCTGAAAAAATAAAAAACAGTCTTTATGCGGTCATTTTAGCTGGCGGCAGGGGTGAGCGTTTCTGGCCGGTGAGCAGAGCCGCCAGTCCGAAGCAGTTTGTTTCTCTGTTCGGGGGGCGTCCCCTGATAAGGCTGGCGGTGGAGCGTCTCGACGGACTGATCCCTCCAGAGCGTATCGTGGTGGTGACGTCTTCTGATCTCGTGGAGCGTTCAAGAAAGGCCTTGCCTATGCTTCCGGAAGACAATGTCATAGGGGAGCCTTTCGGAAGGGACACCGCTGCGGCGTGCGCTCTCGGCACAGCGTGGGCTGCGTGGAAGGGTGGAGACTCTGCCACGGTGGCGGTGCTGACGGCGGATCACCTGATGAAGGACGCGGCGCTTTTCAGAAGGACGCTGGCGGACACGGCGGGATACGTTAACGGGAAGGGATTGATAGGGGTGATCGGCATCCGCCCGCAGTATCCGGCAACTGGATTCGGTTATATCCGCTCTGAAGCGCCTCTGGCCTCCGGATGTGAGACGAGGCTGGTCAAAGTTGCCGGGTTTGTGGAAAAGCCGGAGTTGGCGGTGGCGCGTGAATATGTGGAATCCGGAAGGTATTACTGGAATTCCGGTATGTTCATGTGGGACGTGTCCACTTTCCGTGAAGCGGCCGGGATGTATTGTCCGGGATTGCTGGCAATGATGGACAGGATAGGACCGTCGTTTGGGAGCGAGAGTTTCGGTCGTGAGCTCAAGGCGGCGTATGAGTCTCTGGAGAAGATTTCCGTGGACTATGCGGTCATGGAGAAGGCGGACAACATAATTGCGGCGGAAGGCGGCTTCGGATGGGACGATGTGGGGACATGGACGTCGGCCGGGAAGCATTTTGACGAGGACGCGGACGGAAACAGAGCTGTAGGCAGGTACGTTTCTCTGGATTCGTCCCGCAATGTGATAGTGAATTGCGAGGATGGCCATCTTCTGGCTGTGCTGGGGGCGGAGGACATGATCGTCGTGCATACGGGCGATGCAACGCTGGTTTGCTCCAGAGAAGCGACTTCGGATATGAAGGCGCTGCTGCGCAAGATGAATGCAGGGGCTGATGCGGATTATGTCTGACGGCTCGGCTGCGGGGCGACGCTGGAATGTCTGATTGGGTAGATTTCAGGAAGGACGAGGCGCATGTGCGCAGGGAACGGGAGAGGGCGCGGGAATTGCGTTCGAGCGCCTGGTGGAAGGCGCAGCTTGCGCGCGGCGTTTGTCATTATTGCGGCCGGATGGTGGGCGCCGCGGCGCTTACCATGGATCATGTAGTGCCGGTTGCGCGCGGGGGCAGGTCGGTGAAGGGCAATGTCGTGCCGTGTTGCACGGAGTGCAATAAGACGAAGCGATGCAGGACTCCTGCAGAGATTATTCTGGAAGAGCTTGAACGCAGCGGACAGCTGCAGTCTGGCGCGGATTCCGGCGGCGGAGACGCGGTCTGTCCTGAAAATGATGATCATGGAGGGTATCCGGGATGAGAGTGCTTAATTATGACTATCTTGTTGTCGGCAGCGGAATGGCGGGCCTTTCCACTGCAAGGCATCTGTCTGAGCACGGGCACGTTCTTGTGGTGACCAAAAAGGAGAGGCAGGAGAGCAACACCAATTATGCCCAGGGCGGCATAGCCTGTGTGACGCTTGAAGACGACACTTTTGAAATGCATGTGGCTGATACCCTCGATGCCGGGGCTGGTTTATGCGATGAGGATGTGGTGCGCAAAATCGTGGCCGACGGTCCGGCGCGCATGGATGAGCTCAGAAGCATAGGCATGCATTTCACGGAGCGCGACAAATCCTCCGGAGAGCCGGATCTCGGGCGCGAGGGAGGGCATTCCAAACGTCGGATTCTTCATGCGGGCGACATAACGGGCAGGCATGTGGAAGAGACCCTGCTTAAGAATGTGGAGAGCAATCCGAATATAAAAATTCTGGAAAACACGATGGCGATCGACCTAGTGACACGGAATTTCAGTTTCGGGCCGGAGTGTGTAGGCGCGTATCTTCTGGATACTGTGACCGGAGAAATATTTGCTGTGCGCGCCACGTATACGGTGCTTGCGACCGGCGGCGCAGGCAAGGTGTATCTTTACACGACGAATCCGGACGTGGCCACGGCGGGCGGGATAGCAATCGCATGGCGTGCCGGCGCGGAAATCCGCAACATGGAGTTCATCCAGTTCCATCCGACCTGCCTGTATCATCCGGAGGCGAAGAGTTTCCTTATAAGCGAAGCGGTGCGCGGAGAGGGTGCGGAGCTAGTGGATGCGGACGGAGTCCCGTTCATGGCGAGGTACGATAAACGCGGCGCTCTGGCGCCGCGCGATATTGTGGCGCGTGCAATAGATCACGAGATGAAGTCGCGCGGTATCGAATGCGTCTATCTGGACATAAGACACAAAGGCCGCGATTTCCTGACGAAACGGTTCCCGAATATTTTCGAGAAGTGCCTCCAGTTCGGCATTGATATGTCCAAAGATCTTATTCCGGTCGTTCCCGCGGCGCACTACTGCTGCGGCGGAATCAAGACCACAGTTGACGGGCGCACCAATATCAAGGGACTTCTGGCAGTGGGCGAGACGGCCAGTACAGGCCTGCATGGAGCCAACAGGCTGGCAAGCAACTCACTGCTTGAAGCGATCGTCTGCGCCTACCGGGCCGCGCAGTGGATTGTGGCCAATCCGCGCAAGGCTGACATTTCAGACATTGTTATTCCTCCGTGGGTTTACGGTGAGGCCGTGCCAAGCGACGAAAGAGTGGTGGTGGCGCACAACTGGGAGGAAGTGCGCACGTGCATGTGGGACTACGTGGGTATTGTGCGCACAGACAAGCGTCTGGAGCGGGCGCTCACGCGCATTACGAATATACGGCGTGAGATAAGGCAGTATTATTTCGACTATTTTGTGACGCGCGATACGCTTGAACTTCGCAATATCGCGGATGTCGCCTGGCTTATCATAAAATCCGCCATGCACCGCAAGGAAAGCCGCGGACTGCACTATACCCTCGATTATCCAGAAACGAAACTTGTGGCGGAAGACACAGTTCTGCGGCGTACGTCGGGCGATGATTTGTGATCGCGGAAGAAGCCGGGCCGGCGTATTGTGATATGACGGGAAAACGCACAGACTGGTTTTCAAGGGCTAGATTCGGTCTCTTTGTACACTGGGGTCTGTATGCGCTTCCAGCAAGGGGAGAATGGACCCTGGCTTCGGATGAGTGGAATCCCGGTGAGTATGAGAAACTCGCGGAACGCTTCAATCCGGAGTCGTTCAATCCGGATCTATGGGCGCAGACAGCAGCCGCCTGCGGCATGGGGTATGTGGTCTTCACGACAAAACACCATGACGGATTCTGCATGTTCGACAGCCCGCTTACGGACTACAAGGTAACTAATACCCCGTTCGGCAAAGATGTCACAGCCATGGTTGCGGAATCGTTCCGCAAAGCCGGACTCAAGGTGGGTTTTTACCATTCTCTTCCGGACTGGACACACCCGGGATATGCGGATCGTGAAAGTCCGGAGTATATGCGCGGCGGCGTGCTTCACGAGCCTTCGCCGGAGCAGTACCGGGATTTCCTTGATTTTCTGTACGGCAACGTGAGACATCTCCTTACTGCCTACGGGAAGATTGATCTCATGTTTTTCGACTATACCAGCAAGTACAAGGCTGACATGGATTATTTCGGCAGAGAGCGTCTGTTGGACATGGTGTATTCGCTCCAGCCGGAAATAATCGTCAACGACCGGCTGTCGTTTTACAAGGAAAATACCTTGGATTTCGACTATTATACGCCGGAAATCTGCATTCCAAATGCGACGTTCACCGTGAAAGGAAGAGAGTCCGTCTGGGAAACGTGCGCCACGATGAACGATCACTGGGGATACTGCGCATCCGATTCCGGCTACAAAGACGTGCATACGGTGACAGCCGCTTTGGCCGGGTGCGTATCGCGGAACGGGAACCTTTTGCTGAATGTCGGGCCGGATGCTTCCGGACAATTTCCGGAACAAGCCATTTCTCTGATGAATGACATCGGGGAGTGGATGAAGAGCGGCAGGGAATCTGTCGTGGGATGCGGCGCATGCCCGTATACTCCGCCGTTCGGCTGCTGTTACACAGCGTCCGGCAGGAATATTTTCTGTCATTTTCTCACGCCGCCGGTTGGAGATTTGATTGTTCCCGGCCTGAAGGGGAAGATTTCTGCAGTGGAGCTGCTGAGGACAGGTGAAAAATTTGAGCTCATAGACGATTGGGGTTTTGAACTGCTTGATGAGCATGAGCAGCGCATACGCACCAGAGGCGTAAAGCGCGGGGACGTTATGCGCATTACACTTAAAGTATGATTGTGCAATAAGTTGGGAGGTGTGGGGATGGATGCACTGGTAAAAGAACTTGAAAGACTTAACGATAAGTATGATGAAAGCGTCCACATGTTGAAAACGCCCGTAAACGATGTGGGATATCACTCGCATCTGAGGGCTGAGTTTTCGCACGGGACGCGTCCGTCATTGAATTACGCGCTCATGCTTCTGTGCGAAGGATCTGACAGTTCTGTGAAACGGGCGGCGGATGTTATTGACGCGGTCCTCAGTTTGCAGTGCACCGATCCTTATGACTCCAGATTCGGCATCTGGCCATGGCATCTGGAAGAAAGTCTGGACCAGATGAATCCTCCGGACTGGAATTGGGCGGATTTTTGCGGTGCGTCCCTGCTGGATGCATTGATTTCTTTCGGGAATCTTCTGCCGGACGGTCTGCGGGCGCGCGTGCGGACGGCTGTTCGCCGCGCCGCGTATTCAATCTTCAGGCGCAATGTAGGTCCGGATTACTCAAATATCGCGGTGCTGGGCGGCGTAGTATGCGGACTGGCAGGTGAAACGCTTGACGATGGACTGCTGCTTGAGTACGGAAAAAGGCGGTTATCGGTGTTTCTGGAAAGGGCTGTCCGCGTCGGGGGTGTGGAAGAGTATAACAGTCCGACTTACAATATGGTGATAATCTCTGAAATAAGCAGATTGATCAGACTTGGAAAAGACGAGACTCTGGTGAAGACCGGGAGAGATATTTTTGACTTTGTTTGGCAGGGAATTGCGGAGCATTATCATCCAGCCACCGGGCAATGGGCCGGACCGCATTGCCGTGCTTACTCCGATTTGCTGACCCCTGGCATGGCTGCTCTGCTTGCCTGTGCCACCGGATACACGGTAGGCGGAATCACGCCTGAAAAGGCTTCGGAGATGGTTGCCAGCAAACCTCTTGCGTGTCCGGAACGCGCAAGGAAGTCCTTCAGTCCGGATGCGGCGCCGGAAGGCGCTGTGGTGCGCAGGTTTGCAGAGGCAGGCTGTGCGGAGAGCGAGGTTTGGGGCACCACCTGGTTTGACGGCGATATGGTGCTTGGAACGGTGAATCACGAGAATACGTGGGTACAGCGCCATCCAGTCATAGCGTATTGGAAGGCTGACGGCGGAATCGCTGTGATGCGTGTAAGGCTTCTTCGAGATGGAAAGGACTTTGCTTCCGGACTTCTTCACACCGTGCAGAACGCGAACGCATTTGTTTCTGGACTTATGCTTCTCACCGACAGGGGAGATTTTCACAATCACCTTGATCACCCGGCGGACGGGCTGTTTCATATGTCCGACCTCAGGCTGCGTATTGAGCTGTGTTCTCCGGATGCAGAGTTGGCTGTGTCTTCCGAAAACTCAGCGGTGCTCTCTTCAGGGAAGCGGGATGTCGTTGTGCATTTTGCCGGCGGAGCGTTTAATGGTGCGAATGTGAGATGGCAGTGCGGAAGGAAAGAGAACGCTGTCTTCGCAGACGTAGTTTTTTATGATGGAGACAATGCGGCGTTCGACCTTTCTGCACTCGGGGAGACATGGGCATTCGCCGGTGCGGTACTTGTTCGCGGAGGAAAGAGACGCGAGGAAAATATTCGGACTGTCATGGACTGCCGCAGGGATGGCGTTCGTGTGGAATGTGAGTGGCCGGAATACGGAATTTCTGCTGCACAGGGAGCCTTCCCGATGAAATATGAAGATGCGGTTAAGTCGGGGAAGCCATTCTTGCGGAGATGCTAAGGCGGACAAGTGTGCCAATGTTGCTTTTGCTACTGATGTTTCCTCAGCGGGAAACGCTGCGTACCGGCTGAATCCACGCAACATATCAGGGAAGCCGCATTCCGCGTGGGTTTCGCATTGTACACGCCGGATGCGTGGATAAGGAAAACTTGCATGACTGTTTTGTTCGAATGAGCATGGGCTTTTTGTGCATGTTTTTCGCTTCAATTTTTTTTGTGTCAGATGGGCTGCTTGGAAAACTGGATGGCTGGATGCAAAACGGCAGTTTGCAGCAGCACTTAAATTTTAAATAGACATTTATTATAAGGAACTTTTTCGTAAAGCCATTTGTCAGCGGGACATTGGTTGGCGTATCGCTGAATGGAATTTATTTATTGTCTTGCAAGGCAATGTATTTGTTGTTTTCTCAGTTCAATATTAAGTGGTCCGGAAGCGCCGCATCCGTTGGGGGAAAAGGCACTTTTAGTGTGTTGTTTTTGCAGCGTTGATTTGTGCGCTGGATTACACTTCGTTCATGCTGTCCGGTATTCAGGTAAACTGCGGGGCATCATCCCGAGTCAGTTTTTTTATCCAGTTGAACCGGTTGATTTTTACGATGGCAACAAAGCACTTCAAAATCTGGTCGCATTTCAAGCATGCGAAAACCACCCAAGCCTGGGCGCCCATGGATGCTGCGGCAATGGCTGATGGCAGCACGACAAAGAAAACGAATATGGTATCGTTTTTAAAAACAAAGCTTACATCTCCGCCTGCTTTTACCAATCCGCCCAGACATGCTGCCTGATAACATGTGCCAATCATTGTAACAGACAGAACCGTTATAAATTGTCCGCTGTATGCTGCGGCGTTCACGCTGATGTTTTTGTAAAGGCAGATGAAATGACCGCTGAGCACGTACATGGCCGTTCCGCTTAAAATGCCGACAAGCAGAAACAGTATCTGTACAGTGCGGGCGTATTCTTTCATTTTTCCCTTCATACCGGATCCCACGGTTCTTCCCGTGATTATGCCGACGGCCGCGGACAATCTGTTAATGGTAACAAAAGCCAGAGAATTTAATGTATTTGCAATGCTGACGGCGGTTGTGACACTCTCTGAAAATCTTCCGAGAATTGCAGTACTGGCCATAAGGTTTACGCTCCAGACAATATTGCCTCCTATGATCGGAAGTCCATTTCTGAGAAGATCGCCTAAAAGTTCGCGCTCGTATGAAAATATGCCATGGCACGTAAACCGGAGTTTCCTGTCCACTTTGAAAACATATGCCGCAATGACCGCGGTCTCTATGATTCTTGAAACGGTGGTTGCGATTGCTGCGCCTTTCACACCAAGAGCAGGAAAGCCGAAATTCCCAAAAATCAGGACGTAGTTTAGAGTAAATAATATTGGCAAACAGTGATATGAGGGAAACAACCATTCCGATTCCGGCGGTTTCCACGCTGCGCATGGCAGCAATCAAAGTCTGTGTGGTGCAGAAAAATACATAGGACAGGCATACGATTTTAAGGTACTCAGCTCCAGATTCCGCTACCTTTTCGTTTGTGGAGAAAAGCCGGATGATATGTTCAGGAAAGATAAAGCATATCAATGCCGTAGCCAATCCGAAAATAATGGAAAGGTGCAGGCCCATGGAAATAATTTTCCGCAGTCTTTCCAAATCTCCTTTCCCCCAGTACTGCGCGGCAAGAACCAGAATTGCTCCTTCAATGCCGCCGGAAAGCATTTGCAGGAATATCTACATTTGAGAACCCATGAAGACTCCGGAGACTGCGGTGTCCCCGAGGACTCCGACCATAAGGTTGTCGGCAAAGCCGACCAGAAACGTAATAAGGTTCTGCAGCACGATTGGGGCTGCAAGAGAAAAAAGCGAATGGTAAAAACATTTGTCGTGTGTAATCAGTCTCACGGAACTACTCTCCGTATACAGGGATATTCCAGTTTTAAAAAGTGGAAAATGAGGAGTTATGTGCGTAAGAAACCGGAGGGGATTTGCGGTGAAGCGTGTTCCCCGTGTTCTCCGACGCATTCCTTCCGAATGCTGTTTTCCTGAAGGCTGAAGAGCTCATAGTGTGATTGTCGTTTTTCAGTGATGTTTCGGCAGTAATTGGCATCAGCGCCACGCAGCATGTTAGCCGTCATAGCGGCATACCCCGGGCGTCGAAAGAATCGAGCAATCATGGACGAATATGCTGCGGAGGCGCAACGCCGGGACTATCCTTCTTCTCTTGGCAGGGGTTCTGGAATTATTTGGTTGTCTGCGATAATTTCCGGCTTGTGTACCATGCTGTCTGCATCGGTAATGGTGCGTATGACTTTGCACGGTACTCCCGCAGCAAAAGAATTTGACGGGATGTTCCTTGTGACGACGCTTCCGGCTCCTATTACGCAGTTGTCTCCGATTGTTACTCCCGGGCATACTGTAACTGAAGCGCCAAACCAGCAGTTGCTGCCAATATTGACAGGTTTTGCGTAGCAAAGGTGTTTTCTTTCTCCGGAGGCGGTAAGCATCTCACGTCGTTCACCGGGAAGCATCGGATGAATTGGCGTGACGATGGTGGTATTCGGCCCGAAATTGCAGTCGTCGCCGATAACTACTTCGGCATCGTCCTGAATTGTAAGATTAAAATTCGCAAAGAAATTTTTGCCGATTTTAGTGTGTTTCCCGTAGTGAAAAGCTATCGGTCCCTGTATAAAACAGTGTTCTCCGAATGATCCTATTATTTTGGACAGTATTGCATGGCGTTTCTCAGTTTCGTCCTCATGTGTCTGGTTGTATTCAATGTTGAGTTTGTGAGTTCTGAGTTTTATGGCTTTGAGTTCCGGATCTCCCGGACAGAACAGAACTCCTGCGAAAATTTTTTCTTCTTCTCTCATGTGTAAAGCCTCTTTCACTGCGCTGAAACACAACGGCGTCCGTATGTCTGCACAGGACACCTCAGATGCGAGAAAACCCGGCACTACCGGCACACCGAACGACCGAAGAATATCGGCGAATCGTGAAATATTGGTTGAGGGCAAAAAAGCGGTAAGTACTCCTCGAAGAATCTTGTTTGCATGAACAAGGCAAAAGCCTTGCTGCCATGGAAGTTAGCACATTTTGTCTGCGGATACAACCGACTTTGAATTCTGTGTGCGTTTGTATCAAGCGCAGAAAAAAAAGGATGCAGATTCACACCATGGGCGCAGTGAGATGCCGAAAAAGCGGATTTCAGTGATTCATGATGCCGCCCGTTAGATTTACTGAGCAGCAAAGATTGCAGCGAAACTGGGGAAAGAAGGCCTCCCGATGTCAAAAGAAATGTTGCAAGAACTCATGCAGGAGACGGAAATCTACAACATCCGTACGCAACAATGTACAGGGACCTGCGCAAACACGTGTGAAAACGTGTGATTCGCAACTTCAACACCGAAGCGCCCAATAAGATATAGGGCAGCGATGTCACATAGTTCAACTACAAGAATGTAACAATATACATATGTGCAGTTATGAGCTTGTTCTCTCGAAAGATTATCGGGTGCAAGTTCTCGCACTCGAACAATACACATCTTGTCAAAATGAAGTTCCGACAGGCATACGGCTTAAGACATCCATGGTAAGGTCTGATCTTGCATTCAGACCGAGGCGGAAACTATATCGTTTACGGACAATGCACCTTATGCTCAAGTCTTTTTGCTTAGGGTAATCCTTCTCGAAATGCCACACACAATACGACAATTCGGTATCAGAGGCATTCTCCAAGTCGTTAAAGACAGAAGAAATTTACAGACCTTCACCGTTCTGAAGCCGAACTTAAGACTTGCATCTCAAAATACATCGAATTCTTCAACAACGAGCAGCTGCACAGAATCCTGAACTACCTTACGACATCGAAGAAGGAAGAGATGTATTTCTTCAAATATAAGATGCAAACGACTTAGCGTATCGAGAATCGGGCGAATCCAAAGAGTCTGCCTTTGCGGGATTTCTCCGAATTTTTGGCGATTCTGACTCTGTTCGCAAGTCGGTGCATTTCTGAAACAGCCTGCAAACGAGTAAAAAACGGCGACCCAGAAATTAAGGGGCTCAGACCCCACTGCAAATTCGATTGGTCGGAGCGGCGGGATTCGAACCCACGACACTCTGCTCCCAAAGCAGATGCGCTACCAGACTGCGCTACGCTCCGTACGAAAAGCGATGCGCATATCATATTACAGGCGCAGCAGTAACATCAATAATAAATTTATAATGGCGGCATAATATGGAGGAGCTGCCTGCCGAACATGTTCCTGGATCGGTTAAAAATCCGCATTCGGCTTCCTCATTTCTCCAAAAACTTCGGTTGACTGCTGGGCAAAGGCTGTTTCAGCATTTTTATTTTTGCAGCTTATCCAAACTTTGCATATTGCCGTATGCCTGCCGTCAGGCAAATTCGGATATACAGAATTTTGATGCAGAAACACGCGTGGAAAAGAAACTCTCGGGCAGAGAAATATTAACGAGTGGCAGGGCGGCATTTGAGGTGTCTATTTGCAGAGGGGAGCGAAGGATTCGTCTGCGAGTGCCCGGCAGAGCAATTGTGCGGAACGTCGGAGCCGTCTGTCTTGGGCGCCGTTTTATTACGTCATTGGGCGCCTTTTTCGTTCGGCACTTTTCGGTATGCGGACTCTGCGCCGTGCAGCCGGGGGGACAAAGGTCAATGCGGTTTTGTTTCGTAAGGCTGTACAACTGGTAGGAGAACGGTTCGGCTGAACGCTCTGCATGACCTGAAGATGTGTTTGCCGGAAGCAGCATGCCGGTGCTAGCATCAATACTTTGTTCGAAACAAATCGCCCGCATATTTCCCGCAACCGGCGATCTGTCTGGAATCCAATACGGACGCCAGCACGTTTTACGCATGAATATACGAGGAACAGTTTGCAGATAAATTCAGCCGATATGATGATGGCAAAAAAATGGAGCGGGCGATGGGAATCGAACCCACGTAAGAAGCTTGGGAAGCTCCTATTCTGCCATTGAATTACGCCCGCTCAAAAGCACCAACTCACGCAAGATTACCAAAAAAAAGATCGTATTGTCAAGCATTGAAAGTTGGCGCAGTTGTTCATAGTTATGGACACCAAGCCCAAAAATGGAAAAACCCCATTGGTCAAATTCAAGGACACCGAACGGGGACTTTCTTTCTATCATGAAAGGGCATGAAAACTATGGCCAACCAGACATTCTCGGATATC
>CASEAR010000087.1 GCA_949285835.1 uncultured Verrucomicrobiota bacterium | reverse complement strand
AACATGTACCCTTCTGGACGGCATCATTGAAGAATTCGGAGAAAAATGCGAGATCACCTTTGCGCGCGGCTGTTCCGGAGTCGGAGGAGAAACTTCCCGCGAAATCTCCCATGCCGTGCGGGTTGCGTCAGAGTCGGATCTTGTGATCATTCAGCTTGGTGACAATTTGAGGTATGTCGGCGAGGGGTGCAGTACGGCGACGCTTGAGCTTCAAGGCGGGCAAAAAGAGCTCTTCGATGCCGTTGCTGCGACCGGAGTGCCTGCCGTCGTCGTTTTTACGGGGTCGAAACCTCTGATACTTACAAAGATGGACATCGAGGCGAACGCGATATTGTGCACGTTTAACTCCGGTATGGAAGGAGGACGCGCCGCTGCACAGATTCTTTCGGGTAAGAGGTGTCCTGAAGGCAGGCTTACGGTGTCGTTCCCGTGTCACGCTGGCCAGCTGCCCGTTTTTTACAATCAGACGGCCGGCGCGCATCACTCTTCCTATCCTGATTTGCCCGGGAAAGGCTTCTTCGGCCTTTATCCATTTGGTTTCGGTCTTTCCTATTCCAAGTTTCGGTACTATGGACCAAGTCTTGAGAAAACTGAGTTTCATGCAGGAGAAAGCGTATCGCTGCGCATAAAGGTTCGCAACATCGGCGAGTATGAGACTGCGGAGACGGTGCAGCTTTACATGCGCGACAGGGTTTCTTCCGTAACCTGGCCCAGAAAGAACCTTATTGACTTCAGGAAAATCCGTCTTGTTCCGGGCGAAACGGCAGAGGTGCTGTTCACCGTACCTTACGAAAAATTTTCAATCGTGAATTCTTCGTGTGAACGCGTTGTCGAGCCAGGCGTTTTTGACCTGCTTGTCGGTTCGTCTTCCGCAGACAGAGATCTGAAAACGGTGTCCCTGACGTATGTCGATTGAATGCAGCAATCCGTGTCCGGCGGCGGAGCCTCCGATCTCGCTGCCGGAGCGTCTTCTGATACTGGCAGGACGCGGAGACTACCCCAGGCTGGCTGCGGAAGGCGCCAGACGGGCGGGAGTGTCGTCGATCTTTGCGATAGGATTCTCTGGGAGTATTGACAGAAAACTCCGGGATTTTGTTGACGGGATGACGCTGATCCCCTTTGGGCGGTTTTCGCGGGTGTTGTCTGCGGCAGGGCAGTCCGGATGCACTGCCGCCATAATGGCGGGGCAGATATCTCCGGTGTCGCTGTTTTCTTCCGCATTTGATCTCGAGTCGTTGAAGCTTCTGCGCGAATTGCGCGTACATAACGCCCACACTATTTTCGGCAGGGCCGTTGAGAAGCTTGGCAGCGAATACGGTATCAAAGTCCTTCCGGCGTCATATTTTATGAAAGATCATATACCCGACGCCGGCGTTCTGACGAAGACTGCGCCCGACGGAAGAATCTCCTATGATATCGACTTCGGCAACAGGATTTGCAGGGCTGTATGTGACCTTGACATTGGTCAGACTGTCGTCGTAAAGGACGGTACTGTCATCGCAGTGGAGGGAATCGACGGGACAAATTCTACAATAAGGCGTGTCCGCAGAATTTGCGGGAAGGGGGCGGTAGTGGTAAAGACCGCGAAAAACGGTCATGATATGCGATTCGACATTCCGGTCGTAGGAATGAGGACTGTGCAGGTAATGAAGCGTGCCGGAATATCCGCTCTATCGGTGCAGGCCTGGCGGACCATTGTCCTTGATCTGCCGGCTGTTGCGGTAGCTGCCGACAAATGCGGAATATCTGTCGTTGCCGTGGATTCCGGGCTGCCGAAGGCCCCGGTTTTCGGGGGATAGACCGGTCGTGACGTTTTTAATCGGCGAAGCCGCAGGCATCGTGTTCTGATTTGACGGTGGGTTGGCATGAAAGAAGCAGAGGAAAAGCGCGAAACGTCTTTTAAGCATGGGCATTTCAGGATAATGGTTCTCGCAGGCGAGGTAAGCGGGGACATGTATGCGGCAGGCATAATAGAGGCGTTGCGCACGCTCCCGTCTTTTTCCGATGCCGAATTCTTCGGAATAGGCGGGGACAAAATGCGGGCGGCCGGAGTTGAACTGTTTGCAGATGTTTCTCAAACCGGTGTGATGGGCATATGGGAGGTCGCCAAACGATGGCGTTTTTTTTACCGTCTTCTGCGCGATATGAAAGAGCTTATGCGCACAAGGCGTCCGGATCTTTTGCTCACGATCGACTATCCCGGATTCAACCTCCGTATGGCATCCGAAGCCAAAAAGGAGGGAATCCGCGCCGTACACTACATTTGCCCGCAGGTGTGGGCGTGGCACAAAAACCGCATTCCATCGATATCGCGTTCCCTGGATCGTCTGATAACTGTGTTTCCTTTTGAGCCGGAGCTGTTTGAAGGGACTCATCTTAGGGTTTCATTTGCCGGACATCCGCTTGTGGACTGTGTGCGTGAGACTCTTTCGGGTCCGGTTCCTGTTGTCCCCTGGGGGGATGGCGTGAGGCTTGCGCTTCTTCCCGGGAGCCGCAAGACGGAGATTTCCCGGCTTCTTCCCCTGATGGTAAGGGCGGCGAAGAAAATAGAGGACGCGTCGGGACCATGCTCGTTTATTATTCCCGTCCCGGGGGCTGTCGCAGATTTCGCAAAAAGAATTCTCCTGTCTCAATCTGACTTGCCTACAAACATTTTTATTTTCCCGGATTCCTCCCGTTTTGTTCTCGCGCAGGCACGAGCTGCCATTGTCAAGTCAGGCACATCTACGCTCGAGGCGTCTCTGGCCCGTTGCCCGTTTATAATCGTCTATAAAGTCAGCCGGATTACTTTTGAGGTGGGAAAACTCCTCGTAAAGGGGATAAAGAATATAGGTTTGGTAAACATACTTGCCGGGCGCGAAGTCTGCCCTGAATTGCTGCAGAACGACGCAACGCCGGAGAAAATGGCGGAGCTGGTGTGCGAGATTACGTCGGATGGAGCGCGGCGCGATCAAATGCTTCGCGATCTGGATCAGGTGAACGAAGGGCTAGGTGAAGCGGGTGCGCTGCTCAGGGCAGCTGAAATCGTGGCGGAAGAGGCCGAAACGGGCGCAGGCAGGCGTTTGGAATTGTAACATGTTGCCGGTTTGTAAAATACTGATTTCCCAACGCCGGGTTTGCGCAGGATGCACACGGTCCTATGGCTGTCATGCTGCCGGATGACTGGTTTACCTTTGGAGACGACTATATGAGACTGGTTGTAATGGATGTTATGCCGCTTCTCTATCGTGGAAATTTTGCTTTTCTAAAGAGACCCAGATTGACTTCCAGTGGAATAAATACTTCTGCAATATTCATTCTTACGTCGATTGTTCGCGAACTTCTTGAGTCTGGAGCTACTCATGCGGCAATGGCCATGGATACCTCGCCAACGTTCAGGCATGAGCGTTTCCCGGAGTACAAGGCAAAACGGGAGAAACTGCCGGAGGACATTGCAAATTCCATTCCAATGGCTATGGAATTCGCTGAGGCGATGCGAATTCCGTTCCTGAAAGTGCAGGGGTACGAAGCGGACGACGTTATGGGTACGGTTGCAGAAATCGGGAAAAGAGCCGGTATTGAAACCTGGCTTGTCACACCTGACAAGGATATCGCTCAGCTCGTCTCAGACAACGTATTCCTCTGCCGTCCAGCCAAGGGGAACTCGGGCGGGCATGAGTTGTTCGATTCCGCCCGGGTTTGCAGCGAGTGGGGACTGAAGGAACCGGCTCAGATGATTGATCTTCTGGGAATGGCCGGCGACTCAACGGACAACATACCGGGATTTCAGGGCGTAGGGCCCAAAACGGCCTCTGAACTTCTGGATAAATACGGCAGTTTGGAGAACGTTATAGAACATGCGTCCGAGCTCAAGGGAAAATTATCCGACAAGGTGAGAGAGGGTGCGGAACAGGCTCGTCTGTCGCGCTGGCTCGCAAAAATATGCACGGATGTTCCGATAGGCGTGGGACTCGATGACCTGCGCATCCGCGAACCTGACGCCGATCTGCTTCTGGATTTCTGCGAGAAATATGAGCTTGCGGCGCTTTACGGCAAGATTACGGGCAAACCTCTTCCGCATTCAGGCGGCGCACGGCCGCCGGCTGTTTCTTCGGCCGGTGTGCCTGCGGAACACGAGGACCGTAAACTCGACACGATCGATACCGTGCCGCATACCTACACACTCTGTGATACGGAGGAGAAACTTGCGCTCCTGTGTTCAAAATTGTCGATGGCAGGCGAATTCGCTTTCGACACCGAGACCACCGGACTTGATCCGCGCAAGAGCCGCCCGGTTGGATTTTCGTTTTCGGTGTCGCCGCATGAAGCTTTTTATGTCCCCGTTGGCGCCTCCGGCACTGCGAAGGCACCTGAAAATGCCGCGGGCGAGATGTCGCTTTTTGATTTTGCCGCGCAAGCGTCCTCTGCATCCGGGGAGCAGGGAGGAGCGGAGGACGGCAGTGCGGATGGCCTGCCGCTGGAAACGCTGCGAAAATGGCTTGGGCCGGTTTTTTCAGACGCGGCAGTTTCCAAGATCGGCCATAACATTAAATTCGACCTGCATGTAATGAATTCCGCAGGAATAAAAGTCGCCGGCAGATTGTCGGATACCATGCTGGCGCACTACGTGCTGGATCCTGCGGCGCGGCACGGCATGGATCCGCTTGCCCGCGAATACCTGAGGTATGATCCCATACCGATTACTGCCCTCATCGGTGAGAAAGGCGATGCCCAGATTTCTATGGACAAGGTGCCGGTCGATAAGGTGTGCGATTACGCAGCCGAGGATGCCGACGTCACACTGCAGCTTTATTCCAAACTCGTCCCGAAAGTAGCCGAAGCCGGGGCGTCACGGGCATATGAGGACTGTGAAAATAAGCTTGTTCGCGTGCTTTTTGAGATGGAAAGCGAGGGTGTCAGGATAGACGAAGGCGCGCTTCGCAGGTTTGGGGCGGAACTGCAGACAGATATTTCGCGTGCTGAACATAATATTTTTGAGAAAACAGGAGTCTTCTTCAACGTAGCTTCGCCGGTACAGCTGGCAAATGTGATTTACGACAAGCTCGGGCTTGTGCCTTATAGCGCCAAAAAGACCAGCGGAGGCAGATTTTCGACCAGCGAGGACGTGCTTCAGGAACTTGCCGGTCAACATTCGGTAATTGAGGACATTCTTGAATACAGACTGTGTACCAAGCTCAAATCCACGTATGTCGACAAGCTGCCGAAGTGCGTTGATCCATCGACCGGCAGAATACACACTTCTTTCAATCAGGCTTTGACGGAGACGGGCAGGTTGTCCAGCGACAATCCAAACCTTCAAAATATTCCGATACGTACGGCCAGAGGTCGCAGGATACGTGAAGCGTTTATCGCACGTGATTCAAATCATGTGATTTTATCAGCGGATTATTCGCAAATTGAGCTCAGGATGATGGCGGCGCTGAGCGGCGACGCCGCCATGACAGAGGCGTTTAACTCGGACGACGACATACATCTGCAGACAGCTGCCCGCGTTTACGGCGTGGAACGCAGCGACGTCACGGGGGAAATGCGCTCCAGGGCCAAGATGGTGAATTTCGGAATAATATACGGCATCAGTCCTTTCGGATTGGCTCAGCGGCTTGGAATACCGAGAACAACGGCCGGCGATCTCATACGGTCGTATTTTGAAATGTACCCGGGAGTAAAGTCGTATATAGACAGAACGATAGCATCTGCTCGCGAAAAAGGGTACGTTTCTACGATTACCGGAAGAAGGCGCCCCCTCAAGGATATCAATTCAAGGAACGGGACTGTCAGAGCTGGGGCGGAACGAATTGCCGTAAATACTCCTGTGCAGGGAAGCGCTGCGGATCTGATCAAGCTCGCGATGTCCGCGGTTTACGAAGAAATGACCAGACGCGGCCTGTCCTCGAAAATGATACTGCAGGTTCATGATGAACTTGTCTTCGATGTTCCAAAGGATGAAATCGCCATAATGCGGGAACTTGTCGAATCCTGTATGACGGGGGTAATGGAACTGCCGGTGCCGCTTAAGGTGGAAATTGGCGTTGGCGACAATTGGCTCGAGGCGCATTGATGACAGCAGGAGCCGTCATATCTCGGCTCAAGTTCTGTTCCGCCTGCGGAAGTTCGCGGCATAAGAAAAAATCACAGACAAAACCAGCGACGTAACAAACGAAACGGCGTACCGCCACGACCAGTTAACGTCTGTGTGCGTGTTTATGAACCACGTTGCGCAAATGGTCGGCAAAAGAGCCGCTGCCCACCCGGTGAATGTCGCTCTTTTCCATGCAAACCCCAAAATAAAAAGGGCAAAAACCGGCGCGTTAAAGAGGCTTATTACAAACGAAAAACCATCAAGCAGATCCTCGAGCCTTGACATCAGAAACGCGCTGCATATCGAGACTGCGCCCAGAACGATTGTTGTCGCGCGTGCATAAACAATCTTTCTTTGTTCGGAAATCTGCCGCTTTCTGAAAACAGGGAAAATATCGGTTTCAAGCACTGCGGCAATGGAATTCATCCCGGAATCCGCGCTAGACATCGCCGCCGCCAGAATCGCCGTGACCACCAGTCCCGCAATACCGTCCGGGAGGTACCATCTAACATAAAATGGCAGGACGTAATCACCGCTCATACCGGCAGGCAGAGGGCGGCTGAGCGTTTCCTGTCCGAAAAATGCATACAGTCCGAGTCCAATTAAAAGGAGCACCGATACCATCACAAAATCGGTTGCAGCGTTGAAAATGACAGCTTTTGTTACGCCGCGGTCGTCTTTGACGGATATGAGCCGCTGGACCGTTACCTGATCGGCGCCATATTCCTGACACATTGTGAGCATCATATTGAGGGCGACGCTCCATATGGTCATCCTCGTAAAAAAAGCGCCCGTGTTTAATTCCGCCGGATTGACACCCATAACGGAGAATTTGCCGTTTTGTGCAGCGACTTCAAATATATGAGCAAAGCCTCCGGGAACGCAAACCGCCAGAGATACGAGGACGAAAATCGCACCGGAAACCAGCACAATAAATTGCAGTACGTCAGTCCATACTACGGCCGCCAGTCCCCCCATGACAGTGTACAGTGTGGCTATGACGCCGAAAATGCAAATGCAAGTCCCCACATGCCATCCGGTCGTCACCGACAGCGCTATCGACGGAGCATACAAAACGATTCCAAGCCACCCCAGCCGTGCTAGAACGAACAGGACAGACGTGGCCAGCCGCGCATGCCCGCCAAACCGTATGCCGATGAACTCGTAGCTCGTGGTAACACCGGCTTTGCGGTATGCCGGATAAAAAAACTTTGCGAGCAGCGGAGCTGCCAGCGGGCTGGTGATTCCAGCGACAATCATTGAAATATTTTCAGAGTATGATTTCCCCGGAAGCGCAAGATATGTGGAGGCACTTGTGACCGACGCGTACATGCTCATGGCGACAGGCAGCCACGGCATTTTGCGTCCGGCGAGAAAAAAATCTTCGCCTGATTTCTGCCTGCCAGAGAAAACAAAACCAACGACGACGACGCACGCCAGATAGGCAAAAAGCGCTACGCTGTTGAGAACTCCGAAGTTGGAGATAATTTCCATTGAAGAAAGTCCGCCGTTCGCCGCCCGCCGAACTGAATATGCGCTACATCCTGCGCCAGGCGTCGTGACGGAGCGGCCCCACCCATCTGTTCAGACGGAAAGAGCCCTTTATGGCGTACAACTCAAACTTTTTTGCCTCGGTTATCGCTTCCATGACCGGCATGCCTTTTGCAAGATTTGCGCATATGGCCGCAGAGATGGTGCATCCTGCTCCATGCGTGTAAGCATCAGGGACAAGTTCCGTTTCCAGTCTTGTGACGGCGCCGTCTATGCACACCACATCTATCGCCGAAGTCGCTCCGG
The DNA here is from genome assembly GCA_949285835.1 of uncultured Verrucomicrobiota bacterium. Taxonomy (GTDB): domain Bacteria; phylum Verrucomicrobiota; class Kiritimatiellia; order RFP12; family UBA3636; genus CASEAR01. The sequence continues at coordinate 3,230 of CASEAR010000087.1, read as the reverse complement.
CCAGTTTGCTGCCGCCCTTGACAAGGACGGTTCTTGCACCTGCCTTGCAGAGTGCTTTCGCCGCTTCTTCCATACCTGCCACGGACGTGATTTCCCCCAAACCCGACATGATCCCGGCTTCGTACAAATTAGGCGTTATGACCGTGGACAGCGGCATTATATCATCGCGCAGGGAGTCCGCAATTTCCGGGTTCAGCGGGGTAGACGCTCCTTTACACGCCATGACTGGGTCGACAACCAGATTGGGGGTGTTATTCCTCTTTATCGTCTTTACCACGAGCGAAATCAAGTCGTATGAACCGAGCATCCCGGTTTTAGCTGCCTGTACTCCGATGCCGTCCAGTATTGTGGACATCTGAGCTTCCACAACGCTGAGGTCAACCGGAAACACGTCGTGTCTCCATTCAGCCTGCGGATTCTCGGAAACAATGCAGGTCACAGCCGCCATGCCGTATACACCAAGTTCTTGAAATGTCTTTAAATCCGCCTCAAGACCGGCTCCGCCGCTTGCATCCGAACCAGCTATCGTAAGCGCTTTAAGCGGTGGTGAAATTGTCATATGAATCTCCTTTCAAATCCCAAAATTTCATGTATGTTCTTATTCCGAATGAGTCACGACATCCTGCGTGTACCGCAGGACGAACGTAATGATCCTACCGGAGCATTTCAGGGTGGGGCTATGCAGACTCGAGCCCGGCGCAGAATTTCGGGTTAATCCGATGCCGTGCCTGGTTTGACATTTTGTGCGCGCACTTTTATGTGCAGTTCGCGCAGCTGCTTTTCGGTAACCGGTGCGGGGGCGTTCATCATAAGATCCTGTGCCCTCTGATTCATCGGAAATGCTATTACTTCCCGGATATTGCCGGCATCGGCGAGAAGCATCACCATGCGGTCCACCCCCGGCGCAATTCCGCCGTGCGGAGGCGCTCCATATTTGAAAGCGCCGGAAAGCGCCGGAAAGCGTTCAAACACGGTTTGTGCCGGATATCCGGCAATTTCAAACGCTTTCAGCATGATGTCGAGACGGTGATTCCGTATGGCTCCGGATGAAAGCTCGACTCCGTTGCAGACCACGTCGTACTGGTATGCAAGCACGTTAAGCGGGTCATTTTGTGTCAGCGCTTCCATCCCGCCCTGGGGCATGGAGAATGGGTTGTGCGAGAATATGATGTCTCCGCTTTCTTCATCGCGCTCAAACATCGGGAAATCCACGATCCAGCAGAATTTGAAGACGTCTTTCTCAATCATGCCGAGGTCATGCCCGAGTTTCAGCCGTATATCGCCCGCAATCTTTGCGGCTGCAGCCGGCTTGTCGCACATGAAGAACATCACATCGCCGACAGTCATGCCGCCGCGTTCGGCAAGCTGAGCAAGTTCTGCCTCCGACATGAATTTGGCAATCGGGCCCTTGATGCGGCCCTCGTCCCATACCAGATAGCCAAGTCCCTTGGCGCCGATCTCTTTGGCATATGCTTCGAGCTTGTCAAAGAAGCTGCGCGGCTGTCCCTTTATTCCTTTCACCGGTATTGCACGAACAACACACCCGCCGGCTATTGCATTTGCGAAAGCTCCGAATCCAGACTTTTCAAAAATATCTGTCACGTCGCACATCACTATCGGTATGCGAAGATCCGGTTTGTCTGTGCCGTATTTCAATATGGCATCGCGGTACGGTATTCGCTCGAACGGCGGAGCAGAAACCTTCTTTGAACTGAATTTTCTGAATGTCTCTGTAAGCACCTCTTCGACTATCGCGAAGATGTCATCCTGCGTTACGAAAGACATCTCGATGTCAAGCTGGTAAAATTCGCCGGGGGAACGATCCGCCCTGCCGTCCTCATCCCTGAAGCAGGGCGCTATCTGAAAGTACTTGTCAAATCCGGCGATCATCAAAAGCTGCTTGAAAATCTGCGGGGCCTGAGGGAGTGCGTAAAAATGGCCGGGGTGAACACGGCTCGGAACAAGATAGTCGCGTGCGCCTTCCGGAGAACTCGCCGTAAGAATCGGGGTCTGAAATTCGTTGAACCCCAGAGCCGTCATCTTCTGCCTGAGGAAGTTGATGACCTGCGAACGCAGGATGATGTTTTTGTGCAGGCTTTCCCGGCGCAAATCGAGATAACGGTACTTCAACCGGAGTTCCTCCGGGCCGACATCTTCAGATTCACCGGCGAGGTAGATCGGCGTCAGATCGGATTCTGCCTCGAAAATCACTTCATCGGCAACAAGTTCAATGCCTCCGGTTGGAATGTCGTGATTGACCATTGCGGGTTCACGCTCCACAACCTTGCCGGTGACGGTGATGACACTTTCAAGCCGGACTTCGGAACATTGCTCAAAAAATGGGCGTGAGGGATGTACTACAACCTGTGTTCTGCCGTAATGATCTCTCAGATCGATAAACAATATTCCTCCGTGGTCGCGTTTATGGAAGACCCATCCGGAGAGCTTTACGCTTTTTCCTGCGTCTGCAGGACGCAGTTCGTTGCATGTGTGTGTGCGAAAAGGATGCATTTTTTCCCTTTGTTCAAGAACATACGCGCCGCGAGGGCACAACATACGAGAAACTCGCTGAAGTCTATATCCAAAGCAACTCGACTGTCAAGAAAAAGGCGCGTTGAAAGACCTCTGGGAAAGCTGCAGAATGTAGTGTCCATACCCAAAGGAGCGAACTTCTCCCGCGTCAGCAGCGAAGAACCCAGAAGGGTGTAGGGTATCATAAGCAACATGCCGGGAAAATCCCCCGGCGGAAAGTTTCCCACAATGCGCATTATTCATTTACTGCCTGAATACCTGTATCTATCCTTGAAAAATTAGTGGACGTTTCTTTATTGCAATTCACACGTTCAAAATGCCGAAACGCGGATGGCGGGGAGAATTGTCTGCCGGACGCGGGTGCTGCACCGTATTTGTGAGCCTCATTTTGGAAGTTTTTCCCGCAAACGGCTTTTGTTTTATAGTCAAATAACCGGCAGATGCGCAGCCGGAGGTTTTGTTTGCAGGACGTACCGCGGCTGGCGACCTTTGCTGCAGCAGGTACTTTTTTGTACCTACAAAAGTACACAAATGGTAATTCTGTGAGATTGACGCGTGTGTACGTATGTGGTTCCATGTGCTATGGAGCATGGCTGCGCCTGTTGCGGGGTTTCACGCTTCAGGTGTTGCCGGAGCTCTTTTGAATGGAATAGGGAGGCTAATTATGAACAGATTTACGGTTGTGTTTTTTTTGTCCA
>CASEAR010000086.1 GCA_949285835.1 uncultured Verrucomicrobiota bacterium | reverse complement strand
AATGAAAAGCTCCCCGTAATGCCGTGTGCGCATCGGGAAGGGCACCCCTTTTGAGGAAAGGCGTTCCTTTCCCTCGCCCATCCCTCCCCCAAACCTTTTTGAGGGTGCCGTTTGACTCCGGTATCCCGTCGCGCAAACGGCCCCATCAGGCCGGGTTGAGGAAAGCGACGTGCACACGGATGAAAAGCTTCCCGTAATGCCGCGCGCGCATCGGGAAGGGCACCCCTTTTGAGGAAAGGCGTTCCCTTCCCACGCCCATCCCTCCCCAAACCTTCTTGAGGGGGCCGTTTGGCTCCGGTATTCCGTCACACAAACGGCCCCCTCAGGCCGGGTTGAGGAAAGCGACGTGCACACGAATGAAAATCTCTCTGCAATGACGTGTCGTGTGCGGGTGCGCGGCTCACGAATGAAAAACTCCTTGAATGTTGGAATGACGTTCGCACGAATGAAGAACTCCATGCAATGACGAAAGCAAGGAACGCGATATGTAGGCAGGGCCAGTGCGGATGGCATGACTGTCCGCAGAAAGTCTGGAATACCGTGCAGCCCGGAGAATTTGAAGCCGTATGTGGCGCACGGGAAGCACAGTGAAGAGAAAGCTGTCCGTAAAGGAAGCAGGGAGGCGTAATGAGAAGAAAAAACCGCTGTCTGGTATTGCGGCTAAAATTATTTTCGTATATAATACGATAAAAATAAAGCAGAGGGCGGATAAATGGCCAGAACGTGTTCGTTCAACATAAGGGGTATAGCAGCCGAAGCGAATGTATCAACGGCTACTGTGTCGCGGGTAGTCAACAATCATCCCGGGGTTGATGAGGCTGTGCGCAAGAGGGTGTTGAACATTTTGCGCAGGAATGAGGGCGAAATGGCCCGGAGAGGCAGCAGGCAGGTGTGCATCCTAGCGCTTGTCGAGGTGGGCAGCCCCGTGGTGGAAGGTTTCCTTTCCGGCGTGCTGAGTGGGATGGCCCGTTATATGACGGAGCATCCGGTTGGAATCGAGCTGTGTTTTATCCCGCCGGGTTTTTCCGGAACGAGCCTCCTCAAGATGGTGCGTGAAAAGCGGAGCGATGCTGTGGCCGGCATTTTCCTCGGCGCATCGGTAATCCGTCAGGTATACGGTTTGCCCGGTCACGACATCCCGGCAATGCTTATCGGCGAGAAATCAGATAGCCCTGAGGTGGGGCACATAACGGTGAATTCGTTCCGGGGCGCAGAGGCAGTGGTAGGATGTCTGGCGTCGCTGGGGCACAGGAAAATCGGGTATTTGTCGAATAATATCGAAAAAAGCGCATCTTTGAGAGAGAGGCAGGAGGGGTTTATTTCCGGACTCGAAAAAAACGGACTGGATCCCGGTGAGTGCCCGGTCTCCGCTCATTCGCCCACGGGAAATACGTTTGAAGCGGGGTATGTGCAGACTGCGAAACTGCTTTCTTCAGGTGCAGATGTGTCGGCGATATTTGCATCGACGGATGAAATGGCGTATGGAGCGATGCGTGCGTGCGCAGATGTTGGAAGACGGGTTCCGCTCGATATATCGGTCGCCGGATTTGATGATTATCCGGGCAGCGCGTACTGCACGCCGTCTCTGACGACTGTCGCCTCGGATCCGGCGGGAATGGGGTTTGAGGCGGCGAAATATCTGGACATGTTCGTCAACGGATTGTGCAGCGCGGTTCCGAAATTGGAAAGAGATGGCGTGCTTGTAAAACGCGAGAGCTGCGCTCCTGCGGCGGACAGTGTTGCCGCCGCAGGGAATCGCTGAGTGCGCAGGATGCGGAAAGGACGGGAAAATGCCGCCTGTAGAGGATTTTTCGCCGGCTGAACGGCACCGGTGCGGAGAAAAGACCTGTATGGTGACGGAGTTTGCGTGATGAGATTATTTTTCGTGTGGACTGTCTTCTTTTTTACGCTGTGTTCGTGCCTGGCGGCCCCGCGCATTTATCTGCTGTCGGACAACATAGCTCCGGGAGAAAAAAGCAGCCTTGTGGCGGCAGATGCGGGCATCATCCATACAGGCGCAAAGTATTCTTTTGTGACGAACGGCGAGTTCGCCACCTGTCGTGGAGCGTTGGAATCGGTTTCCGGCAAAGGGGGCGTTAAGGTTTTGTTCGACGGCTCAGAATGGTGGAAATCACAGACTTACGGAGATTGGGACGGGGGGCTGTGGACAACTGTGGAGGTGGACTTGTGCAAACCGTATCTCGTGGGAGAGGTGTCGGTGCGCGCGCTGCGTCAGGCGCAGAGGGATATGGAGTTCGCCCAGATTCTCTTCAGCGCCGACGGTAAAAACTTTTCAAATTACGGCAAGGCGGAAAGCAATGCACCGGTGCCGGACGGGAAGGGAGCGTTTGTCTCACATTCTGCACGTTTTGATCCTCCGGTATCCGCCCGTTACGTTCTTATCCGGATGAAACGCGGACGCCATCAGCTTCAGGTAAGCGAAATTGCCGTGTACGGGTGGGAAACGGACAGCCCGGACGCCCCGCGCAGGTATCTGAAATCCGGAGAAAAACATCCGATAAAGCTTACAGCGAGGACGATTCAGGACGGAGCGGCGTTCCTCGACTGGTCTGCAGCCGCGGGAGATGCGGACGGAGTAAAGTTCTGGAGAGTCTATTTTTCGGACAGGGAATTTTCCGGAATAGGCGAGGAAGGCGTTTCTTTTCTGAAGCAGTTTCCGGCGGAGAGAACATCGGCGCCTGTATTTCCATTCGAGCCGGGGCAAACGAAATATTTTGCGGTGACCGCGGTTTACGGGGATGGAGAGAACAGCTCTGCCGGGCCCGTGCCTGTCCGGTTCAGGGAGCCGTTTGAACGATTGACTTTCGGAGACATGCTTGCGGTGAATTATTTCCCGGGAGGCGGCGCGCCGGTGCGCGGGGCTGCCTGGACGGAGGTCACTCTCGACCTGCTCTCGGAGACGCCTTTCCGCGAGAGCCGCTGGTGGTTCATGTTCCCTGATACTGTGATGAAATTCCTTGACAGAGGGCTGGGAATGATCACATGGCCGCTGATAGGGGATTCCGCGCTGAAGGACAACGTGGGCAATGCCAACAGCATGGGGCTTTACTCTTTCACGAAAGGGAATGAACCCGAATTAAAGGGGATTTCGCCGGAAGATTATGTCGCAGGTTTGAAAAAGGAACGCGCGGCGGCGCGTAGAAAAAGTTCATGGAACAGGATAAGCGCTCCTACTTGCAACATCTGGCCGTCGGCGCTTGAATGGCTGGACGGTTTTTACAGGGCGGGCGCGAAGGACTTCTTTGACGTGCTGGATCTTCATACATATACGACGCCGCCGGAAGATCTTTTTGAACGCATGGAAAAAGTCCGTGGCATCATGAAAAAGTATGGAGATGACGGCAAGCCGGTGATTTCTACGGAATTCGGCTATGCGGATACCCCGGAGGGGCCGGAGGGCATTTCTGCGCTGGCGAAGGCTCAGTATCTTGTTCGGGGGCTTGTTATCCACTACGTTCTGGGGTTCAGGCGTGTTTATGTTTATTCGTTTGCCGATGCCGGGGATGATCCGCATTACAATGAGCATCATTTCGGACTGCTCGACCGCGACTTGCAGAAAAAACCGGCGTATTATGCCGTTTGCACGCTTGGCGTGCAGCTCGGAAACTGCGTGCTGGCCGGAAAACTGGACGGGGTGTCCGGGACGATGTACGGATACACGTTTGAGGACGCCGGTTCAAAAGAGAAAGTCCACGTGATATGGGACGCCGGGAAGGAACTGGATTGCGAATTCTTTGCGGAGTCCGGCAGCGTGGAGATTGTGGAAATGCTCGGCGGAAGGAGAAAGCTGGCAACGGGTGCGGACGGTAAGTTCAAGCTGAGAATCGGGCCGTCTCCCGTGTACGTAAGAACGAAAGGCCAGCTTGAGATCGTTTCTGCGGAGGAGGCGGGCGGCGCCGGCGGCATGGCGGCGCAGGGTGGCATGGCGTTCTCCATCGCTGACAGCTGCGCTTACGTGGCGCCCGAGGAAAAAGTCCGCGTCCGGGCCGCTCTGACCAACAATACGGACGAGGCCGTGTCCGGGGTGCTGACAGTGCGCGGGGCCGGGGGAAATGCGGTCTTTTCGCAGGATGCCGCGGTTCCGCCCGGCGGGAGCCTCCCGGTGGAAATTGTTTTTGAACCGGAGTTTGACGGTGAAAATGCGCTTGCCCGCTATTCTGTACGTTTTGACTGCGAGTACGGAGGCAGTTCTTTCTCGGAGGAGAGGGTTTTGTTCGTGCGCAGGCTTTCCGAAATCCCTCCGGACGGAGTTGCGGCGGGATTTGTCAGATTCGGGGAGTATGAGAACGAGATCGCGGTTCTGGCAAACCGTTTTCTGGAGGCGGCGTTCGATCCGTCAAACGGCGGCAGAATGCTTGAGCTCGTCGACCGCAGAACCCGTACGAATCAGATCAGGATCGATTACGGTAAAATACCGGTGCTTTCGAGTTTTTCGCACAGTTACGCGGTGAGGTTTGCTTTCGACGGAGATGTGAAAGACGGAAAATGGAACGCGGCGGCTGTCAGTAACGGGTTGGTGCTGTCCCGCTCTGCGGAACGTTTCGGCGCCGCAATGAAATGGACGCTCAATCCAGAAGTCCCCAGACTTGAACTTGAGGTTGAAGTCCGGGGAAAAGCTGGCGGCGGAGAAAAGACGCGCTTCTGCATTCACCCGGAATACGTTTTGTCGGGCAGGGCGGATTCCGGCGCGGACGTCATTTCCTTTCCGGTTGAAGGCCGTGTTTTTAAACTGCCGTACTGGGTCGATCTCGGCGAGATGTCTGTGCCCGAATTGTCCGATTGCTGGTGGTCCGTTTCGGATGAGAACGCCGGACTGCTCCTGAAGCAGACGTTTCACGGCGGATGGTTTCCCCCGCGCGTATGGTTCGGAAGCGGATGGTACAACGTGGAGATGTCATGCCCGGCGGATATCTCCGAGGGCGGCGTTGAGGTTTTTGGGATAGACTGGACGTTGGGCTGGTCGGAAAACAGAAAAGAACGGGGTGCGAAATGAGAAAAGTTTTTTCCGGTATTCACTTGAGACGGGTAGGACAAATTCGCCAGTTCGTTCTCCTTGGGTGGATGTCAGTTGCAGCGGCCGCGGCGTTTACCGCGCTGAGCGCCTGCGCTTCGGATCTGCTGTCAGCGGACTTTTCGGCAGTCTTTTCGGACGCTTCCGCGACGAACGGTTTTTACGAGTCCGGAAGGCCCGCGGCGCAGCGCGAATTCATACAATGGTCCCATGAGTCTGGACTTTCCGCATACTGCTGCTACATGATGTGCGCAAACGCACGGAAAACGCTGTGGGGCCGCGCAGTAAAAGACTTCGGCGACGTCAGAGGCGAAGAAAGCGACGGTATGGGTTTCGTGCTGGAATCCGTGTTCTCCCGCCGTACAAATCCGGCTCTGTCGGATGGAAGCCGGGGCCGTATGGGTGTGTGTGCTTTAGCCGAAAGCGCCGATCCCGATTCGGGCTCTTGGTATAGCGCCTACATCTGCTATACGGACGGCGTCGGCCGCGTTGTCATCTCAAGGTTTGACTCCGGCGCCGAAACAGTTCTGAATGAAGCCCCGCTTGATATGCCGTACGGAGACAGGACGTCAAGATACAGTATGCGTCTGGAAGGTATTTTGCAGGGAGCGCTCTCTCTGACCTGCAGCGTATCCGATGGAACGCAGACAAACACCGCCGCCGCTGCAGATGCAAATCCTTTGCCCGGCGGGAATTTCGGCCTGTATTCGCTGAACGACAGCGGCGGCGCATGGACCTATTGGTACAGCATGGGACTGCGTGTCTGGAAAATACCTTCCGGAATGTCCGTCGTAATCATTCGGTAAACTCTGTACTTTTGTTAACGGCTATGCTCAACGGAAAGCTCAACGCTTGAGTAAAGTCTCATGCTGTGCTCGCGCATCGGGAAGGGCACCCCTTTTGAGGAAAGGCGTTCCTTTCCCGCGCACATCCCTCCCCCAAACCTTTTTGAGGGTGCCGTTTGACTCCGGTATCCCGTCGCACAAACGGCCCCCTCAGACCGGATTCAGGAAAGCGACGTGCACACGAATGAAAAGCTCCTTGAATGTTGCAACGACGTATGTGCGGAAGAAATCTCTCCGCAATGCCGTGTACGTTCGCGTGGCGCACGGATGAAAAGCTGTCCGCAATGCTGTGCGTGCGGGGACGAAGAAACGCAGGATTCGCGCATTTGTGCAGCGAAAAAAACGGTTTGCGGCAGACGTTGGGACGGGCGTTTCCGCAGTTCGCAGCAGAATATGCGGTTTCTGTAAAATTTATTATAGAGATGTGGGGTTATATGTTGTTAGCAATCATGTGGTTTTGTGATGATGCCTGACCGGGCGTCAGACCTGCCGATCCTGTGTCTTATTTGTTTTTGCGTAATGTATTTGACGGCTTTAAATTTGTATGGTATATGTTTGGCTCATGATGAGTCAAAAAGAAAAACATAATCGCGGTGCATGCGCTCCGACCGTATCAGAAGGGGAGATACGCAATCAGTCGCCGAGAGCCAGAGCAGTTGCTGTTATCAAGGGCTGGATATGCGACGGGACGCTTGCCGCGGGAATGCCGATCCCTCCGGAACGGGATCTGGCGCAGAGGCTGTCGCTGCCGAGGGCAACGGTGGCGCGGGCATTGAAGATGCTTGAAAATGAAGGGGTTTTGTCATTTGCAGGCGCGAGGACGCGTGTTGTCGCATGCAGGCCGTCGGGGTACGGCATTTCCGGGCTTATACGCTCAAGCGTACTTCTTTTGTCGTCGTCTCTGGAGCCAATGCCGGAACACAGGCAGTGGGGGTGGGCGGACTGGGTGGTTCAGGGGGCGGCGGCGGAGCTCCGTTCCCGCGGGTACGGGGTTTTCTCGCTTGATCCGCGTACGGCGTCCGCAGGTACGGCGTCGGATTTTCTGAGGGATCCGCCCGCCGGGATAATCGTGCCTGAAGTTTTTTTTGAAGAGAGAAAAGGGACGATGGCGGATCCGCAGGTGCTGCGACGATT
>CASEAR010000085.1 GCA_949285835.1 uncultured Verrucomicrobiota bacterium | reverse complement strand
ATACTGCGGGTCGTCCGCCCAAAACGGGCGGTCGCCCTGCCCGCGGAAGCCGATGTTCCAGACAACGCGGAAATTTTTCTGCGCGTCCAGACCCTCGCGCCAAAGGGCGCGGAATTTGTCCGGATAACGGCTGAATTTGGCTTCCAAGTCGGGGTGGCGCTGCACAAACAGCGGCGCGCCCAGCGGCTCGGCGTGGTGGTGGGTCAGGATCAGCCCCATGTCGGCCGCCGTCTGCCGGTGTTTGATCCCCTCGGCGCCGGTGCCGGGGATGACCATGTTGCCGCCGCAGCGCAAAAGGGCTTCAAACGCCATGCGGAAGGTTTCCTCGGCGCTGCCGTTCACCTTCCAGTGGGAGAGCAGCGTCTCATCGTTGAGGAACCAGCCGCGGTACCGCACGCGGGCGGGGGTGCTGGCATAGCGGAAGCCTTCCGGGATCTCGACTTCCGCACAGGGAGAAAACACCTGGTCGTTCCAGAACCAGAACGGCTGCACGCCCAAAAAGCGGCGGCTGATTTCGAACAGGCCGTAGACGAAGCCCAAATCATCCGACGCCGTGACGGTCAGGATGTCCTGCGCTGCGTCCAGGCAGAAGGTCTCGGGCGCAAGGGCGCTGTCGCGCTGCAGGAAGAGCTCCGCCCCCGGTTCCTCGGTCGGGCAGAGAGTCCTATCTATATCACGCTGCAAAATGTGCAGCGCATAGCGCACGGGAGCGCTTGTCCCGGCCTGCGGGAGCCGAATATTTCTGTTGATCTTCATATACAACTTCCTCTTTTATCATTATAAAAATGGATTTCTCATGCCTGTTTGTGCAGATAATCCGACGGCGTGACGCCGGCTAAGCCAGAGCTTTCGCGGAAGAAACCACCCGCGTTGCCTGTGAGCAGGATAAAGCTCGCCGCACTGGCGCGCCGCTTGAATCCGTTAGGTCGTTCTTTGAGGAGCCTGCGTGTTGATGCATACAGTTTGACTACTTTTCTTTCTGAATCGTTCCGTTGTATCCATTTCCACGCCTCAACACTCTTTTCCTTGCGCAACAGACAACTTCCTGCGTTATATCATCGTATTTTGCCGACGGGCACAGTTCTCCGACTCCAAAGACCGGAGGTTCGAATCCCCCGGCCGCACCAAAGACAGCACCCATTTGTGCGCTGCCTTTTTATTGTATTCCGAAAACCACTCGCTGAGCGAGCGGTTCAAGAGAAGACTTATGTCGATTATGATGAAACAAAAACTCCCTTTGCTATAATAGGAGTGCGGTCTGCCAACTGCACAAACAAGCAAAGGGAGGTCATTCAAAATGAACGACGTAAATAGTTTATCGCATACCAGTTGGAATTGCAAATATCATGTGGTGTTCGCACCAAAATACAGGAGGAAGGTATTCTTCGGAGAGAAAAGAAGAGAAATTGGAAGCATTCTGAGAACGCTATGTAATTGGAAAGGAATCAAGATCATCGAAGCGGAGGTGTGCCCGGACCACATTCACATGCTGATCGAGATACCGCCAAAGATAGCGGTGGCGAGTTTCATGGGGTACCTGAAAGGGAAGAGCAGCCTGATGCTGTACGAGAAGTTTCCGGAACTGAAATATAAATATCGGAACCGGGAATTCTGGTGCCGTGGATACTACGTGGACACGGCAGGAAAAAATGCAAAGAAGATACAGGAGTACATCCAACGTCAGTACGAGCAGGACAAAGCAGGAGAGCAGCTGACCATGCCAAACTTCTAACGGGCCCGTTTACGGGCGGCAAGTAACAGAACCTTCGCGGCTGGCAGACCGTACTTGCG
>CASEAR010000084.1 GCA_949285835.1 uncultured Verrucomicrobiota bacterium | reverse complement strand
GTTCCCGCTATTTTACGGACGCGGCGTCAAAGCACGGGATCATGTGCGTGCCTATGATTTTTGACAGGTTCTACAGGGAACCGCAGGCTTCTGCATGCGCGCCCAGAATTGAGATGCCGGATGGCAGCTTTAGGGGCTACGACCCTGTGGAATATCATGATTTCTGGTTCTCCGGGGAGGAATGAATGACTAAGACATTTTGTTGTTTGTGTTTGTTTTCCTTGTGCGCCGTTTTTTCCGCTGTTGGGGCGGATACTCGTCTCGGGGTGCTGTCAGAGCTTGAAGCAGAGGAGGCCTGGTCGGACTTTGCCCTGCTGTGCAGAATATGTGCGGCTGAAGAAAGCGATTCTTCATTTAAATCAGGATTTCTCCTCGCGGCGGCGGATGCATACGGCCTGTCTGGGGCTCCAGATCGGATGGAGCATATGCTCGCAGCCTTTGAATCGAGCGTATCGTTTGATGATGAAGAACTGAACACGGCGTCGGTGCTTTTGAATGCAGAATGCGCTGTTATGCGCAGGCGCTGGGATGAGGCTGCATTTTATTTTGAGAGTTTCGGTGAAGAGTGTGCGGATGCAGACGTTCGGGCACTGGCTTATTCACATGCCGCTGCCGCTGCTCTGATCGGGGGGGATCGAGACGGTTCTCTGGCATATGCGGAGCGAGCAGGCAAGCGCGGAATTGTCGAAAGCTACTGCGGTGCAAAAGACAAAAGTCCATTGACGGGAGGCCTGCTCGGGATAATTCCAGGGCTCGGATATGTGTATTCAGGGGAGTACGGGAATGCGTTCAGATGCCTCCTTCTGAATTCACTTTTTATATGGGCTGCCGCAGAATTCGCGTCGGACGACGAATGGGCACTGTTTTCCGCTGCGTTGTTTTTCGAGATCACATGGTACAGCGGAAGCATATACGGCGGAATAGACGCCGCGCACAGATACAACCGGAGGCGGCTTTCGGACGCTTCACGGGACCTAACGGGCTGCGAATACGGGAGGAAATTCCGGGACGAAAGACTTCGCGGAGGTTTTTCCGTACCTCTCATGTTCATAAAGAAAAACTTCTGACGGGCGTGCATTTTCAATGTTTGACGGCAATCCGGCGGTTTGACGTTCAATACTTTTCCGGAGATGGCGGCGGTGCTACTTGAAAGCATATGCCTGACGTGGTAGAATGATAAAAATTCGTTGTTAAATGCTAAAGTAATGCGGAGCTTTTCAAGATGAAGATCGTAAATGCTGCGGCGGTATCTGCCGTGACGTTGCTGGCGTTGACTCCTGTGCTGGGACAGGATTTGGTGCAGTCTGTCTCTGATGCGGGCGGTGGGGAGTATACATTCAAGCAGATGTTTGAGTTCGGCGGGCACTTGATGTACGTGCTTGTGGCTGTGTCCGTATTCGCCGTCGCGGATGTGATTTATCTGCTGTTTCTCTTGAGGAGGGGCGTGACAGTCCCCAGAGCCCTTGAGCGAGATGTCATGGATAAGCTGCGTTCCGGGCTGCTGGAAGATGCGAGGAAGGCGTGCGATTACCGTCCGTCTCCGTTTTCCGCCATTGTAATTACGGCGGTGGAGCATGTGTCGCGAGTGCCGGGCACGACGGTTGAGCTCCTGATCAATGCTGTGCAGGGGGAAGGGGCGCGTCAGGCTGGAAAGATTGAAAGTTCCACGCAGTGGCTTCTGGACGTGGCTACGATTTCGCCGATGATAGGGCTTCTGGGCACCGTTATCGGCATGCTGAAAGCGTTCAGCGCCGTTGGGACTGGTATTGTCGCTGCCAAGCCGGTGATACTGGCCGCCGGTGTTTCGCAGGCTCTTGTTACGACGATAGCGGGTCTGGTGATCGCGATCCCGGCGATGGCCTTTTATGCGTGGTTCCGCAGGCGTGCCGCGCGGCAGGTCGCCTGTCTGGAGAGTGTTTCTTCGGAAGTTGTTTCTGCAATTATTCAGCGTGACTGACATATGAATTTTACGAAAAGCAAACCGGAACTGCCGGGTTTTCAGCTGACGCCGATGATTGACGTCGTGTTTCTGCTCCTATGTTTCTTCGTAACGGCGGCTGTTTACTCGCAGTGGGAAAGTGAGTTGGACATACAGCTGCCTACGTCTTCCGCCGCCGATATTCCAAGGCGCTTCCCGGGGGAAATTATCGTCAACGTAGCGCAGGATGGTACGGTTGTCGTTAATCAGAATGAGCTTTCGCTGGAGCAGTTGGGGGCAAAATGCAGCCAGATTTCGAAACTGTATCCGGGGCAGCCGATAGTTGTGAGGGCTGACAGGCTCACTCCGTGGGAGTCGGTGGTCGCCGTGATGGACGTCTGCCGTCTTGCGGGTATTGCGAATATTGGGTTTGCCACATCAATGGAAGAGTTTTCGGACGAGATTCCGGAGGCGTCTGTGCGTCAGATGTGATGCGACGGAGATTTTGCATGGGATTCTGTTCTTCTTTCGGAGCGCGTGTTGGTGTGTGGGCGGTGTCCGCCGTCTTTTGTGGTGTAGCCGTGTCCGCGGCTTCGGCAGCCGAAGTGCTTTCGGATACGGATCGCCTGGCGTTTGCGGACGCGTTGCTCTCACGGGGCATATACGACAAAGCGGCGAAAGAATACAAGTCGTATCTGGAGTCCGCTTCTTACATAGACGGCGGGACGACTGCCGCCGGGATGGACCGTGTATACTACAATCTGGGGAGCGCGCTTTCCAAGTCCGGGGACAGTGCCGGAGCGGCGGAGGCGTTCGGTAAGGTGATGTCAGATTTCAAGGGCTCAAAGTTCTTTGAGGCTGCAAAGCTTGGAGCGGCGTCAAGCTATGTAAAAACCGACAAGACAAAAGCTGAACAGTTGTACAGCCAGATCATCTCGGAATCTTCTGACGCGGTAGTTCGGCCTGAGGCGTTGTACGGCAGGGCAGTGCTGCGCTCGGAAAACGGAAATGCCGACGGGGCTGCAGCAGATCTTGATGAGCTTGTAAACAAATATCCGTCACATAGACTTGCTCCATATGCATGCGTCAGTCTGGGAGGCATATTTGCCAGTGATGCGAAGCATCACGATTACGCCAGGGCGGAACAGCTTTTAAGTGAAGCTCTTAAGTCAAAGGACAAACTTGACGGCGATCTTGCGGCGGAAGCGCAATATTTCTTTGCATGCGCGCAATACGGCCTCGGCAAAAACAGGGAGGCTGCCGCCAGTTTTAAGGAGTTTCTGTCGGATTATCCAGAAAGCAGGCATTCGGATGCCGCGCGTCTTCGCATGGCCTGGGCCTATTTTGCGTCAGGGATGTATGTTGAGGCTCGGGAGGTGGCGGAGGAGGCGCTCTCGGCAGGGGCGGGAGATTCTGCCGGTGAGTTTCTGTACATTGCAGGAAGCGCATTTTTTGAACTTCGTCAGAATCCGCAGGCTCTGGCTTGCTACCGCAAGGGAGTCGAGGTCGATCCGGAAGGGAAATTTGCGGAGAGGTCAATATACAGGGCGGCCAGAACACTTTACAATATGCGGAATTTTGAAGAATGCATCTCGGAGCTCAAACCGATAATGGAGTCCGAATCTTTGCGGTACGATGCATTGTGGCTCTCTGCGGACGCCGCCCGGATAATAAAGGATTCTGTCACCGCGCAGCAGAACTACGGCCTGCTTGTGAAAGAGTTTCCCAATTCGCCCCGTGCGGACGACGCCATGTTTAGAATGGGGTATTCCCTCAGGGAGGCGTCTCGGTGGAATGATGCTGCCACGATTTTTATGGATCTGTACGCTAAATTCCCCAAGTCTGAACTTGCGCCCAAGGCGGTATTTCTGGCTGCATCCGCGTACGATTCCGCGGAGGACGAACGCGCGCTTGGCGCTTACAGGCTTTATTTGGAGAAATTCCCCAGAGATCCGGATGTTCCGGCAGCGCTTTTCCGGTGCGGCATGGTGGAGATCAGGCGGGATTTGCCAAATGAGGCGCTCAGGACGCTTGACAAGCTGATTTCGTATTATCCCGACTGGGATATGATCGCGGATGCGCATCTCTGGCGGGCGACCATCCTTGCCCGGCAGGGAGATTATAACGGCGCGGCCGAGGCGTTCAAAAAGTCCATGTCGCTTAATCCGTCCACAGAAACTATGCGTATCGCGCGCTTTTCATTGTCATTGGCGCTCATGAAACTTGGGCGAGGCGACGACGCGGTCAAGCTTATGCTTGAATTGGTCGATGATCCAATGCTTTCCGATTATTCGCACGAGCAGCTCAAATGGCTTTCCGAGAGTCTTTATTCCAGAAACATATTTGACAAATCAGAATCGGTGGCTATGAAGCTGTTCGAATCTGCGCCGGATCCTGCGTGGAAACAGACTGCTCTCGATCTTGCAGGGCACGCTGTTCTGGCTCAGGAAGGGCGCAGGGATGACGCCCGCAAGTTGTTCGAGGACGCCGCTTCGATAGAATCCAGGACCCGCTACGGCATAGACGCTCTTTACAGTCTCGGTGTGATGTATTACGAGGACGGCAAGTACTTGAACGCAGAAAAGAATTTCGCCGACGCATTGAACAGGATAGGCGACTCTGCAGATTTCGGGGATTTGAGGCTGCTTGCGTATTCCAAGCTGGCTTGCCTTTCGGCTCTGTCCGGCGATGACCCGGAATGCGAACGGAGAGCTTATATGGTTATGGTGCTTTTTGACTGCGAAAACGAGGCCGTGGCGGAGGCAATCGGCGAAATAACCGGTGTGCTCAGGAAAAACGGCAAAAACGAGCTCGCAGACTCGATAAAAGAGCAGTATGACAGGATGCGCGCCGGAGGGGCAGCAGAAACGGAGGGCAAACAATGATCTCCGACGAGTACTCCGGCAGCAATCCTCATGCTGTTATTGTGGGAATCGCAATTGTAATTTCCCTCTTGTTCCATTTCATTCTGGGATTTGTCGTCGCAAACCGCAAGATGGTAGTCGTTAATACGAACATGCCGGAACGAGAGGATTTGACCTTCCAGATTTCAGATGTGGAGCCGCAGCTGATGAGTGTCGAGAATGAACTCAAAATGATGGCGGAGTCTGATAAATCCGGGATGGAGCAATTGCCGCCAGGCATACCTGAAACGGTGTTTGATCCTCCCCCGGTACCGGATGGATACGGTTTGCCATCGGCGTCTGAAAGTTCTTCCGGGGCAATGGCTCCCTCGACCGGAAGCGCCGAGTTGTTTATCCCCCGTGTGGAAATGCTGGCATCCGAGTCGGTGACAGCGCCGGAGCTTGAGAACCAGCGTTTTGTGATACCGGATGCGGACAGGAAAGATAATGCGCCGGATATCGTGCCCGAAGCATTTTCGCTGAAGCCGTCCGGCGGCGATACGTTTGCGGAAAATGTGGCGTTTGTGCCGGCGGCACTTCCGTCCGGAATCTACGAGGCGGATAAGCTGGACTCGATGTTTGTGCAGTCTGATCCTGTATCCGCGGCTCTCGCTCCGGAGGAAATGTCGGATCGTGAAAATCCGTTGAACATGGCTGTGGAGAACCCGGAAGACAAGGTTGTGCCTATAGAATACGTTCTTGACGCGGCTCTTACGGTTTACCGGCCGCCGGTGTCTGACGGGTACAAGTATTTCAAGATAGATATACACCGCAAGAGTGAAGAGGTTCTCAAGGTAATTCCGAGGGACGTCCTGTTTGTGATAGACACCTCCGGCAGCGTCTCGTGGTGGAGAATGGGAGTCGTGAAGAAGAGCATCAGGCAGGGAGTCGATGCGCTTTCTCCGAACGACAGGTTCAACATTCTGGCGTTCAGCACAGAAAACAGGTTCTGTTTCGGTTCCGCGTGGCAGAGTCTGAACAATGCCTCCAAAGCGGCGGCAGATGATTTTCTGGACACGCTTGAGTCTGGCGGCAGCACGGATATATACGGTGCGATGAAGTGCGCACTGGACCTGCCCAGAGATCCCGCACGCGTGATGCTTGTTTTCCTGATCTCCGATGGACGGGCTACCGCCGGAATACAAAAAGCGTCGGAAATAATCAGTGAGTTTTCGGTTATGAATTCCGGCAGGGTTTCCGTATTCGCAACAGCTCTCGGAAGCAGGGACAATGAGTATCTGCTGTCCATGCTTTCAATATTGAACCGCGGAGATCTTGCGTCAATTCCGAAAGACAAATTCAGGATTACGCCGGAGCTGATAAGCATTGTGGAGAAGACGTCGCGTCCAGTGCTGTCCGACATAAGCTTCACTTTCGATATTGATTCCGCCGCGGATATCGCCCCGGCTATGACAACGCATCTTTACCTTGACCGGCCGTTGTCAGTTTTCGGCCGTGTAAAGGAGGATGTGGGCAGGGTGGTATTTCAGGCGAAGGGCGTATCTGGAAAGACGCGCTATGATATGGTGTTTTCCCTTAATCTCGACAGCCCTGAAGCAAAGAAGGGCACGCCTCTTGTGGCCACAGACTGGGCAAAGGCGAGAATGTACGATTTTTTTGCAAAGTTTGACGAGACTCGTGATCAGAGGATCATGGGGGAAATGCTTGATTTGCGCAATCGTTATGGGGTAATGATTCCATTTGTGAAGGCTTTTATGGACTGAGGTGATTCGGCCCGGCAGATCCGCGGTGTGATATGTTTAACGGTAAAACAAATGAGCCAAGTCCGGCGGTGCTGACCATTGCCGGCAGCGACAGCGGGGGAAACGCCGGTGTCCAGGCTGATATCAGGGCTTTTCATTTTTTTAGACTCCACGCATGTACGGTGTTTGCCGCGCTGACGGCGCAGAATCCCGACAAAGTAAGCGCGGTCATGAACATGACGCCGGAATTTATAGAGGCGCAGCTTGATGCCGTGTTCGGCGTGTATTCCGTGGGGGCGGTCAAAACAGGAATGCTGTCCGCTCCGGAGGCGGTTGAGGCCGTCGCAGGCAGGCTTTCGCGGCACAGGAGTATTCCGGTTGTCGTGGATCCGGTGATGGTTGCGACAAGCGGAGCGAGTTTGCTGAACGGTTCCGCGGTTGACGCGGTTGTCCATGATCTTCTCCCGCTGGCGGATTTGATTACCCCGAACATCCCGGAAGCCGAAGTGTTGTGCGGGGTCAGGGCCGAGTCTCTGCGATCCGTGGTGGAGATGGCGAAGGCGCTTGCCGGTAAATTTTCGTGTGCGGTATACATAAAGGGCGGTCACAACACGGAAGATCCGTTTACGGATGTATTCTGCAATGGTTCGGAAACCTTCTTTTATCGTACTGCGTGCGTTGAAAACCCGCTGTCTACACACGGTACCGGATGTTCTTTTTCTGCTGCTGCTGCTGCGGCCGCAGCAGGCGGGGATAATTTAGCCGATGCGGTACGCAAAGCAAAGGCGTATGTGTATGAGTCGATCCGTACAGGGTTTCGCGTGGGCGGCAGTGCTTATGTCCTGGGTACGCCCGCACGGCTTCCGCTGGATTCCGTGTCGATAGAGCGTGTTTGCGGTGACTGAGATGAAGATGCAGTCCGTACGAACTTTTGTGCGTTCACGGACGTTTACAGCTTATGAGTGTGAGCCGGATGCGGGCTGCGCGAGCGGCCCGCGTGTTTTGTGGAGGATTCAGCGATGAGGACAATAATAGAGCCGCATATACACATGTATTCAAGAACAACGGACGATTATCAGGCGATGTACGAAGCCGGCATACGGGCCTGCGTGGAGCCGTCGTTCTGGCTCGGGAGCAACCGCCGGTACGCCGGAACTTTTTTTGACTATTTTGAGAACATACTCTCCTTTGAGCCGACCAGATCGGAGCGTTTCGGCATAGATCACTTTGCGGCTGTTGCGTACAATCCCAAAGAAGCGGAAAACCGGACTCTGGTTGACGAGGTTCTTGAGCACATTGGAGAGTATTTTGATCATCCGAGATGCGTAGCGGTCGGTGAAATCGGCTTCAACAACATAAATGAGGCGGAGTATTATTGTTTCACCAGACAGCTTCAGATGGCAAAAGACAGGGATCTTCCTGTCGTAATACACATTTCGCATACGCGTAAGCCTCTATGTCTCGAATGGATTCTGCGCGGTTTCGATGAAGTAAAACCGGATCAGCGGAAAATTTACCTTGATCACAACACAGAAGATACAATCGAGAGGGCTTTGTCTGCGACAGACTGCTGGTGCGGGCTGACGGTTTATCCGATTTCCAAGTTGGATCCACAGAGGGCCAGCAACATAATAATGAAGCATGGCATCGACAGAATTATAGTGAGCGGTTCTGCGGATTGGGGGATTTCGGATCCGCTGAGCCTTGTCAAAGTGCTGGAAAGAATGAAGGCGGATGGGCATCCGGAATCGACGCTTCAGAAAGTGGCTTTCGACAACCCGAACGCGTTTTATTCTCAGTCCCCTCGCTGGAAACCGAGATTTGATCTCAAACCGTGGAAAATAGAACTGCGTCAGCCGTAGGCCGTATCTGAAAGGTGGAGGGGGACATGGCAGTCAAATTCAACGCGTGGCTCAATTTTTTCAGGCTGCCTAATTTGCCTACGGCGCCGGGAGATGCATTGGCCGGTGCTTCAGTGGTTCTCGCCGGTGCGTGCAGCGGCGTGTCGCACTTCGGCGGCGAAGATGCCGTGGTTTTGGTTTTGAAGGCGGTTTTTGCCGGCTGTTCCGCATTGTTCCTTTATATGTTCGGGCTTGCGGACAACGATATTACCGGTAAAGACGCGGATGCATTGAATTCCAAACCGCGTCCGCTTGTGACCGGAGAGATTTCGTTGAATGCAGCGTGTGCGGCGAGGGCAATATGTGTCTTTCTGGCTGTTGTGTGCGGGTTTGCAGGGCGTTTGCCGCTGTGCTGGTGGCTGACGTCGGCACTTCTGGTGTTGTGCATTGCGCTGTACAACAGGTATAAGGAGTCTTGTCGTACGTGGGGAATTTTTTCGATGGGGCTTTGCCGCGGTTTGAGCCTGATATCAGGCGGGGCGGCGGTATCGCAGGCCGCCGGGGCGGGGCCGCATACGTTTGCCGCCCTGTTCGTGTGTGCAGCCGGTTGGGTGGCATACATTTCGGCTGTGACGTATATTTCTCTAAACGAAAACGATTTGAGTAAGCCTTTTTCACGGTGTGGAAAAGCGTTGGGCATAGTCTCTTTTGCGCCGTTACTGTCGTTCTTATTTATCGGAGGAGTGCAAAGGTCTTCCGTATTTCTTTCATTGCTGTGCTGTACATTCGCTTTTGTTTTGTGGCAGTTTGCGTTGTCGGTGCCGGGGATAGAGGAGGATCTTGCAAAGAGGCGTTCAGCGGTCGGCGCTTTGATAAAAGCGCTGTTGTATATACAAGTCGGTTTCATCCTTCTGTTCCCTCATACTTATCTGGTGTTTATTTCTGCCGTGCTTTTTGTGTTTTCTATCCTGGTTCGCAGGTTCAGGCCTGAGATTTGCGGCTCGTAGGCTTACGGTGGAGGATTGGTAATGCGTCATATGGTTGTTTCCGTCGCAGGTCTTGGGCCTTCGGAATCCCGGGCCATGCCGTCGGCGGAGTCGTCGGGGATACGCTTCGGTCGCGTTGAGTCCGTTTTCCCCGCTGTCACTTGTGTGGCGCAGGCATCATTCAGGACAGCGTCTGTTCCACGCTGTCACGGGATGGTTTCGAATGGTTTCTTTGACCGTGTGCTGCGCAGGCCGTCGTTTTGGGAGCAGTCGTCCGGATTGGTTCATGGTAAGAGGATATGGCAGGACGCGCGCGACTCCGGCAGTACAGTGGGCATTTATTTCTGGCAGCAGAGTTTGGGTGAGAGTGCCGACTACATTGTTTCTCCGGCTCCCATACATAAACATGGCGGCGGAATGATTATGGGGAATTACACAAAGCCGCCTGAGGCCGCAGCAGCAGCGGAGTCCGTATGCGGGACATTCCCGCTGCACAGGTATTGGGGTCCGCTGGCATCATCCCGGATTGGCCGTGATGTTGTGCGGACCGTTCGATGTCTCGTGAAAACATATGCACGGCAGGATTTCGTTTTTGTGTATCTTCCGACGCTCGATTATGATTTGCAGCGTTTTGGTCCGGATGACAGACGGTGTGCGGCTTCTGTGGCTGAAGCGGAATCGCAGATCATGGACCTGAAGCGCATTGCCGAGGAGTGCGGCGCGGATTTTACCGTGTTTGGGGATTATTCCATAACGACAGCCTGTTCCGGGGCGTTAATGCCGAACTTGTGTTTGAGAGAGGCTGGTTTGTTCAATGTGCGCATGGTGCGCGGCATGGCTTATCCTGATTTTTATGAATCAAGGGCTTTTGCCATGGCTGATCACGAAATCGCTCACGTGTACCTGCGAGACAAATCGGATACCGGCGCGGTAGTCGATTGTTTCAGGAAGAGCGGATTATATTCCGATGTGTCCGTGAACGATGGCGAATGCGATTGGGGCGCAGCTTCCGCCGGCGACGTACTTATCACTGCCAGGCAGGGCTCCTGGTGTGATTACAGGTGGTGGACCTCACGTCGGGAGGAGCCGGATTTTGCGTCGCATGTGGATATACATAACAAACCCGGCTATGATCCATGCGAACTTTTCTTCGACAGATGGAGTTTCCCGCCGTCTACATGCAGGAATCCGAGCAGGATTCGTGGTACGCATGGGCGAAAATGCGATGTGGCGTTCGCTTCCACGGCAATTGGGGCCGGAGTGCGCAGTCTTGTTGAAGCGGCATCGGAGCTTGGCAAACTCTTTAACCGGCACACGGAGTCTCGCGGGCGCCCGTCCGGCATGAGTGAGGCAAACTGAGTGTTTTCGGTTCTGTTTGGACCTCGAGGAGTGTTCCGCGCTTGTGTTCAGCACAAACAGGTAGTGAGCAAGATGGCCTCTGCCCGGCGTGCATTTTATACACGCACGGCATGGGCCGCGACCTCTTAATGGGTAAGATGTGGCCTCTGTCCGTTGGGCATTTTATACTGTTCTTCAGGCGTCGGTATTTGTGTAATGCGGGCAGCAACGATATCTCCGCGGTTGTCCGGATGCTTGGATGACGGATGCCGTCAGGATATCGGTTCGAGCTTTTCTGAATCATCAAACGATCCTCAAACGTCAAATGTGAGCCGGTTTTTATACATTTCATTGCTTCAGCCTTCCTGTGTGGTTGGGTTGGCTTTGAGGATAGCGTTTGCGCACAGAC
>CASEAR010000083.1 GCA_949285835.1 uncultured Verrucomicrobiota bacterium | reverse complement strand
CGCTCAGAAAAACGCCGCAGGCCAGCTTCAGTCTTCCATGAAACCCACGAAAAACGTCTCGCTGTTGACAAAACAGTGCGAAACGCACGATAATCCGGAGAGAATTCATAATGCGTTCGTTGTCTGTGTCACATCTCCCCGAAAGGATGTAAAATGAAAGAAGGCAGCCACACTGTCCGCGAGGACGAAAACAAAGAGAAAACTACAGGCATTTTTGTCTTCCCGGCCACTGGCGGAATAATAAACATTAGCGGTACGGCCAACCGGACCGAAAGATATCTCAACGTCATAATAACGGCGGAAGAAGACCACTCCGTCCCGTTCGAACTGCGGTTCTACGCAAAGGGAGACAACGATCCGCGTGTTTCCATCCGGTTCGGGATAATGCCGAGGTACCTTACAAACGTGCCTATAGACCTCAACTGGCTTGACGGACACATTCTCTTCCCGGGGCAGCCCGCCGGAATGCTCAAAGTTGTGTGTCACGGGTCGCGCATCGCAAGGAAGGACGTATTCCGTACGGAACTGGTCTCCCTGCCGTCTTTTCACAGCGTCAGGATCAAAATCGACAAACTGGATTTCGAAGACGCCCCGATTCCGGCGGCCAGCGTGCCGGATACGCCTATCATCGACGAGATGGGACAATACATACCCAAATCGTGGAAAAGCAAAACCGCATCCCTCGATGAACTCTCAAAGCTTCTTCACAGAGAAGCCTCGCTCCCGGACGCTTATCCGTTTGACGACTGGTCGGCGTACGGAGGCTGGAAAAAAATGCGCATAACGGATAATCCCGGATTTTTCTCGAAAAAGAAAATTGACGGACGGTGGTTCCTCTGCGACCCCCAAGGTTTCGCCTTCTTCAGCGCGGGTCCGGACTGCGTCGACCCACGCATAGACGCGCGGGTGGACGGTGTCAGAAAACTGATACAGGGCCTGCCGGATCCGAACAGCGAAAACAGCCGTGATCTGTACAGATACGTCAGCGGCTTCGGAGAGGCAAAACGCGGCGATGCCGAATTGTTCTCTTTCGAACGCGCAAACCTCAAAAAAGTTTTCGGAAGCGCATGGCGCGAACCGTGGGAACGCATGGTGATCGGACAGTTGAAGAGGATGGGAATGAACACCATAGGCAACTGGTCCGCACCATCGCTGTTCGGACGTATGCCGTATGTCACAAGCATGCCGCGCTTCCCGGATACAAAGCACAAAATATTCAGGGACTTCCCTGACGTTCTCTCCCCGGAATACAAAGAAGATGCCGCGAAATGCGCCCAAGCTCTCACAGGGCTGCGCGGCGACCCGTTCATGATCGGGTACTTCCTGCGCAATGAACCCAACTGGGCGTTTGCGGGAGGACTGATTCTTGCAGAGGAAGTGCTGCGTGATCCGGAAGACACATTCTGCCGACGTGGTCTGATAGACTGGCTCCGCGAGAAGTATTCCTCCGTCAGCGCTTTGAACCGTGCATGGAGCGCCGCTTTTTCCAGCTTCAAAGATCTGCAGCGCCCGTACGAAAATATATCGAAGCAGCTCCCCTGCTCTGAGGCAGACCTGCGGGAATTCTCCAGACGTCTCGTCGGCGCGTACGTTTCGATCCCGGTAGAAATGTGCCGCAAAGCGGATCCCAACCATATGATCCTTGGAATGCGCTGGGCCTGGATATCGGACCCTGCTCTCACTGCCGGATGGGAGAATTTTGACGTTTTTTCAATCAATTGCTATTCCGTGGATCCCACGGCGGCTCTGGACAGAGTCGTACAGACAGGAGTGGATTTGCCCGTGATGATCGGCGAGTTTCACTTCGGAGCACTTGACGCCGGACTCACCGCAACCGGGCTGGAGGCTGTGACCAGTCAGCAGGAACGCGGCAAAGCATACAGGTACTATACGGAACATGCGGCCGCGCATCCGAACTGTGTGGGCTGCCACTATTTCCAGTGCTACGACCAGTTTGCCCTCGGACGCCTCGACGGAGAAAACTACAACATAGGAATATTCGACGTCTGCATGCGTCCGTATCCGGAAATGACAGAAGCGATAAAAGACTGCTCACGCACGATCTACCCCGTACGCTCCGGCCTCACGCCTCCCACGAAAGACGCCCCTGAAACCATGCCCATGATAGCGTTCTAACGTCCGCCGCATCACACGGCCGGGCCCGCGTCCGCAGCGCGGCCCGGCACCAGCGCTCCTCCGTCCGATAATATTTTGGACAATTCAGCGTACGGCACCTCGGAAATCCTGCATCCCGTGGCGGAAGAAATAGCCGCAGCGGCTCCAGCCGCCTGCCCGGTCGCCATGCATACGGCCTGAACGCGAAGCGCGGAATTTGCAAGCCTGTCGGAAGATATAATGCGCCCGGCCGCGATTATGCCTTCAGAATTCTGCGGGACAAGCGCCCTGTACGGAACCTGCGGCACCACCCCTCTGTCCAGCTTGCGCGTGACAATGCCGGAGCCTTTGTCGTGCAGATCGACCTGATACCATGCGCTGCACACTGCATCTTCGTAGCTCCTGCCCGAGACGTACTCTTCGCAGGTTATTGTGTGCACCCCTTTTATCACCCGGGTCTCACGCACGCCGCACTCAAGCGCGGCCGGCTCAATGCGCAGATTCTCAAATCCCGCCCTGCCGCGCAGGAACCGGAAAACCCGCATCACTGACTTCCGGGACTCGATTTCAAGCCGCGTTTTCCCGTCGCTGCCGGCAGCGTTGATCCCGTATATATGGTTGCAGTTGTCTCCGCCCTTGTAAAAAAAAGTCCGCGAGAAATCCGAAGTCCACCCCATATCTCCTTCTCGGATTTCGCCGTTTTCAACGGCCTTGCGGTATGCTTTCTCCAATTCGCCGTAATCTATGCGGTCCGGAGAATATCCCGAAATTTTGAAGGAAAGCGTCCCGGGCTGACACGTTTCATACGATATCGTCTCGCATCCCGCCATTGAGACAACGTTTGCGTCTCCGGTACAATCGACGATCACCGCAGATTTAAAACTGCGTAGACCGGACTTGCAACAGACCGAAACATCCCACAAGTCCCCGTTCCGCACAATGGACGCTGGCATGGAATGAAAAAGAATGTCCGCCCCGGCGGATTCGAGCCATTCGTCGGCCAACGAAGCAAACACAAAAGAATTGACCCTGATTTGATGCCGCCAATGTTCATGCGCCGAATCCGGACTGAGAAATTTCTCCGGCAGGGACTCCCCTGTTTCGCGCAACGTTTCAAGGACGAGATCCCATCCGATTCCGCCTATGACACGCTTTCCCCACGCATCGAAAATACCCGGGAAATTGATCCCGCATACAGTCATCGTACCGCCGCATATGCCGTTCTTCTCGACAATGAGCGTCCGGGCCCCCGCCCGGGCGGACTGTACCGCCGCACAAATCCCGGCCGGTCCCGCGCCGAAGACGGTCACATCATATTCTTCCCTCATCTGCCGCCGTCCTCCGGTTCTGGCAGCGGCACGCAGGCATCCGGAGCGGCCAGGCCGTTGGCAACAGCGTTCGCGGCGGCGGCTCCGGCCGCCTCCCCCATCTGATTGCAGTTCACCATCACCCTCACGGCGCCATAGGCCCCGCTCTCGCAATCTGCCATTCTCCCGGCGCACAGGACATTTTCCGAGCCCTCCGGCACGATGCATCTGTATGGCACCTCGTAAAAAGTCGCGCATTCGTCCGTTTCCGGCCTCCACCTGCTTTCCGTCCACTCAATGCGACCCGTATTGGCGTTCACGGACATGTCTAGCGTCCTGCCGTCCAGATACTTGAATGTTATGCCCGCACCGTGATGTATATCCACGCGGTAGCTGCCGCGTGCAATCACATCGTCAAATTTTCTGCCGTACAGAACCTCGTCGTCCGTGAGACGGTGCATGCAGCACGCATGACAGGACTCCCTTATTCCCATCACCGATGGATATGCCGCAATGGAGATTCTGGAACCCTCGCACGGGAACTGCCGGTTGCACGCTTCCACAAACGCCGCAACCTGCCTCCTGCCCTCAATTTCCGCACGAGTCAGATCATCCGGATCACATGGATCATATCCGGAGATTCTGCTGACAGCGGCAAAGCGGAGCGAAGGCGAACCAATCACCGGAGCGCTCCACTGAAACACATGTCCGAGTCCCGCCCCGCGCTCCGGCTTCATCATCTCCCCGAAGGAAAACTCCGGATACCGCGCCTCCGTTTCCCCAACGCCGGACAGCACCGCGCACGTGGTATGGGGCTGCATCCGTTCCCGCGGCACAGACCGCGTAGCAAACCCCGCGCTCCTCAGCAGATCCGCGTCCCCCGTGGCGTCTATGAAAAACCGGGCGGATATCGCCCTGCGCCCGGATTTGTCCTCTATGACGGCGTGCGTCACATGTCCGGCACGGTCCGACAATGCCGCGGCAAATCTGGTGTGCAGGAACGGCCTTATGAGCGGCTGCGCACATACCGCCGCATCAAGCTCCCTCATCAGCGCCGTCGTCGAAAAATAGGCGTACACGGACGGATTCGTCTTCTCCAGAAACACCGCGTTCCCGGACTCCGCCAGCCTGTCCAGAAACTCCGAAGTCAGCCCGTTTATGATCTTCTCCCGCCCGTCTGTGGAATACAGCGAATGCCATACCGGGACGCACGCGGCAGTGGCGGATCCTCCCCAGAAACCGTTGTTCTCCACCAACGCCACCCGCATGCCGTACTCCGCCGCCTTCAGGGCGGCGAACACGCCCGTACAGCTCCCGCCCAGCACGCACACATCCGCAACATCCGCCACCGGGATTTCTCTCGACGGCTCAAAAACCGTAAAGCCCGTATTTTTCATATGACGCCTTCCGTACTTTCACGCCCGCAGCCACCAACAATCTGCGGCAAAAAACATTTTATTTGCACCGCACACGTCCCAGATACTACCATATTCCCCGGAAACGGCAAGCCGGACTCCGTTTAAAACAGCGGAGGGCCGCCTGAAAACAGAAAGCGGAAAAAAATGACATACGACGCCAACGTCTGCCCGCACTGTGGGCTCATACACAAAATGTTAACCAGAAAAGTTTCGGTCGGACCGGATGCCATCAAAGCCCTCGGCGGCATCCTTGCCGAGGCGGGATTCAGCGGTAGCGGATCGGCAGTATTCGATTCCAACACGCGTCAGGCGGCCGGCCGCACATGCCTGGACGTCCTGACGCGCTCCGGATTCAAAGTTTCGGAAATACTCCTTCAGGGGAATCCGGTACACGCGGATTCCGCCAGACTCGATGAATTATCCCGCGCAGTACAGGTGGAATCGCCGTGCTGGCTCCTTGCGGTAGGTTCAGGCTCCATCAACGACCTCGTGAAAGTCTGCGCCCACCGCGCGAACATCCCTTACGCCGTCGCCGCCACCGCCGCGTCGATGGATGGCTATCTGTCCGCAAACGCCGCCGTCATGCAGGACGGCATAAAAAAACAGTTCCTCGGACTTGCGCCTCCCCTTGCCGTCATCGCCGACACTGACGTCCTGCGCAATGCACCGCCCGCAATGAGCGCCGCTGGGCTCGGCGACGCGCTGGGCAAACTCACGTCGATCCCCGAATGGCGCATCAACAATATGCTTACGGGAGAACGCTTCTGCTCCCATATAGCTGAATTCACAGACAGCTCCGTCTCCGGACTCCTGCAGTGCGCCGGAGAATGCCGGCGCGGCAGCGAAACCTTTTTCAACGCCCTTATCCGTACCCTTCTGGACACCGGCGCCGCCATGCAGATGATGAACAATTCCGCGCCCGCATCTTGCGGAGAACATTACTATTCGCACGCTCTCGACACGTACAGCTGCGCTGTAAGCGGAGACGTATGCGCCGCCCACGGAGCCCAGGTCGCCGTGGGCGCGATCCGCCTTATCCGCATGTATTCCAAACTGCCGCCGTCATTCGTCCCGAACGCCAAAAGGGAACGCTACCTGCGTCACATAAAAGACTGGCAGGATGCCGGCGTGGACGTGTCCGCAGTCATACACGATAAACTTGGCATTCTCGGCAGCATAACCTCCCCGGAATCCGTCTTCGCCTCCGAGCAGTTCCGATGCATCGCCGAACGTTTCGCATCGCTCAAAGATACAGTGGAACGCGTTTACGAGAAATTCGGCGTTCCGGACTGCGCGGCAGCTGCGGGAATCCCGGACGGTTATGACGCATTTGCGTGGGAACACGCCGTCGACATGCGCAAACGCTTCTCCCTTTTGGATTTCACCTGACACATAATGCGCGGCGGCCGTCACAAACCGCGGACAACGGCAGAAGCCGTGAAAACGGCGCATCGCCGCACCACGGACAACACATGGAAACCGGCCCCAGAAGCGCGGCGGCATGCAACCACGAAGACAGAATGTCCGAACGTAAACGAAAAGACGGAAAATCCACCGTGACACGTCCTCCCCTCACGGATATTTGCACTGCCGGAACGCGCTGATGCCGCCGCCGCGCATACTCAGAAACACCGTATACAGCAAATATTCCGCCGCGCGCCAGCAGAATCAGCGCCGCTCCGTCCCCCCGGCAGTCGGCAGACCGCTCCTGCAAATTTTCGGAACTGCTCCGCTACACTGCTCCTTCTGCCGTTGAGCAAAAGTCAGGCGTTTCAATACGGCATGACGTATGCTGTACTCCCAGCTTATTAGGGCTCCTCCCCTTCTTTTGCTTGTTTTTTCTTATATGGTCACAACGAAAGCGGAACCCATATTTTCCGGCCTTCCACCTGTCGTTAGGAAGGATGAGACCGGTCCCGTCTTTTTTTGACATCAGCCGGGTGTTCCATTGCATATTGGGCTTTTCCCCTGCGCCGCTCTCCTGAACAGAAAGAGAAACATCCACTAATTTTTTTCAGGGCCAGATATTGGTGTTCAGGCTGTAATGAAATAATACGCTTTGGGGCACTTTTCACACGCCGCTCTACCCGGCAATTGTTCTTGCTTTGCGGCGCATAAGGATATAGAATCTGCCGGAAAAAGCCGTATCAGGGAGGTTTTACGCACAAACTAACGGAAGCCCGTGAAAACCGGGCACGGTTGCGCCGCTGTAAATGACGGCCGGTTCCATTGTGCCACCCGTTGTGAGGATCGTTCCGTCCGCGCGCGGGGAAGGCGGATTCCGGTGCTATCGTCATGAGTCAGAAGACGAGTTTGTACGCCGCATAGGTGCCGTACGCACCTGCGCGCCCCTCCGAACCGCGGCCGCAAAGGAATAGCAATGAAAAGCAGATTCAACTCGTATGCCGCGCCGGTTCTCGCGGCGGTTCTTGCTGCGCCCGCAGTTTGCGCCGCAATCTCATTCGACGACATCCACTTCTGGACAGGATCCGGGACAAACCGCGCGGCAGTCGTAATAGACTGGAACAGCGGCGCCGGAAATGATTCCCTCGTGTGGGGATACAGGTGGAATGGTCAGGCCCCGAACATGACGTCCGTACTCAGGGAAATCGCCGCTGAAGACAACCGCCTGAGGCTGGTAATCCCCCAGAGCACATACGGTTCCACTCTCGAAACAATAGCCTACGACGCCAACGACAACGGCTGCGAAATCGACAGCTCTTCAATGACAGCCTCCGACCCGGACGACTTCGCGGGATTCGGACCTTTCACTTCGGACAGCTACTGGGCAAGCATGGAATCCTCCGTCCAGAACGTTCCTTTTGAAGACTGCGTCCTGTCGTACAGCATGTCCGGAATAGACGGCGTTTACGCCAGAAACGGCGGCTGGTTCAGCTACAAGTTCATAAACTGGATGATCGGAGAAGATTCCTATCCCGCCGCACCGTCGCCGGCGCCAAGCCCGTACGGATTCAAAATCCGCGATTGCGCCATAGGAGGACTCTACACACTGTACGACGTGCCGGAAAACGCCCTCGGAAGACCCACAGACTATATGGACTTCGAGTACGGAGGAGTCGTTTCGCCGGTGAACCCCGCCTGGGGAGAAGGTTCCCTCCTCACTCTGGACTCCCCGGATGACGTCGTTCAGGGATACGTTACGATAGAATTCGACCACAACGTGTACGACGATCCCGCCAATCCTTTCGGCGTCGACTTTATTGTATTCGGCAACGCAATGCAGGGAATGCGCTCCTCCAGCGGATACGTCTCAGCCAACTCCGACCCGAACACCGTAACGGCCACAGACTACTTTGCCTCCGAGCCTGCCTCCGTAGCCGTCAGTCAGGACGGCATAACGTGGTTCGAATTCAAAGACGGCCCGTTCGCCGATGAATTCGCACCCACCCTCGGACGCCTGTACGACGAAGAAAATCCCGACGCTTCGCTCTTCGACGGCAACCTCTGGTGGGGAGCCCGGGCAGACGCCACGCTTCCAGTGGATCCGTCCCTCTCTTACACAAACTTCGTCGGCTGCACGCTTGCCGGATATGCCCGACTTTACAACGGCTCCGCAGGCGGAACCGGATACGACATCTCGCAGTTCCCCGAACTTCCGGCCGATGAAACGGGCCGCAAGTGGTTCCGGTACGTCCGCATCACAAACGCCGGAAACATCGACGACGGCGTTTTCGCCGAAGTCGATGCCGTATCCGACGTAGCACCGGCACGGTACTACGACAACTGGATCAGACAGAATTATTCCTGGGATGAGATACCGGACGGCTCCAAGACTGGACCGGAAGCGCTCTGCGCAAACGGCCTTCCAAATTTCGTCAACGCCGCAATGGGCCTGTCCAGAGATTCCGCCTCCGTGCCGGACGTGAAAATCAACGGAATTTCCATTAAAGACGGACGCGCCGCAATAGATATTCCGTGCGTGCCGCAGGCTCTCGACATAATAAGAATAGAGTGCGCCGCGTCGCTCGGCAAGATAGGTTCGGGCAGCCGTCTGGTCCCGCAGTACGACAGTGCGTCAGGCAAATTCCTTATACCTGTGGACTCCGGATCCTCGGCGGGATTTTTCAGGCTTGTGCTGACAAAGTAACAGATTTTGTCAGCATATGCACAGAAACAGCGCAAACGGATTTTGCGCCGGAAAACTGCCGTGAAAACAAACCCGCAATCCGCATTCACCCTTGTTGAACTGCTGGCCGTAATCGCCATAATCTCGATCCTCGCCTCCCTCGCCGGCTCCGGCATAAACGCCGCGAGGGAGGCGGGCAGGCAGGCCGCCTGCGCCGCCAACCTGAGATCCATGGCCACCGCCGCCGTGGCCTATGCCGAGGATCACCGCGGCATGTTTCCATGGGGACAAAAGCGCGTAAACGGATATTCATCCTGGTGCTGGGACTTTATCGTGCCGAACGGCGGCACACCGATGCCGGGGGTGATGTGGGAAAGCACGGGAGCCGGCAGAGTGATGCAGTGCCCTTCCTTCCTCGGAGGCGATGCGAATTTCAGCGACACGCCCTACACCGGGTACAATTACAACTGCAGCTTCATAGGCAAGGTCGAAGGCGACCCCGCAAAACGCACAAGGCCCGCCAAACTCGCCGATCTGCGTGACCCAGCCGCCACAGCGCTCTTCGGCGACGGCGAATACGCCATGGGCGGCAACAAGTTCATGCGCGCCCCCAAGAGAGACTCGCAGTACGACGGCTCGTCCAAATCCATCAGAGAGGCCGGCACGCAAGGCTTCCGCCACAGAGGCAAGACGAATATGGTGTTCTGCGACGGACACGTCGAATCGTTCGACCAGCCTTATAAATACGGCGGCGAAGAAGGCTTCGTATACGGCAAATGCGGCTTCATTTCCGACGACAATTACCTCTATTCCCTCGAAAAATGACGCGCCGCACGGAAAACACCCTCTCAGTAGGCCGTCTTTCCGCCGGATACGGCGGACGCACGGTAATAGACGGCTTCAATCTCAGGGCCGGACACGGGGAAATTATCGTGCTCCGCGGAGTGAACGGCTCCGGCAAAAGCACTGTGCTGCGGTGTATACTCAAATACCTCAAACCATATTCCGGCGAAATCGAAATCGGCGGAATCCCGTTGGAACGGCTTTCCCGCAGGAAACTGGCCTCCATCGCGTCTTATCTCCCGCAAAACATAGACGCCTCATGCCTGGAGGGAATAACTGTTCTCGACGCCGTCCTTTTCGGGAGGTTCCCGCATCACGGCTTATTTGAAAACCCCTCCGCGGAAGACAGACGGGCCGCGGAAGATGCCCTCGCCTCCGTAGGCCTGTCGGAACTTGCAGGCGCTGACGCCTCAAAACTCTCCGGAGGTGAAACCCGGCGCATGTTCATTGCCGCATGCCTGGCGCAGGGAACCCGCATAATCGTGATGGACGAGCCATTCAATCAGCTCGATGCCGAAACCAGAGAATCTCTTGCCGCCCTGATAAAGGAGCAGGCCTCACGCGGGATAACTTTCATCGTGGCTACACACGACACCGGGCCTTTCCGCGGAGCCGCGCTGAACACCGTGGACATCCCTCCCGCGCATTCAGGCACTTCCGCCGCCGGAGCCGGAAAGCGCAGACGCCGCGCCGGGATTGTACTCTCCGCCGCCGTCACGCTCATGTTTGCCGCCACGATCGCGGCCGTGCTTTCGCCGTGGCAGAGTCTCGACCCCGCCACCGCCTGGGAAGTGTTTGCAAAGTACCGGATGCCCCGGCTGGCTTCCGCGTTTCTTACCGGCGGCATCCTTTCCGCGGCGGGCTGCCTTTTTCAGACCATATTCAGAAATCCGATGGCCTCTCCGTACACTTTGGGCACCGCATCGGGCGCTTCGTTCGGCGCATATGCCGCCGTCGTATTCCTTCCGGCGGCGGCCCTCTGGCCGTCGGCGTTTGCAGGCGCGCTGCTTTCAATACTTATTGTGCGAATATGCGGCGGCAGCGGACGCTCCTCGCGCCTGCTTCTCGGCGGGATTGCGTGCGGCTACATTTTCTCCTCCGCCACACTCCTGATACAATTCCTGATGACGCCGTGGCAGACATTTTCAATAGCCCGATGGACGATGGGATCGGTGGATGTCCCTGATCTGCCAAGAACTGTGATGCTGCTGGCCGCATTCTCAGCCGCTCTCGCCTCCACGGCGTTCTCCCGCGTTCTGGACGCAATGATGATGGGGGACGAAGCGGCCGGGGCGTTCGGCATAGACGTCAAAAAGTGGCGCTTGTGGCTTTTCGTATTCGCAGCCATGCTCACGGCATGTGCCGTGGCCGCGTGCGGACCCGTAGCATTTGTAGGGCTTGTCGTACCCCATGCCGCACGCATACTGGCAGGGGCCCGGCATTCGAGGAAACTCCCGGCGTGCGTTTTCGGGGGAGGCCTGTTCCTCGCCGCATGCGACACCGTGCCGGGAGCGCTGTCGGGCGGCATAGACATCCCTGTGGGCATCATCACGGCCGGCATCGGCGCACCTGTGCTGATCGCACTGCTGGCACGTCAGGATGCGAGGAATCACAACTGAAATCTGGGAAGCCACATATGAGACACATCTGCGCAGCGTCACACGCAAAGTTCCGGCATTTATTCACGGCGGCGGTTTGTCTGGCAGCGGTCTTGCCGCTCTTCGGCTGCCGCCGAGACTGCAGTACGGACGGCCCGGACAATACGTCCGATGCCGCCAGCGCCCCGGTGATTGTCTCATTCCTGCCCTCCGCCACGGAATGCGCATACGCTGTCGGTCTGGGCCCGTATATAGCGGCGCGAAGCAGGTTTTGCGACTTTCCCGAAGAAGTCGCAAAACTGCCCGTATGCGGGGATATGATAGCGTTCAGCACATCGGTCCTGGCCGAAGTAAGGCCGACCCACGCACTGGTCTCGTCCCCCAATTCCCCTGCGGCGCCGTTCCTGAAAACTATCGGCGCCGAAATCATCATCGCAGAAACAGATTCCGTCACGAACGTGCTTGCATTCATGCGGATTCTCGGCGAACAATTCCCCGGATACACAAACGGGGCCTATGCGGCAATCGAACGGGAGTTCGCCCCGCTGACCAGCCCCGCGCAATCCTGCGCGGACGACCCGCCGTCCATACTTGTATGCGTGTCGTCAAACGATTCTCCGTGGAAAGGATGCTTTGCCGCAGGCGGAAGCACATTCTACGATGACATCTTACGGGCAGCCGGATTCCGCAACGTCTGTTCCGCGGCGTCAGGATATCGGGAAGTCACGCCGGAATTCATCGTTAAGGCAAAGCCGGACGTCATTGCCGACGTTTCTGGCAGAACGCCTGAAACAGGCGGGGCCGACTGGAAAAAACTCCCGCTCCCGGAGCATACCGCCGCAATATACATCACGGAAGACTTCGCACGCCGCCCCGGACCGAGGCTTCCCAAGCTCTATAATGCGCTCTCCAACGCCTTTTTGCGCGCTCAGTCCGACAGCCACAGCGACGGCGAATAATCCGACGGTGCGCACCACCCGCCGCGCGGGCAAAGCCCGACAGGGCCGATGGACGGCCCGTCAGATGAAACGTTCCGCTTGAACTGCTGTGTCGAAAACCGCCGCATAAACACGTCCAGCGCGGAATCGATCTTCCCCGCAAGCGGAGTGCCGGAGAACGCCTTTCCCGCCAAAGCACGAAGCGCCGCGCGCGAAGCGCCGTAGCGTATGAAGTAGTACACAAAGAAATCGTGCAGTTCGTAGTTCCCGAGGATATTCTCTGTATGTTGGCTGCCTCCCGGCAGAAGTTCCGGCGACACAGGCGTAGCCAGCACGTCGTTGAGCACGGATTTAAGATCAGGACTTGAGAGAGATGCAAAGTAAGCCGTCAGATGGCGGAGCATCGTCTTGGGAACGGAGCAGTTCACATTGTACATGGACATGTGATCGCCGTTGAAGGTGCACCAGCCCAGCGCCGATTCCGACAAATCACCGGTGCCCACGACTATCGCATTCTCCCCATTGGCAATGTCCATCAGTATCTGAGTGCGCTCCCGCGCCTGTGCGTTTTCGTAGACCACGTCGTGTTTATCCGGATCGTGCCCGATATCTGAGAAATGGCGCAATACGGACGGTCCGATCGGAACCGTCCTGACCTCGGCTCCCAGCAGCTCCGCCATGCGCTCAGCGTTGGACTTTGTTCTGCCTGTGGTTCCGAATCCGGGCATTGTCACCGCACACACCGATTTTCTCGGCAGGCATATCCTGTCGCACGTCCATACGCAGACAAGGAGAGTGAGCGTGGAATCAAGCCCGCCCGAAACCCCCACAACAAGCCGTTTTGTTCCCGTCGCCTCAACGCGCTTTGCCAGGCCAGCACAAAGCATTTCAAACGATTCCGAACACATGTCACGGACAAGCGACGGGTCTTCCGGAACAAAAGGATTCTGCTCAATGTGCAGAAAATCGAGATCCGGCGACTCTCTCAGCAGCCCCGCATCTACGACTGTGCTACGCGCGTACGGCTCGCAGTCGTTGAAGCCCGGAGTCTTATTCCGCACACGATCGCTCCACGACGGATTGTAATCTGTGAACACGACGGTATTCCCGCGGTTGAATCGTTTGGACTCGGCAACTGTACGCCCCTCTGCTGCAGCGACAATGTGTCCAGCGCACACACCATCCGTTGAGGACTCGTGAACGCCCGCTCCGCAGCAAATGTACAGCCCGCACAGCGATGCGCTGCGCTGCTCTGTAAACCTTCTTCTCCGAGCAGCGCTTCCGCACCGCTCCTGCTCCGCACTTATGTTGAATATGACCTGAGCGCCCGATAAAGCAAGCTGCGATGAAGGAGGCTGCACAGCCAGTGCATCGCATCCGATCTCCACCCCGAAACAAAGCCCGCCGCCGCCTCGAAACACAAGCCCGGTACCGGCCGGCGCCTCATACCCGGCAAATTCCACGCATGTACCGGCGAATTCTCCAGAAGGGGAAAATATCCGGCGTTCCGGAATTCCCTGAAAATCATTGAGGTATTTTTTTAGGACAAAACCGCATATTCTGCCGTCCGACAAAACAGCCGCCGCGTTGAAAATCCTCGACCCCACGGGAAGCGGTGTTCCCACCACCAGCGCCGTACGCTTTCCCGCAGTAGCCTCCGTCAGAAAACGGAGTCCTTCCGATGCGCTGTCAAGCAGAACGGACTGCATGAACAAATCGCCGCAGGACGCCCCCGTCAGGCTTAATTCGGGGAAAACGGCGGCCGCGGCACCGGAAACGGCCACCGCAC
The DNA here is from genome assembly GCA_949285835.1 of uncultured Verrucomicrobiota bacterium. Lineage (GTDB taxonomy): Bacteria > Verrucomicrobiota > Kiritimatiellia > RFP12 > UBA3636 > CASEAR01. The sequence goes on along the minus strand of CASEAR010000083.1, from coordinate 11,617 downwards.
TGTACAACTCCGCAATACGGCGTGTGTTGTATTCCGCATCCGCCACTCGCAAAACCGGAGACGCCGCCGCAAACCTGTAGAAACCAAGCATAATCACTCCGCAGACAAAATCATTTGCATGAAAAACAGCGCGGGCGAAGCCGCCGCCGCCGCCTCGCCCGCCTGCCGCCCGAAAAGCGGAAACTTTCCGTCAATCCGTCAGTCAGAATCAATTGGATTTACGCCCTTGAATGCCGACCTTGCTCTCACGGGCCTTCTCATGCGGACGGAGCGCGCGGCACATGGCGCCAGCTCTCCACATCTCGCTGTTGGCCATCTCGTCGAGCTGCGCGTCAAGCTTCTCCTTATAGTCCGGAGCACCACAATCACGAATCACTTCCTTGCACTCCTTGCCGGTCACAACGCTCTTGTAGAGCTTCTCGAAGACGGGAACAAGCGCCTTCTTGAATATAGGACGCCATTTCAACGCGCCATGCTGAGCCGTCGCGGAGCAGTTGCGGTACATCCAGTCCATGCCGTTTTCGTCAACCAGACGGATAAGGCTCTGCGTAAGTTCTTCGCAGGACTCATTAAAAGCCTCGCTGGGGCTGTGCCCATTAGCACGCAGAACGTCATACTGCGCCTCTATCATCGCCGCAAGACATCCCATAAGCGCACCGCGCTCACCGGTAAGATCAGAAGACACCTCCTTGCGGAACGTCGTCGGGAACAGGAACCCGGATCCGATGGCGATGCCGAGAGCAAGGCAGCGGTCAAGAGCTTTGCCCGTGGCGTCCTGCTCAACGGCATAGCTGGAATTGATCCCGGCTCCGCTGAGGAAATTACGGCGGACGTTCAGTCCGGAACCCTTGGGCGCCACCATGATAACATCTATGTCCTTCGGAGGGATAATTCCAGTCTGCTCCTTGTACTCAATCCCGAATCCGTGTGAAAAATAAAGCGCCTTGCCCTTTGTGAAATATTTCTTGATGTCGGGCCAGATCTGGCGCTGCGCGGCATCCGTCACCAGCAACTGCACGATCGTGCCTTTCTCACAGGCCTCCTCAATGTCAAAGAGCGTCTCCCCAGGTTTCCAACCGTCCTTCAAAGCCCTCTGCCAGCTGCTTCCCTTCCTGTCGGATTTCCGCTGTCCGACAATCACGTTGAACCCGTTGTCACGCATATTCAGCGCTTGGGCCGGGCCCTGCACCCCGTAACCGATAACAGCGATAACCTCTTTCTTGAGTACCCTGCGGGCTTTTGCCAAAGTGAATTCTTTGCGAGTAATGACGGTCTCTTCCACGCCGCCGAAGTCCATAGTCGCCATTTCGTTTGCCTCTTTCCTTTTTTAGCAGCTGGTTGCCTCGCTAGGATTTGAACCTAGACAAACTGATCCAGAGTCAGTTGTGCTACCGTTACACCACGAGGCACTGCAGATAAAACGTGGGCATTATACATCCCTTGCTCTTTCAATTGCAATAACTAATTGCGATATTTTTCAAAAATTCCCTAGCTTCCGGCATGTCCGGTTTTTCTCCGAACCGCACGCGTCGGGCACTCGCGCCGCACGCACCGGGCATGGACGAAGGTCAGGCGGAGCGTAAGCGGGACTTTTCATCGGGCACATGCGCCGCGCGCATCAAGCATGCGCTCCGTTCGCATCAGGCATACATGCTGTCGCACAGCAAAGCGCGATTCTGCGGCAAGGTCTGCACACTGCCGCACATCTGTCACTCACCGGCATCAACCGGTCTGCGGCCCTTTTTTATCTCGCCTCTGTGCGATTTGTCGTCCAGCATCCGCTGTTTCTGCCGCCGTGACCTGCGCCTTTTCTGCCGCCGGATTTTTTCTATCTCCTGTGCACGCCTGCTGGCTGCGCCTTCCATGCGTTCCTCTATCCTGTCGCACAAGCGGCTTCTTGCAGCGTGGCGGTTCAAAGCCAGAGATCTGGAATCTCCGCACCTTATTTCCGTCCCCGTAAGCTTGTGAACGAGCCTGACGCATGAACAGGTTTTGTTCACTTTCTGCCCGCCAGGGCCGCCCCCGAGAATAAACGACTCCTCAATATCGGATTCTTTTATCCCGAGTTTGTCCATGCGGGCGCGCAATTTCTCCACTGCCGCGGATCCAGGCACACTGTTACTCATGCACGGCCTCCGACGCCCGGGGCGACACATTTGTTAAAACCGTCACCACAGGAAAATGATCTGAATATCCGTCCTCATAATAGTTTTGCGGACGGCCTTTTATGCGGACGCGCCTGAACGCCTTGGGGCGGCCGTCGCCTTCTTCCCGAAGTTCAGGCGGGGAAAAGACTTCTGTTGCGCCCGGATCCAGAGCCCTCCACGCCGGCCCCTCCTCGGAGGGATCCAGAAGCATCTCTCCGGAAACTATAATGGAGTCAAAAGAATTCCACATCCGTCTTCGCGCATAGTAATAGGTCCCGGCGCCGCCTGCGTCCGCCATAAGGTTGTAGAGCGGAGTACAGGAATCTTCGCAGTCCGCGCTCATCGCAGAAGAACCGGGTTCTTCCGCATACTCGCCGTACTTTCTGAGATTTTCCAGAATTTTCCGTCTTTCGAGGACTTGGGCGGAAGTTTTTTCGCGGGATATTCCAGCGCCTAAAATCTGAGTCATGATAGGTTCGTCGATGTCTTCGTTGAAGTCGCCCGTTATCACAACAGCCGTATCCGGAGAGCGCTCGATACGAGTCTCCACTTCCTCTCGCAAATCAACCGCTTCCGTTGTTCTCGTCGCCACATTTGCATCACGGTCGCCGATTCTGGATTTCCAATGGTTAACAAACAGCGTAACCGGGTCGCCGTCCGCATCCACGGTGGCGACCAGTATTCCCCTACGCCTGTTGGACTTTGCCATCAGCCTGCTCGAACGGATCGGATACACAGACATTATCGCCTGATCTATTCCGCGCGGATCCGGAGAATCAACATGCGCGATATACGGAAGCGTCCATCCATGTTTTTTTAACATCCTTTCGGACAAATCTTCTACAACGTCGCAATTTTCCACTTCCGCCATGCACAGGACGTCTGGCCGTATCTCGTTTACGGCCCATGCCAGATTGTCGAGTTTGCGCGAGTACCGTTCCTGCGTCCAGCGTCTCCAGGAAGAGGGAGAAAAATCTTTGTCATGAGACCCGTCTATGCGCGTGTCAAAGAGGTTTTCTACATTCCAGAACGCCACGGTCAGCGTATCCGCCGCATTTAGACAGGCTGCACTCTGGCATAACGCCAAACAGGCAAGACACACCCGGAACATTCTCCAGAAGTCCACTGACCGTACTCCTACTCCATACCGCGTACGCCAGCCACCGCGGCCTCTGCTATTTCAGAAGGTCTTGTCTCTTTCCACAGTCCAGCTACAGAAACGTCGAGGATTCCAAGCTGGCACTGCAGATTGAGCTCGTCTATGCGGTATCCAACAATTGCGCTGTATAGGGAGTTCTGCGCACTCAGCAGCGACTGCTGAGCGTCAAGGAAATCGTTCATTTCAGCCCTTCCGGCCTGCATGAGAATATTCATGCTTTCCACACGGCGTTCCGCAAGAGACACCGCCATGAACTGAATGGTAAGAGTCTCTCTGTTCTCGTTCATGCCGCGCACCTGCTCGCGAACGGACTGCTTAAGCTTGTCTTCCTCGCTCTGATAATCGCGAACAGCGCTTTCCAGCGCAATGAGCGAATTTCTGTACTCGTTGCGCTCCGCGTACCTGTCGAACGGAAGATCTATGTTGAGAAGCGCGGAATAATTCCCGCGTGACAAGCTGAAGTCGCCGTCTCCGTCGGAAGCAGACCCGTACGAACGGCGCTCCCCTGCCGATGCCCGACCGCCGATTGTCAGCTCTGCCCTGAGTCTGTCGGCAGCGATGCGCACCGCGCGCTCGGCGTCCTGCACACGGTCTGATGCCGTCCGCAGGTCCGGCCTGTAGGACAAGGCGATTTTCACGGCCGCATCCTCATCAATCTCCATCGGACCGGCATTGGATCCATCCGGTTCCACCAGCTCGATTTCATCCCATTCCTGAGCTTCCGAAGCATCGTAGTCCCCGGCATCCATCTTTGCGAAACTGGATGCGTAAACACTAAGCTGTTCAAGCTCGGAATTTTTCGGAAACACGCGGCTTTCGGGAGGCAGACCCAGCAGTATCCTGAAAGACTCCAGCCTGCCTTCGTAAGCGCTCTGAGCCGAAATCCAGCTGTTTCTGGCGCTGAGCTCGTTCTGGAAAGACTGATCAAACTCGTATTCCTGCAGACGGCCCGCATCTGCCATGCGTCTCGACCTGCGCGTTGATACAATCGCCCTGCGGTAATTGTCCTCCTGATTGCGCAGGCGCTTCTTGTACAGGAGCACATCCATGTACGATGACGCCACCGACACCACAAATTCGCGCTTGTACTGCTCAAAAGACCTGACCGCGTACAGCAGATCCCTCTGCGCCTGGATAAGCGGCTCTTCAACGACAAACCTCCCTGAACCGCGCAGAAGGGGCACGCTCACACTCATGTCCGCAAGCACGCCCCAAGCGGAATCACGCTCCGCAGAAAGCATTTTCGCCAAGTCCACCGCAATGTTTCCGGACATCTCGACGCCGTTTTTGAAGCGGCGTTTCACGCCGAGTCCCAGCGAGTTGTTGCTGCCGGAGACTCTGTCCTCCCCCTCAGCCTTTGACGTGGAAAGTTCCGAATCAATAATTCCCGAAAATGTCGAACGGAAACCGTGGTCTTCCAGATCGAGAGCCAGCGCTGTACGGTAAAGAGACTCTTTTCTGGACTGGTATTCGCTGTTGCCTGCGGCCGCAATTGACACCGCATCCATCAGTGACAGCTCGATATCCTCAGTTTTCAGTTTCTCTCCCTGCGCAGGCTCCCCGGTATAACCGGATCCCAGAGAAAATATGCTGCCGTATGGAATATCCTGTGTCAGCAGGAGCCTCCTGCGCAGAGAATCGGACGGAGTTTCTATGTCTATCTCCTCAACATCACCGTTTTCGACGGTCTGCGCCGCAGAAATAAGTTTTCCGGCGCGCCTGTCGGCATGTTCTTTCCAGTCCTGCGGCGTTCTGCATGCCGGAAGAAAACACACGGCCGCAGCCGAAGAACAAAGAACAAGCTGCGCAAGGTGCAGTTTCATACCGAACTCTCCAAAAACAACAAACGAACGACCGCGCAAATCATGTGGAGCAGATCTGTTTCAGCTGCGGAAACAGTATGACGTCCCTTATGGCGTCCGCCCCTGTAAGCAGCATTACGAGCCTGTCTATTCCCATGCCCATACCGCCGGCGGGAGGCATACCGTACTCCAGAGCCGTAATGAAATCTTCGTCTATCTTCTCGACCTGATCGCCGGCCTGAAGCTCAAACGCGCGGCGCTGCGCAAACGGATCGTTCTGCTCCGTGTAACCCGGACAGAGCTCACGCCCGGCCACGACGAACTCAAAAACGTCCGCCGAAGCAGGATCATCCTTGCAAGTTTTCGCAAGAGGCACGAACTCCCGCGGGATTCTGGTCACAAATGTGGGCTGGAACAGCGTCCTCTCAATAAGCTTGTCGTACACCTCATGCGTTATCAGCAGATGATTCCACTCCGGGGCGCACTGCACGCCGGCAGACTCCGCCTTGGCACGCGCAGCTTCGGCGCTCAGATCAAACCAGTCATCTCCCATGAATTCCCGCACGAGGACTGCGTATTCCACCTCGCGGAACGGAGGGCTGAAATCTATTTCCCCGTCTCCGTAAACCACCTTGCGGGTACCGAGCACGTTATCGCACACGTAAGCGAGCATGTCCTCGACGAGACGTTCCATCGAAAGCCTGTCTCCGTATGCCTCGTACGCTTCGAGTACCGTAAACTCCGGATTGTGCGACCTGTCCAGACCCTCGTTTCTGAAATTCCGGTTAAGTTCAAATACTTTGTCGAAACCGCCTACGAGAAGCCGCTTGAGGTACAGCTCCGGCGCTATGCGCATATACATGGTGCAGTCAAGCGCATTGTAGTGCGTCGTAAATGGACACGCGGCCGCCCCTCCAGCATGCGGCTGCATCATCGGAGTCTCCACTTCCTGATATCCGCGCCCTTCCAGAAACTTGCGTATGCACGATATCACGGCAGAACGCTTGTTGAACCGCTCTCTTGTATCAGGATTTGAAAAAAGGTCAATGTAGCGCATCCTGTACCTGTCTTCAACATCCTGCAGTCCGTGATACTTCTCCGGAGGCTGATTTAAAGCCTTGGACAGGAGCGTCCAGAAACGCACCCGGACGCTTATCTCACCGGTGCGGGTCGTAAAAAGCTCTCCCTCCACTCCGATATGATCCCCGAGGTCTACAAGTTTGAACTCATCAAATTGCTCGTCTCCGATCACGCCCCGGTTTATGAAAATCTGGATGCGTCCGGAACCATCGCTGACATCCGCAAATACTGTCTTCCCCATATTGCGTTCGGAGAGCATCCTCCCTGCGACGGCGACAATCTTCCCTTCCTCGTAAGAGTCCCTCACATCCGCTATCCTGCCGCTCCGCTCGAAAGCCGCTCCGAACGGCGCGCGCCCGGCCTTTGCAAGCGCTTCCATGTGAGCTATGCGGCCGGCTCTGTACTCGTCGTTTCCCACGGCGGTTGCCGCGGATACTTTTTCAGCTGAATCTGCCATTTTTCACGCTCCTGCAGTTAAACCGCCGCAGGAGTCACCCCTTTCTTAAGAATCACATTCGCATACGGCCTAACGTCCCCGCTCTGCACAATGAGAAACGCGCCGCGCGCCCTCTCGTAAAACGCAAACCGTTCTATTCTCTCTATCTTTACATCGCGTATCCCGCATTTTGCGAAAACTGCCCGATACGATCTCTCTACGTCCGGATCGAGCGTATCTCCCGGCACGGCGGCCATCATTGCAACAGGGAACTCCACGTAAGAATCAAGCTCAAACAGCGGAAGAACCGCCTCAAGAAGCTTGTCTGCGCTGACCCCATCCGCACGGAGCACCACGTGCCCCCCGTAAGTCTCAGCGGGGAAATGCGCATCCCCTATCACGACCTCGTCACCGTGCCCCATACGATACAGTGCGGACAGGATGTCCGGGCTCAAAACCGGCGATATTCCTTTTAGCATCGCTCTTCTCCCCTCCAGCGTCAGCTCAGCCCGCGTACCCGCGCGGATGTTCCCTGTGCCAATCCCACGCCGTCTTTATTATCGACCGCGGATCCGTGTACTCCGCCTTCCAGCCGAGAACCGCCGCAGCCTTTGACGGATCCGCGACAAGCATTGCCGGATCCCCGGGGCGACGGGGTTCCGTTTTCGCCCGGATGTCAAAACCGGTAACATCCCGCGCTGCCTCGACTATTTCCCTGACGGAAAAACCGCGCCCGGTTCCGAGATTCAGCGCCCCGCAGTAATCTGACGTAAGCGCTGCGACATGGGCGCGCGCCAGGTCGGACACATGCACGTAGTCTCGCACGCACGTCCCGTCCGGCGTATCATAATCGTCCCCGAATATGCTGACATGGTCGCTTTTACCAAGCGGCACTTTCAGCACGTTGGGAATAAGGTGCGTCTCGGTCTCATGGTCTTCACCAAGTCCGCCTTCTGCTCCGCACGCGTTGAAATAGCGCAGGAACACGGGTTTCAGACCGTGTATACGCGCGTACCACGCAAGCATCTGCTCGAAAATGAGCTTCGACTGCCCGTACGGATTCTCCGGATGCTGGGGCGTCTCTTCCGTAATCGGAATCTTTTCCGGCTGCCCATAAGTGGCGCATGTCGAAGAAAACACGATGCGATTCACCCCTGTCTCAACCATAGCGTCAGCCAAATTAATGCCGCCAGAATCATTGTTGCGGAAATACTTCCCGGGATCTGCCGACGACTCCGCCACAATTGCGTATGCGGCAAAATGCATCACAGCGTCCGGCTTCGTCTCACGCATGGCAGCCCGAATATCCTGCATGGAACGCAGGTCGCCCGTCAGCAAATCTGCCCTCCAGTCAACCGCTTCCTTGTGTCCGAGCTCCATGTTGTCGAAAACGGTTACAGAATGACCGGCATCGATGAGGTGTTTAACGGCCACGCTGCCGATATAGCCGGCGCCGCCGGTAACAAGCACTTTCATTGAATTTTTCCTCTCAGCTCCTCCAGCTCCCTGGTCAACCTTGCCACCTCCGCAGAAAGTTTCTCCACGAGGCGCGGTATGTGCATAAGCTTCATGGCCTCACGCCGTTCCACAGCAGGGGCGCCGAAATATATTCCGCCGGGCGGCAGATCCTTCGACACCCCCGACCGTGCCAGCACCTCTGCTCCGTCACCGATGTTCAAATGCCCGGCTACGCCCACCTGCCCCCACAGCATCACTCCGCTGCCCAGGTGCGTGCTGCCGGAAACGCCCACCTGCGACACAATGCCGCAGTACGCACCTGTTTGGACATTGTGCCCGATTTGGACGAGATTGTCGATTTTCGTATGAGGGCCGATGCGCGTGACGCCGAACCTTGCCCTGTCGATCGTGGTGTTGCAGCCGATCTCCACATCATCGCACAGCTCAACAATACCAAGCTGCGGGATCTTTTCAACTCGAACGCTCCCGTCCGGAAGTTTCTCCGTCGTGTACCCAAATCCGTCACCCCCGATAACCGAACCGTTGTGAACCGTCACGCGGTCGCCGATGCGGCAGCGCTCCCTCACGGAAACCATCGGATACAGATGGACATTTCTGCCAAAAATGCAGAACTCGCCCACCGACACGTGAGCCTCTATGACGCATCCGTCGCCGATAACCGCTCCGTCGCCGATAACCGCAAGAGGACCTACGTACACCCCTTTGCCAAGCCTCACGCCGGAACCGATCACCGCCGTGGGGTGTACTCCCGGAATATGCTCAACCGGCCCCGGAGTGAACAGCGGAACCACCTTTGCAAACGCCCTGTCCGGCGATTCCACTCTGACCAATACGGCATTATGCGCCGCGCCGTCCGGACACTCCTCCCCCACAAGCACCGCGGCGGCCTTTGTATCCGCAAGCTGACCCGCGTATTTGTGGTTGGACAAAAACGACAAATCCGAAGGATCTGCATCCCTCAGCGCAGCCACCCCGCGTATCTCAACATCACCTTTTTCCTCTGGAAAAGTTCCTCCGACGATTTTGGCAATTTCTGAAAGTTTCATTTATTTTGAATCCCCGGTAAAAAGTCCATCGGCCGGCGTACTGCATCAGTCTTTTGCCGTCCCCGCGCCTTCATCGGCCTTCCCGCCGATCGCTTTAATCACTTCGTCCGTAATGTCTATTCCATCCGCTGAATACACGACGAAATTTATCGGAGCCATCGCCCTCATTGCGGATTTGTCAAGCACTGCCTCATAACCTCTTTCCTCCGCGATCTTCGTCACTGCGGCGCGAATATCGTCCAGCACTCCGTTGAAAAGAAGCAGCTCGTATTCGCGGAGATCCTTCTGCAGCTGCCTGACGCGCATCTCCACGTTCTTCTCCTCCTGCGCGAGCTGGAGCCTCAGTTCCTTGCACTCGTCCAGTTTCTCCTTGCGCGCCTTTTCGCTCAGAACCTGATCGGATGCCTCGTCCATCAGCTTAAGCAGCCGCTGCTGCTTTTCACGCACAGACTCGAGCAGTTCATCCCTCTCGCCGGTGTATTTCGCCTGAGTGGCCTTAAGCTTAGCATCGTTTTCAGCCGCATTTGGATGAGCCCTCACCGCAGCCTCCATGTCTATCGTGGCAATACCCGCAAAAGCTGCTCCTGAAACGACGACAGCTGCCAGTACAAAAATCTTTTTGGCCAACATACCTCTCTGCTCCATTCTATTATCAGTCCGTCAACACGCCGCACAGCAGACAGCGCACGCAAAAACGCCACGCCGCGGCAACCCCACAGTCGCCCGCCAGTTTATCATAACCCGCACGCCCATTGAACAAAAAAAACACGGCCTTCGACCGGAAACGCGCATATCCGGTCTGCACTTGACAACGAAACAGTTCCGTGTCAGCATTACATCATAGGTTCACGCACGCGCTTAATCTGGCAAGGACTCGCGCGAAACAGGAAACAGAAACGGAGAAGTAAGTATGAAAACCGAGGCTTTGCTCCCATGCATCTGCACTGCATTCCTTCTGGCGGAATCTGCCCTCGCCTGCACCGGAATAACCATGCAGGACAGGAGCGGATCGCGGGTGTACGCACGTACCATCGAATGGGGCGGCAGCGACCTGAAAAGCCGCTGCGTTATCGTTCCCAGAGGCACTGTCACGCAGTCAATGCTGCCCGGACAGCTCAAAGGCCTTGAGTTTACCGCCAAATACGGCTATGCGGGCATCGCTGTAGAGCAGGCCGACTTCGTCGCCGAAGGGCTCAACGAGGCCGGTCTGTCCGCCGGGCTTTTCTACTTCCCCGAATACGGCGGCTATCCGGAATATGACGGAACACAGCGTGAAAACACGGTCTGCGATCTTCAGGTGGTACCGTGGCTATTATCTTCGTTCGCCTCCGTGGAAGAGGCCGTCAAAGGCATAATGCAGATACGGGTCACCGGCATCGATCCTCGGGCGTCCACCGTCCATTGGCGAATTGCCGACGCATCAGGACGTCAGGTCGTCGTCGAAATAATCGACGGACGCACGCACGTATACGAGAACGAAGTCGGCGTGATAACCAACGCTCCGGATTTCAAGTGGCACCTCGCCAATCTTTCAAACTACGTAAACCTCTTTCCCGGCGGGGCACAGCCGCAGATCATGGGAGGCCGCAGCGTGAAAGCGTTCGGAGCCGGAAGCGGGTTTCTGGGGTTGCCGGGGGACATCACGCCGCCGTCCCGGTTCGTCAGGGCTGCGTTCTTCCAGTATTCATCTCCGGCGGCGGAAAACACGCACGATGCCGTGCTTCAGGCATTCCAGATACTGAATAATTTCGATATCCCCATCGGCATTGAATTCCGTAAAGATCAGGACATCCCTAAATTGCCAAGCGCCACCCAATGGACGTCTGCGGCTGATCCGTCGGAATTGGACTTCTACTACCGTACCATGAACAACAGCGCCATCCGCAGAATCAGGCTTTCACAAATTGATTTTTCAAAAGTACGCTACACCTCCTTCCCCGTCGATGAAGCCGCATCACAGCCTGTGACCGATATAAAAATCGACTGAAAACTGAAAGCGATCCGTACCATGGCCGCACCGCGCCATGATGCCGCACCGTGCTGCTAAAGCTCCGCATACGCCTCCGCACCATGACGCAGCGTGCAGTAGCCCGCTCCACACCATGGTTCCGCACCGTGGCTCCGTACAATGACGCCGCACCACGGGATATGAAAACCCGAGGAGGCGTAACGGGCCGCGCAAAAGCCCGCTCCTGTACAGCGCGCCGCAGGGACACCTGACGCAGCACCGGCAGCACGGAACCCGTGCGCTCCACCACACCGCTTCACCATACCGACACACCGTGATTCCGCACCGTGCCGCTAAATCTCCGCATACGTCTCCGAACCGTGACGCTTCACCGTGATGCCGCACCGAGACGCATAATACGGCAAATGCGGCGACGGTCTGCAAAGATCCGGCCTCAAAAACTAAATCCTTGTTGTCGGAACGCAGTTCTGATATTTTTCTCCGCTGTTCAAAACACACG
>CASEAR010000082.1 GCA_949285835.1 uncultured Verrucomicrobiota bacterium | reverse complement strand
CCAATCGTTACTCGTCAGCAATCCTGTAATCGGAACAACCGATTTCCGTCCACATCACTCATTTCATTCGGTGTCCATGCAAATGAACAATAGGAAACGGTCTCTGAATGCTACGGTGTCTTTTCTATTTGACAAACTGCGGACGCTGAATGAGTGACTGATCAGGAAAAGCTTCAGCGTATGTCGCCCACAGCTGCAAGACCAGTACCGCACTAAAACGAAGAAAACAGGCTTTATCTTCCAGCGTAACTCATAAATAAATGTTAACTTGTATTTTCAGGCATGCTCTGTTTGTAAAAATCATCAGAAAGCACTTACGATGGCAAAAGCCTCATTCCGTAAATGATTAACGGCCTGAAGCAAATTCCATCTGTCTGACGGCAACTGTAACGGCAAACATACGACATACAGAAATCATTCTCAGAAATGCAGAAGAAACGAGCACGGCACTTGACGTAACAGGAGCCAGTTTTCATGAGCCTCCATGTACTCCGTAATATCGTCTACAGGAACAGTGCCTGCATTTGAGCCGCCTGAGCCAGTTTTCATGAGCCTACAAGTACGTTTGCTGCGTTTTGTACCGCGTTTTCCGTCCGGCAAATAAACGCTGGCATACACGTCAAAAAAACGTTATCTATCTGGCTGTGCATTTTTCAGGACAATCTTCAGGATAATACAACCTGCGCCGGTTTAATATCTGAAGCGTAATGACAGAGTGTCGAGAATTCCCGGAAGGCTGCGGAAGTGATGCCTTTTTCGATAAACGGCATTATTCCTGCATTTTTCTGGCCAGCGCAGCAAAGTGCGAAGATGAACGAACTGCCGCAAGTCTTTGAAATACAATCATCCACGCCGCACCTGCAGCACGCGGGAATCCAAATATCCATGATCTGCCGGAGCCTGCGCCATATTGATACTCCCGGCGGCCTCTCAAGTTTTATTCTGTCCGCGGGCATGCCGTTGCGTACGGCGGCTCGAGCGGTCATCTCCTCGAAAAGAGACCGAAACTATGCGTCCGCCTCCGGGACCGCCCTCAGGACCAAGCTCCATCAGACAATCGGCCTCTCCCACGACATCCGCATTGTGTTCGATGGCCACGACGGTATGCCCAGCGTCGACAAGCCTGTGTAAAGCGTCAATGAGCTTCTTGACGTCCGCCATATGCAGGCCGACAGTCGGCTCGTCAAGGATGTAAAGCGTAGACGGCTGTTTTTCTCCGGGTCTGGGGACACACCGTGCAAGTTCTGTAACAAGTTTTATGCGCTGTGCTTCGCCTCCGCTCAACGTATTGCTCTGCTGCCCAAGCGTGAGATACCCCAGCCCCACTGCGGACAAGAGTTCCAGCGAATGGCGCACGCGGCGATGTTCAGCGAAGAAGAGGATCGCCTCATCAACGCTCATTGCCAAGACTTCAGCAATATTTTTTCCCGAATAACGTACAGAAAGCGTTTCCTGATTAAACCGTGCTCCACCGCATGAAGGACAAACGGAAATCACGTCCGGCAAGAATGCCATCTCGGAACGGATAACACCCTGTCCCTCACACACCGGGCAGCGACCGGTTCCCGTGTTGAATGAAAATCTTGACGCATCGAAACCGCGCATTCTCGATTCCGGAGACATGGCAAATATTTCCCGCACTGCAGACCAGAAGCCTACGTACGTGGCGGGGCAGGAACGCGGCGTTCTCCCGATAGGCGTCTGATCAACCTCCACCGCCCGCTTCAGCGTCTCCCATCCCTCTATAGCGGCACAGCCGCGCGGAACCGGACGCCCTCCCCCGGTAAGCGGAGCAAGAGAAGCGAACAGGATGTCGCGTACGAGCGTTGACTTGCCCGATCCGCTGACCCCGGTCACCACGGTAAAGCGCCCCAGAGGAAACTCAGCGGTGATATTCTTCAGATTGTGCAGACACGCCCCAACCACCATTAATCGCGCAGCGGAAGCACACTCGCGCCATTTGCCGCGCACCGGATGCTTCATGGGAGACTTAAGACATTTGGCGGTAATCGACTCCGGACAGCGCATCACATCATCCAGTGTGCCGCTGGCGACCAGATTTCCTCCGTGGACTCCGGCGCCTGGCCCCAGGTCAACGATGTAGTCTGCGCGGCGCATCGTCTGTTCATCGTGCTCCACGGTTATTACCGTGTTTCCCTTATCCCGCAGCTCGCACAACGTATTCAGGAGTTTAACGGTATCTTTTTCGTGAAGTCCGATAGTCGGCTCGTCAAGGATATAACATGCGCCGCATAAATTTGATCCAAGCTGTGATGCCAGCCTGATGCGCTGCGCCTCCCCTCCGCTCAACGTGGGCGCGGCACGATCCAGAGATAAATATCCCAGGCCGACACGCCTCAGAAAACCTAGACGGGAGACGACGTCTTTTATAACTCGGCCTGCCACAGAGATTTCCCTGCTGTTCAACTTTACGCCATTGAGGAACTCCAAGGCTTCTGAAACGGTTTTACTGCACAATTCATCAATTCCAACTCCATGAAATTTGTATGAACGCGCGATTCTGTTGAGACGTGTTCCATTGCAGACAGAGCAGATTCCGGACTCTGCGTCCACGGCGCGGTCGTCCTCCGCTTCAGAGAAGTCGAGCATCTGGCCACGCTCTCCGCGCAGCGTATCGCGTCTTGCGGCATCTGCCGCCTTTATCGCAATTCCGTATCCGCGGCACGCCTCGCACCATCCCCTGTGTGAATTAAACGAAAACAGCCTGGGATCCGGATCCTCAAAACTCAAGCCGCATTCCGGACACATCCTTGAAGCAGTCAAAGCATATTCCTCGCCGCCTTTGTCCGGGACAACACGCATTGAGCCGTTCCCCATTTCGAGCGCGCGCCTGACGCATTCCAGCAAATCATTGAAGCATCCGGCAGATATTTCGACGCTTGCCACCGGCATGTCTATCCTGTGTTCACGGTATCGGTCCGCGGGTTTCCACGGCGATGTGCTTACCCATTCCCCATCAAGGCGAAGCTTTTCAATACCCTGTTTGTGCATCTGGGCGGCAAGTTCTTTGTACGAACCCTTGCGGCCGGACACGAGACGCGCAAGCAGTCCTATACGTCCGCCCTTATGCCGCACCGAAAGCAGCCCTGCAATCTCTTCGGCGGAATGTTTCTCAACCTCCGCCCCGCACTGCGGGCAAAACTGCCTGCCAAGCGTGGAAAATAAAAGCCGCAAACCGCTATGAGCCTCGGAGACGGTGGCGACAGTGCTTCTCCACCCGCCCCGGCTTGTCCTCTGCTCTATGGCAACAGTCGGAGGAAGCGCTGAAAGTGAAAATACGTCCGGACGTGCCTGCGGCTGTATAAATTGCCTGGCATATGCATTCAGACACTCCAAATAACGCCTTTGACCCATTGCAAACAGTATATCGAATGCCAGTGTGGATTTCCCGGAACCGCTTACCCCGGTAATCACCGAAAAACTTCCTAGCGGGATGTTAACATCGATATTGTGGAGATTGTGCTCAGAGGCTCCTCTCACCGATATCTCAGACGGAGGTTTCCCGGCAGAATCTTCCGCCTCTGGAATTCCTTCCGACGGATTATCCCGGTTCGCCGCGGCAGAAAGCATAGTGCCGGTGGGAATGTCCTTCATTTCGGAAATCTCCGAAGGCGAACCCGACGCTACCACGGCGCCGCCGGCATCTCCGCCGCCCGGGCCCATCTCAATAACATGATCCGCGGCCGCTATGAATTGCAGATTATGCTCTATAGCGATAACGGTACCGCCGTCATCCACCAGGCGTTCGAGCAGCCCGATCAGCTTTTCAATGTCAGAAAAATGCAGCCCGGTCGTCGGTTCGTCAAGAATGAACAACGCGCCCTTGGAACGATCGGCTCCGCTTCTGCCCCCCTCCGCCAGAAAAGCGGCTATCTTCAGACGCTGAATCTCTCCGCCGCTCAACGTTGGAAGCGGCTGCCCCAGCCGGATATACCCCAGACCTGCGTCACTAAGCGGGCGAAGCGCATCTGTAACCGATCGTTCCGCCGAAAATTCGTACATAGCCTCATCGGCCGTCATATCAAGGACATCGGCTATCGAAACTTCTCTGGTTCTGCACGGGTACTTTATCTCTAGGATTTCTTTTCTGTATCGGCGGCCGCCGCATTCCTCGCATGTAAGGTAGACATCGCTGAGAAACTGCATTTCCACGAGTTCGCTGCCGCTTCCCTCACACACAGGACAGCGTCCGGCTCCGGAATTGAAACTGAAGTCTCCCTGCCCGTATCCGCGGGCGACAGACTCTGCGAGCCCGGCAAACACTTTCCGTATGCGGTCAAAAGCGCCTATATACAGGACTGGAGCAGATCTGGCGGTTTTACCGACAGGAGACTGATCGACCATTATAACGTCGGAAACAAGTTCGTACCCCTCTACTCCGCCGCACTCTCCGCATGACTCAGTCTTTTCCCCGCGTGCACGCTTAAGCGCCGGATAAAGCACATCGCACACAAGCGTGGACTTGCCGGAACCGCTCACTCCCGTAACAGCCGTCAGCCGGTTCAGGGGGAAATCCACATCTATTCCCCGGAGATTGTGTTCTCTCGCTCCCCTGACCCGTATGGCGCCCCTGGAGGGTGTACGGCGTCCTTTACCGGGGATTAACGGCCGTCCCAGATACTTGCCGGTGAGCGCCGCCCCGCTTCTGCATAATTCCTGCACAGAGCCCATGAAAACTATTTTTCCACCGGACGCTCCCGGACCGGGCCCCATCTCTATGACGTGATCCGCTGTCTCAATAAGCTGCGGATCGTGTTCCACGACAAGAATCGTATTCCCTGCATCTCTGAGACGCCGCATTATCCCGGCAAGGCGGCCGATGTCGGAGGGATGCAATCCGATGCTCGGTTCATCAAGGACAAAAAGCGTGTTTACAAGAGAAGTGCCAAGGGCAGCCGTCAGATTTATGCGCTGCAGCTCTCCGCCGCTCAGGGTTCTTGACTGCCTGTCCAACGTGAGATATGAAAGGCCCGCTTCGCAAAGAAATTCGAGTCTGGGAATCGTTTCTTCCAATATCGCACTGACGTCTTCAGAACTGTGATTTTCACTGAAACATTTCAGAAATGAAAGCGCCTCCGATACCGGCATAAGCATCAGGTCATGCACAGAGACCCTGGATGTCCCGCTAACAAGTTTCCAGCACAAGGCGTCCTCAACAAGCCTGGAACCGCCGCATTTCCCGCATACGGCATATTCTCTGTAATGCGACAGCATCACCCTGACATGCATCTTGTACGAGCGCGATTCCAACCAGTCAAAAAAGGCGCGAATGCCCCACCAGAGCCCGGAGTCAAATCCCCCTTCGCCCTCCCAGACCCACCGCCGCTGTTCGTTTGTAAGCTTGTTCCACGGCACGTCTACCGGTATCCCGGCGGCTTTAGCGCAGCGCATCAAATCCCGCTGGCATTCAATAAACGACTTAGTCTGAAACGGCTTCACACATCCGGCGGAAATCGATTTTGTTCCGTCCGGAATCACAAGCCGTTCGGAAACCGTTATCACGCGCCCAAACCCGCGGCAATCCGGACATGCACCCAGCGGGGAATTGAACGAAAACAAATTCGGCGACGGGGGCTGAAAAACCCGTCCGCAGTCCGGGCACGCCAGCTCGGCGGAAAAACGCTCAACACCGCCGTCAGCACCCTCCGGAATGTCCGGGAAAATGGCCATCGCTCGCCCCTTGCCGCTCTCCAGAGCAGCTTCAAAGGCTTCCGCCATGCGCAGCCTGTTTCCGTCTGAAATTCTGATTCTGTCCTGAACTACGCGCAGCACGCCGGATGCAGCATCCTCCACCCGCGTGTACCCGCGCCTTAGAAGCGCGTCCGCCGCCGCATCTCTGCCGAATGACTCAGGGTAAACGACTTCGAACGCTACCGCCATCCTTTCGCCGGAACGGCGCCTCACGAGACCGGCGGCAATGGAGTCCGGGTTGTCCGGCCTTATCATGCGGCCGCATTCAGGGCAGAACAAATCAGCCGCTTTTGCAAAGAGGAGCTTGACGCGGTCGTTGATTTCCGTCATCGTTCCAACAGTCGATCTGGAAGTCTTCACACCTCCGCACTGCCGGATCGCCACCGCGGGGAGCACCCCGGTAACTGAGTCGCAGTCAGGCGGCCCCATACGATCCAGAAACTGCCGTGCATACGGAGAAAACGTCTCTACATAACGACGCTGACCTTCCGCATAGATAGTGTCGAAAACGAGAGACGATTTGCCGGAGCCGCTGACTCCCGTCACCACAGTGATCTTGTTCAGCGGAATATCAACATCTATGCCGCGCAGGTTGTTCTCGCGAGCGCATCTTACCCGGATCACATTGGATGCGGGGTCATCAATACCGCTCAAGTCAAAACCGCCCGGGCGCCGTCAAGGTACGGCTCATAAATCTCAAGCACCGCGCGCGCCGTAACAGCTGCGTCCGCGAACGTCACATACGGCCGCCTGCCCGTGCGCACCGCATCTACAAAATCCGCAATCTGCGCAGGATGGCCGCCGCCATAGTAAGCCTTGCCGACTCCGCCTTCCGAAGGCTTCTCCAACGCGCCGTCCAAACGCCGCGCCACTTCTTCCCGGCGCGCACTATCCGCGAAACGCACTTCCAGCGGCTTGTCGTCGCGTATTTCTATAAAACCCTCGGTTCCTGAGTATGAGAGCGTGTACATCCAGTGCTCAAACGATGCCGCCGTAGCTTGAACGACACCGATTGCCCCGCCCGCGAGCGGAATGTATGCAGCCGCCGTGTCATCCGTCTCTATCACTCCGTGATGCCCGAAATTGGCGGCCACTCCGCATGCACGGCCGCCAGCGGCAACACCCCCGGCCGTCCATATAATCTGATCGATAAAGTGTATCGCCTGATTTATAAGAACAGATCCGCCCTCGCCGGCCCAAGTCCCGCGCCACGCATCCGCTTTGTAATAATCGTCAGTCCTCTTGCAGACAAGCCGGGCTTCCGCCGTAAGCAAACGCCCCAGAAGACCTTCTGCAACGATGTCGTGCACCTCTCTTAAAAGCGGGTCAAACCTGTGCTGGAAAACGCCGGAGGCTGCAACCCCCGGATGTGCAGCAGATACCGAAAGCATCTTGTAAAGCTGCGGAAGAGACGCCGCAAGGCATTTTTCGCACAAGACGCTCTTTCCGGCCTCAATAGCCGCCGCTGCAAGCCCGGCGTGGGAGGCGTGATCGGTGCAAATGCTGACGGCATCTATTTCCGGATCGGAAAAGACCTCCTGCGCCGAACGTGTATATTTGGCAATTCCGTACTTTGAAGCGAGCATTTTCGCTTTTTCTTCAACAATATCGCAAAGCACCGCGACTTCTGTATCCGCCGCACCCAGATAGCTTTCTATGTGAGACGGAGCGATAACTCCACATCCAATTACGCCGACACGTACATTTTTCATACTGGATAACCCATCCAATTATTTTTCTCAGAATTTCAGGTTTCGCAAATCCTTAACACGCTTGGACTTCCCCTCAAAACGCTCCAGTGTGTTCGGCGAAACCAGATTGATGACCATATGAAGTCCCGTTGCGCCGTATATCGCCCTGTCTATGTTTTCGCGGATCTGCTGCATCTCCCGCATGGAGTCGGAGAAGAAGGACGGTTCCATCTCTATGTGAACCGTTATCTCATCAAGCGCTTTGGGCCGCGACACCTCTATCATGTAATGCGGAGAAACGGCCTTGCACTGCATCAGAGCGGATTCGATCTGAGACGGGAAAACATTCACGCCACGTATTATGAGCATGTCATCCGTACGTCCCATAATGCGGCTCATGCGGCGTGTAGTACGCCCGCAGGGACACTCCCCATCGTCGTACACAATGCCGATGTCCCGCGTTCTGTAACGCAGCACCGGCATGGCCTCCCGCGTAAGCGGGGTGACCACAATCTCACCCTTCTCACCGGGTTTTACGGGTTCAAGCGTGTCCGGATCGATTACTTCGAATATGTAATGGTCTTCCTGTATGTGCATTCCGTTACGATACGCGCACTCGCCGGCAATTCCCGGGCCGCCGCATTCCGCCATACCGTAATTGTTCCAGCAGCGTATGCCAAGTCCGCTCTCGATCCTCTCCCGCATGGATTCCGTCCAAGGCTCCCCGCCGAAATGAGCGTGTTCCAGAGCAATTGAGGCTCTGTCAATATTTCCGGACAAAATATCGTCCATCAGCTTCAACGCGTATGACGGGGTACATATAAGCACCTCAGGACGCAAATCCTGCATCGTCATTATCTGCCGTGCGGAGTTCCCGCTGGATATCGGTATAATCGCAGCGCCGACGCGCTGAATCCCATTGTGAAGGCCGAATCCTCCCGTAAAAAGGCCGAAGCCAAAGGAAATCTGCACAGTATGCTCCGGACGAAGTCCGCCAGAAACCAGAAACCGCGCGCATAAATCAGCCCAGCGGTCCACGTCTCCGCGGGTATACGCCGTCCAAGTGGGCTTGCCGGTTGTTCCGCTGGTTCCTTGAAAACGCGACACCTCCGAGCGGGGAACGGCCACAAATCCAAGCGGATAGTTGTCCCTGAAATCGGCCTTCAGAGTAAACGGCAGACGGCGTATGTCGTCAAGAGTCTTAATCGAATCCGGAGAAAACCCGGATTCCTTGAATTTCTTCTGATAGAACGGAAGTGCTGACGCCCGTGCAACAGCTTCCCTCAGTCGCTGCAGCTGTAGAGACTCCAGCTGAGGGCGAGGCATACACTCGGCATCATGCTGCCAGAATCTATTTTCTATGACCGGAACCGTGTTCATTTTACAGAAAACGCCTTTCAGTGGGAGAAAAGTGTGGACGCATCGAGGATGTCCGCACCTATGCGCTTGAGAGCCTCGATGGCTTTGTCCGCATCGTCAAATCGAAATACAAGAATCGCTTTGTCGTTTGTCCTGAATGAAAATGCGTACATGTACTCGATATTTACGCCAACGGCGCCCACAGCGTCCAGAAGATCGGCCATCCCTCCGGGGACGTCGTTCACCGTGGCGGCAACCACATCGCGGACGTTCACGACATGCCCTGCTTTTTCAAGTTCATCACGGCCGCGCTCCCAATCTTCCACGATGAGACGCACAATGCCGAACTGCTGCGTATCCGCCAGAGACAGAGTGACAATGTTGATGCCGGCCTTCGCCAACGTTCGGCAGATGGCATTAAGATGCCCGGGTTTGTTCTCCAGAAAAAGCGAAATCTGTTTTATTTTCATATCGGCCCTCCGGTTTTATTTCTTTCTGTTGTCGGTAACCCGGTTCATTTTTCCCTCTGAACGCGGCAGAGAATGCGGTTCCACAAGCGTGACTTTTATGCTTATGTTTATTATCTTTTTTATCGCTTCCGCTATGGTGCGGCGAAGCAATTCGAGAGACTTTATCTGATCGCCCAGCGCGTCGGCCGTAACTTCCACTTTCACCTCGATTGTATCAAGGTCGCCTTCGCGGTCCACGTATATATGGTAATGCGGAAGCACCTTGTCTACGGTCATCAATCCGGCCTCGATCTGCGACGGGAAGACATTCACGCCGCGGATGATGAGCATATCGTCAGTACGTGCGCTTATGCGGTCGATCCTGCGTATCGTGCGTCCGCAATCGCAGCGATCCGGAATAATTCGCGTAATATCACGCGTACGATAGCGGAGCATTGGCGTTCCAAACCGGTCCAGCGTGGTGAAGACAAGCTCCCCCCAGGTGCCGTCCGGAACGGGTTCCAGCGTGTCCGGATTTATGATCTCCGGATAAAAATGATCCTCAAAAACATGAAGCCCTGAGTGACAGCGGCAGCTGGACGCAACGCCCGGCCCGGATACTTCCGTGAGGCCGTAAATATCGTGCGCCTCAATGCCCGTGACGCTTTCAATCTTGGCACGTATCTCGTCGGTCCACGGTTCCGCTCCGAAAATCCCGTGCCGGAGTTTAGTTTCTTTCCTGAAATCAACGCCTTTCTTCAGCGCCTCGTCCATAATGTGGATAAAGTAGCTCGGTGTGCAGGCGATGGCCGTCACCCCCAGATCGCGCATCAGCATGATCTGCCGGTCTGTATTGCCGCCGGACGTGGGCACCACGGCGCACCCAAGTGCCTCGCCTCCGTAGTGAAGACCAAGACCCCCGGTGAAAAGTCCGTATCCGTACGACACCTGCAGAATATCCTCGTTCGTTATCCCGTCCATTACGAGCGAACGCACGACTCCGTCGATCCATACGTCCAAATCCCCCCTGGTACTGCCCACCACAATGGGCTTGCCTGTCGTTCCGCTGGAACAATGGAACCTTACGATATCGCGCATCGGCACGCCGAAAAGCCCTTTGGGATACTCATCTCGCAAATCCGTTTTCTTCATAAACGGCAGAAAACGCATATCCTCAAGTGTCTTTATGTCTTCAGGCTTGACACCTTTTTCGTCCATGCGGAGCCTTGTGAGAGGTACGTTGTCGTAACAATGCCGAACAATTTTCTTCAGTTTGGTCAGCTGAATGTTACGCATCTCATCCACAGAAACATAATCCGCCCTGCTCAGCGGATTTTCCTTGTCATTGCATTCACGACACATCACAAACTACCTTAAGTACTTTTACTTTCACACAGCAGAATCAGCCGCACTGCGAAACTGCATGAACGGGAGAATTGTATCAAAGCGGACGCACCTTTGGAAAGTCTTATTCAAAGAGACTTGAAACTGGAAATGAACACGACAGAGTCCACGGGCGCACCCGTCGGAATAAAAGCCGGAACCTGACCGCGGCGGCAGGAAAGGCCCCAAAACCCGCATCCCCTGCCGACCGTGCGTCCATTGTTCTACATCGCTTCCGCCACAGCCCTGCCGAACTCGCTGCACTTCAGTTCCACAGCCCCGTCCATAAGACGTGCGAAATCGTATGTGACGCGCTTCTCCGATATCGCTTTGTCCATGCCTGCCAAAATAAGATCCGCGGCTTCCGTCCAGCCAAGGTACCGGAACATCATCTCCCCGGAAAGTATAAGCGACCCAGGGTTCACCTTATCCATTCCGGCGTACTTGGGCGCAGTACCGTGCGTGGCTTCAAAAACCGCTGCGCCTGTGACGTAATTTATATTCCCGCCAGGTGCAATGCCTATGCCGCCGACACATGCGGCAAGTGCGTCGGAAACATAGTCGCCATTGAGATTCATCGTTGCTATGACGCTGTACTCCGCGGGACGCGTCAGTATCTGCTGGAGGAAAGCATCGCAGATGCAATCTTTGACGACAATCTCCCTGCCCGTCTTCGGATTGGCAAATGAACACCATGGTCCGTCTCCGATCTTCTTCGCACCAAATTCGGCAGCGGCCAGATTATATCCCCAGTCTCTGAAACCGCCCTCCGTGAACTTCATGATGTTGCCCTTGTGCACAAGCGTGACACTAGGCTTGTCATTGTCCACCGCATAACGCAGCGCTGCCCGTATAAGCCGCTCGGAGCCCTCACGCGACACCGGCTTGATCCCTATCGAGGAAGTTTCTGGGAATCGGATCTTTGAAACCCCCATCTCATTTCTAAGGAAATCCACCACCTTGCGCGCCCCCTCCGATCCTGCCATCCATTCTATTCCAGCATATATATCCTCCGTGTTTTCACGGAATATGACCATATCTGTCAAATCCGGGCGGCGCACCGGAGAAGGAACGCCTTTAAACCAGCGTACCGGCCTCAGACAGACGTAAAGATCCAGTTCCTGTCTGAGCGCTACGTTAAGTGACCTTATTCCCCCGCCCACAGGTGTTGTCAACGGTCCTTTTATCCCTACAAGATACGTGCGAAACGCTTCAAGAGTCTCCGGCGGCAGCCATATGTCCTTTTTGAAAACGCGGTTGGCCTTTTCGCCCGCATATACTTCGAGCCAATCGACCTTCCGGCGGCCTCCATACGCCTTCTCGACAGCGGTATTCCATACCGTCATAGCCGCGCGTGTTATATCCGGTCCGGTGCCGTCGCCTTCAATAAACGGAATCGTAGGATTATCTGGTACTTTTAATGCACCGCCACACATCTCAATTTTCATCAGTATCCCTTCTGTTCGTTAAAAGTTAAAATAATAAATACAACTCGGCCAACCGGCCTCAAGTCACGCGCGCAGCTCAGGGCTCTGCGAGGCAACGCGTTCAAATTCGTCCACGATGTCCTTTGACGGCGGGGGCGTCAGCAGACTGACCAGCACCGTCACAACAAATGATGCCGCAAAACCGGGAGCCAGTTCGTACAGGCCGAATATAGGATAATCGGCGGCAAAATGCGGTGAAAGGAAAAACTTCCAGACCACTGTCGTGATCGCTCCGACAGCCATACCTGAAGCCGCTCCCGCCAGATTAACCCGCTTCCAGAAGAGCGACAAAAGCATAAGCGGGCCGAACGATGCTCCAAACCCGGCCCACGCAAATGACACCATGTCCATAACGAACGCGGAAAAACTGGACTTCGCCGACGATTCAACAAACCAGGCAATGTAAACCGATACGATGGCAACCGCCGCGACTGTCAGGCGGCTTACAAAGATCAACTCCCGGTTTCCTGCCTTGGGCCGTATCACGCGCTTGTAGAAATCGTTGGAGAACGCTGAAGCAGCCACAAGAAGCTGAGAGTCTGCCGTACTCATAATCGCCGCCAGAATGGCGGACATGAACACTCCTATGACCAGCGGATGAAAAAGCTGACTGACAAGTATCATGAAAATCTTCTCAGGATCATCCACCACAATGCCCTCCCTGACGGCAAGAATGCGGCCGACAAGTCCCACGGCGACTGCCGCAGCCAGCGACACCACGACCCAAACCATGGCTATTCTCCTCGAGTCCGTAATCTTTTCCGCCCTGTCTATCGCCATGAACCTGACGAGTATATGGGGCATGCCGAAATACCCCAGCCCCCAAACAAGCGATGAGATCAGCGCAACCAACGATATCGCCGATCCGTCTTTTGCACTCGTGAAAATGTTGAGAAGGCTTGAATCTATGCTGTTTATAGCGGCAACCGAAGCGGAAAAACCGCCAGTTTGGAGTACCACCGCCGCAGGCACGGCTACAATCGCGAAAAACATTATTACGCCTTGAATGACATCCGTCCAGCAAACGGCCATAAACCCGCCCAGAAGCGTATATGACACTATCACAGCCGCACCCAGTATCAGCGCCGTATTCGTATTCATGTTGAACGTCGAACTGAAAAGCTTCGCACACGCTCCGAAACCCGACGCCGTATAAAATGTAAAGAAAAATAGAATAACAAGCGCGGAGATTGTCCTCATCAGACCCGTAGTATCACGAAACCTGTTTGAAAAAAAATCCGGGATTGTTATCGCATCCCCGCATTTGTGTGAATAAGTCCGAAGACGCCTGGCAACAATCTTCCAGTTCAGGTAAGTCCCTACGCCAAGCCCGACGCCGATCCATGCCTCGCTTATGCCGCTCAAGTAAACCGCCCCGGGAAGCCCCATCAGAAGCCACCCGCTCATATCGGAAGCCTGTGCGCTCAAGGCAACTACCCATTTGTTCATTTTGCGGTCGCCAAGGTAATATGCGCCCAAACCGGAACTTTTATTTGTAAAATAAAACCCGATAAAAAGCATCATCAAAAGATAAAAAATGAACGCCCCCACCGTGTAAACCATGATCTTCTTGCTCCCTCAGAAAAATTCGAACACACACCCGCTGCCCGGGCAAGCACAAGCCGTCCCGGAAACGGAACCGAGCGCAGTCTATCATGACAAACGTTTTGATGCAACACGTTTATCTTTCGCGAAGTCTCTGGAAAAAGTCCGATTTGCAACGCACCGGCGGAACATTAAGAATAAGGACCGAGGGGAGCTGCAATTGCCGTAATCCGGATGCTGTTCGCAGCCACATCGCTGCCCCCGAACTCGAACCGAACGCCGGCACCCGGTAAATCTCAGATGTATTCACACGCGAATACGCCGACAGAAAGTCCGCAGGAAACATATCTCTGTCCGTTGCCGGACGTATTGGCAAAACACATTGCAATCTCGAACCGCCATGCCCAGAACAGCCGATTTAAATCTGGACTGATATTCAAAGTCCGTGCATGGGCAAAGACACAAGCAAGACGGCGCACTAAACAAAAACGGCGACATCCTAAGATGCCGCCGTAAAAAATCTTTGAATATTCTTCCTATTCCGGCTTGACGGCAGAATCGCATTTCACTCCGGACATAACCGTTTTTATAAATCCTGCCACATTCGCAAGATCCGACGGTATAATCATGGTGTTGCTGGATTTTGCCAGCTTGCCGAACTCCGCAACATACTGCTCTGCCACCCGCAGATTCACCGCTCCCATACCGGCGGGATTGGACTGTATTACCTCTGCGATCTTCTGAATGCTGTCAGCTGTAGCCTGCGCCACAATACGGATTTCTTCTGCCTTGGCCTGCGCTACAAGACGAATCTCTTCTGCACGCCCGGCGGCCTCGTTGACCCTGCGGGTGCGTTCACCCTCCGATTTGGCAATCGCTTCCTGTTTTTCACCGTCCGCACGGTTTATGCGAGCCTGACGCTCACCTTCCGACTCAGCAATATTTGCGCGTTTCTCACGTTCCGCCCGCATCTGCTTTTCCATGGCGTCTTTTACAGACTGCGGCGGAGTGATCGTCTTAATCTCATAGCGCGTAACCTTTACACCCCACGGATCCGAAGCTTTGTCAACCTCTGCGCATATGGCGTTGTTGATGGATGTACGCTCAGCAAACGCCTTGTCAAGATCTATCTTGCCGACCTCCGACCTGAGGGTTGTCTGCGCCAGCTGCGAACAGGCAAACAAGTAATTTTCAATACCATACGAGGCTCTTACCGGGTCTATTACCTGAAGATACAGGATTCCGTCTATGGCAACCGTTATGTTGTCGCGCGTGACGCACTGCTGCGGCTCGACGTCGATAGCTGATTCCTTCAGATCAATACGGTAACGTACTCTGTCCACAAATGGAATCAGAATATGAAAGCCCGCGCTGAGCGTACAGGAGTACTTGCCGAGACGTTCAACGATCCAGGCTTCTTTTTGCGGAACAATACGCGCCGTCTTGAACACCGTCACAACCACAATAATCACGACCAGAAGAAAGACATATCCGAACATTTTAACCTCCATATTTTCGTGCTGCCATTCTGCGGCTCACACAAAACTCAACGAACAACAAGCGTAAGATTCTTTCTTTTTACCACAGTTACCAGCTCACCCGGTTTATGCTCACAGTCGGATTCCGCCTCCCAGAGGGACCCGCGATAGTCCACCTTCCCGGGAACACCAGGCAATATCGTCTCCAGTACCTGAGCTTTAGTTCCCTCCACTTCGTCGCCGTCCGGATCAAAGGATTCTCTGGTCGTCCGCCCGCAAAACGTTTCCGGCATGATCTTCCTGCTCAGGAAGATCAATGCAACCGACATAAATGAAAAAAAGAAAAAAACAAACCAAACAGGAATTGAAGGAAATATCTCGAGCAGTATTCCTGTCAGGATGGCAGAGACCCCAAAAAAACATACGATAAATCCAGGTATAACAAACTCTGCCAGAATAAGGAACAGCCCGCCGGCGATCCACATCAATGCACTGTAGTCTTCCATAATTTCTAACGCCAAATTACATAAAACATTATAAACACACAACAAAACAAACAACTCTTGAGCTAATTTATCATACGCCGCAACGACTGGTCAAGCCGAACACCCATGAAATTGAAGAAATGAAAACATTTGTACTTCTGCTGCAATTATATTCCGCTGAAAAGCAGAGATGAAAAAGTGGACAATGTATTTGCCTCACGCATATCGTCCAGGAGTTCCCTTACATCCGACACGGCGCCGTTTATATTGTTGTACATCTCATCGTCGCTTGAAAGCAGCTTTCCGAGCGTACCTTCTCCAGCCTCAAGCCTGTCGCTTATCGAGCGCAGATTAGCCACTGTCGCATTGAGGTTCGTGTACATTTCGTCGTCACTCGAGAGCAGCTTGCCGAGCGTACCCTCTCCGGCCTCAAGCCTGTCGCTTATCGAGCGCAGATTAGCCACTGTCGCATTGAGGTTCGTGTACATTTCGTCGTCACTCGAGAGCAGCTTGCCGAG
>CASEAR010000081.1 GCA_949285835.1 uncultured Verrucomicrobiota bacterium | reverse complement strand
CGGGGTTTTCAGCACGGCTGAGAACCTGCGCCAGCCGTGCGAACCGCCGGTTTTGAAAACGGCGGGTTCGTCGTTCCCGCATACGGTTACGGAGTCAGGGCCGTACCATTTGGGCCCCAGATTGCCTCCGCGGAAACTGATCTGCACATAAACCGAGTCCGGCTCTGTGCCGTCGCACTTTATGTCGGCGCTTACGCGGATGGCGGAGCCGCCGCGAGCGGGACGCTTGTCCTGACATGCCCAGCCCGACCGCAGGACGAGAGCCCTGCCGGCATCCACTCCCGCGCCGTCCTGCACGCAGCCCTTGACCACTCCGGGGCCCCACCATCCGGAAGCGCCATTCTCAAAGCCGCCGTTGTAGATTGTGCCGTCTTCAGCGTATGCGGACATAGTTGACGCAGACAAAAGGAATGCGGCTGCGACCGGAAGAAATAACCTACGGTTCATAATAAGGACTCCGGCGCTTTCTATTTCACAATCACAAACGTGGCGTACGGAGCGCCGTCCAGAACGTTGAGGATTCCGCTGCCGGAGAATACTTCCTCGATCTCGTATCTTGCTCCGCTGCCGGGAGCTCCGTAGGTGCCCAAATATGCGGTTTTTCCGTACAGAATGAGTTTGTTTACAGACTCAGTCACTCCGTCTCCCAGTTCAATCGTGCCGGTCGCTCCGTCTTCATTCTTTTCTACAGAAAGCGAGGCGCTGTCTGAGATTGCGTCAGCGGACAGTATTCTGAGTTTTGCTCCGCCTGCAATGGTAACGTCGCCGGTTCCAAGCGTACCGCTGCCGGCAAGTTCGAGAAGGCCGCTGGCCACAGTTGTGCCGCCGGAGAATTCGCTGCGTCCGGTGAGCCGGAGTTTCATGCTGCTGCCGGAACCGGTTCTGATTCCTCCGGTTCCATGTATTCTGCCTGCGAGCGTCAGTCCATTTCCGGAGAGGTGGTTGTTGCTAATGGACACGTCTCTGTCAATCTGAATCTCCCCATAGACGGTTGATGCGGACGGACTTCCGGCAATAGTTCCGATGGTGGCTCCGCCTGTTCCGAATTTCGTAAAATGGAAAGAACGGCTGTCCCACAGCGTGATGCCGTACCCGAAGTTTATACCGACCTTGCTGCTGCCCGTGTGTTCGTCTCCGAATATTGTTTTCCCCCAGGAGAGAGAGCCGTTGTGCTGCTGGGCCTGTATGGTGCCTGCGCTGACGGTAATATCTCCTATGCTGTTGTCGTAAAAGGCAAAGCGAATGGATCCCGGCCCTGTTTTGTATATGCCGCGTCCGCCTGATATTCTTCCGGTGAATCGGATATCCGCCCACACGTGACCGGAATTTACCGTGAGCATTCTGTCCAGAACAATTGCGTTTTTGTACTCTATGGAGTTTGCAATGTCGAAAAATATGGCAGCGGTGTTTGTCCCCTGTGAGTTTACGCGGATAGTGCAGTTGTTCACTGTAAGGATGTTTGGCGCGCTCAGTTTGGCGGGGGAGGAACCTCCTCCAAGGATAAGCGTAGAAAAGTCCTTCAGAGAATTGCTTCCGCTGAGCGACATCTCGCCCTCTGAGAGGATCATTACGCCGGAAAAGCCTCCTGAGTTGCTTCCTGGCAGAATCCAGGATCCCTCTCCGGTCTTGCATATTGTGTTCGTGCCGGAGAAAGAGGAAATTGACAATTTTGTATTAGCCGCTACATGGACTGTCGAAGTTGAAAGCGGCGCTCCGGGATCGAAGTTAAGCCGCCCGGCGCTGTCAGGCACTGTTATGGATATCTGCCTCGTCGAGGGATCGAGATTTTCAACGAAAAGATTGCCTGTGGTGCGCACGGAATCGAGAGTTAGTGATGTTGAAGCCGCACGGTTTACGGAAATTGAGACGGTATCTCCGGCGGCGTCCGGAACAGATGTCGGACTCCAGTTTTGCGCATCGGCCCATGCTCCGTCCCCTCCGATCCATTCATAGGTTTCCGCACGCGCCGGACCGTGCAGTGCAAGTGCGGCGGCAAAAAATGTGAATACAGTACGCAGAGGATGCATAACACACTCTGTTCCACAACTCATAAGGAACCTCCTTACATTTTTCCGGTTCGGCAAGCGCAGCTTTTTGCCTTACGCACCGAACGTCTTTTTTTTACAGAATAATCCTGACTGCATTATTGGCATAATAGATAATCTATTACAGACGTATTTGTCAATCTTTTTTTTGTTATAGTTTTCTTGTATTCATGATATTCGCGGATTATTCGGGAGATTGTGTCCTTGTAGGTATTGACAGTCAATTTAAAATTGGATAATCTTTTATGAGTGAAAGTGAGGATACCGATGGTATTTCTGCTTGATTACATGGAGAATTTCTGCATATGGACACTATGAATGAGGCGGATGCCGGAGAAGTATTTTTTCGTGTTGATTTGACGCATTGCGAGCAGATTTCTGCTGAGCTCCGCAGGCGAATTTCTTCGGGATACTACCGCAGCGGTGTGAGGATGCCTGCAGAGCGCGAGCTGGCGCTTGAGTTCGGGTGCAGCCGACTTACTTTGTCAAAGGCGCTCGGTCCGCTTGCGGCAGAGGGGCTTGTTGTAAGGCAGCGCGGGCGCGGGACCTTTGTCTCGAACGGTTTTGGGAAGGCGCTGCCCGGAAGGCGTCCGTCGGGTCGCGGGAACATTGTAAAGTACATCAGTCCGGGGCGGGAGGGTGCGGGCGTTTCGGGGATGCGCGATGATGTTCTGACCGGACTGATTGAAACGCTTCGTCCCGCTGGCAGGCATATAAGCGTGGATTTTTATTCGGGAGCGGAAGAGTGTGCGAGGTGCCTCCGAGAATCTGTGGACGGGCAGGTAGCCGGCGTAGTGCTGTGGCCTTTTCCGTCCGCCGGAGTGGAGGATGCGGTTCGAGGGCTTGAAGGCTCGGGTGTGCCGGTTGTGCTTATAGATACGTATCTTCCGGGGCTGAAATGCGATTATGCCGTGTCGGACAATGCGGCCGGGGCGGCCTCTGTTGTGCGTTATCTCGCGGGGAAGGGGCACCGCCGCATAGCTTACGTGACGCGGATTCCGTCCAGAACATCGATTTTTGACAGGCTGGGCGGAGTTCTTGCGGGTTTTGTGGAGTGCGGAATCGGATTTTCATCAAACGATGTGGTGGTGGTTTCCGAGGAGGAAGAGAGGGATTCAGGGCTTCTCTGGGAGCGTATTCGTGGAAAACTGTCTGAAAAAAGTCCGCCGTCTGTTTTCTTTGCGTCCAACGACTCCATAGCGTTTTCGATAAAAGAAATCCTTGAGAAGAATGGATATTCTGTGCCGGGGGACGTTTCTCTGGCCGGGTACGACGGCATACTTTCTTCGGGGTTTTCTGGGCTTGTCACGGTATGTCAGGATTTTTACGGCATTGCGGTTGAGGCGGGCCGCATAATGCTGGAAAGGTTTGAAGATCCTCTTCCGGCAATAAGGTATCAGAGCAGGATTTTCCCCAGACTGGTGGCCGGATCCTCCGTGTCCGTACATCGTGAGGGTGCCTGATTCGAGCGGCTGCGGAGTTTTGTGTGCGGCAGGTGCTGGTGGTCTGGAAGGATTTCGCGGCGCCGGAGCGGATGGATGCCTGGTTTGGGGGTGCATGATGAAGTATTTTACAAAGTGTCAGGCGCGTGCTGCATATGTGAGGGTTTTCACTCTTTTGCTTCTATTGGGAATCGTACCGGCGGCGGACGCCGGGGTGCAGCCGGATCACAAGGGCACTAAAGTCATAAGCAATGGCCCTCTGAGTGTGGAGATAATGATTCCCGGGCACAGCGATGCGTACAATACGGGAATGCGTTTTACGCCGCTCGCGGCGGTTCTTTCGGCAAAACTTGACGGGTACGGCTATCTTTACAATCCTGTCAGCCACGACAGAGTGAATGATCACGCCGGTCTAGCTGCTGAGTTTGATTTGTGCATTCCGGGAGACAGCGGCGTAATGTATCCGCCAGGGTATGAGGAAGCGGAGCCGGGCGGAGGTTTTGTGAAAGTCGGCGTGGGCGTGCTTGCCAAGCCGTCCGCGCCCTACACGCTTTTCAGCGACTGCAAAGCGCTTTTCATCCCGGAAACCAGTGTGGAGTGGCGGCGTCACGGGGCCCGGTTTACACAGGAATGCCGTGGGCCTGGCGGGTACGGCTACCGACTTGAGGCCGACGTAGTTGTCGGAACGAACCGCGTTGACGTGCTGTGGAGCCTTGCAAATACGGGCGTCAAAAGGATACGCACGAGACAGTACACGCACAATTTTGTGAGGTTTGGAGACAATGATGTGGGCAGTGGTTATGTTTTGTCGTTCCCGTACGGCGTTTCGGCATCCGGGCTGGAGGAAGAACAGGTCTGCCGGGGGAATGAGATTGTTTTCCTGAAGCCGGTTCCGAAATGGGCCAATATTTCGGTGCCGTATCCGGCGGACTACTGCGGGCAGAACATATGCTGCGTTAAATTTCTGCCGGAAGGAAGGAGCATAACTTTTGAAACATCGCGTCCTGGGGTGCGTACTGACGTGCATGTGAGGCCGGATTATGTGTCACCGGAGTCGTTTATCCTTATTGAGGCGGAGCCGGGAGAGACTGCAGAATGGCGCAGGGGGTATGTGTTCGGCAGATGAGCAGCGGTACCCGCACGGGGCTGGGCTGATACAAAGAAATTATGACGCCGTCAGCCGGGTTCGGGAATGTAAACGCGACGTTTTTCCGGTTCTTAAAAATTGGTTGATTTTAAATTGTGTACGTCATAGAATCCCGGAAGTGTGTGTCGTCCGGTTGTTGGTGTTGTTTTTTTGTTTCTGGGGGAAGATTTCTATGTGTTCTGTTGACAGCGTGTGCGGTCCGGAAAGCGTGGCTGTGCAGGAGTTCTCGAATTGCGGCAAGAGACTCGGCCTCTTTGTGCTGACGTACAATGCCGAGAAGCTGATAAGAGAGACACTCTCGAGGATACCTAAATGTGTCTGGCGTGAAGT
>CASEAR010000080.1 GCA_949285835.1 uncultured Verrucomicrobiota bacterium | reverse complement strand
ATCGTACCGCAAAATGCGCAACGGCAGAGCCGGATTCGGATAAAAACCATGCGCGAACATGTGTGGGGAACTGCCCCCGACGCGCAACTGCACGCATAAACCGGCTCTCTTTTGCCGCCTCCGCACAGCCGCACGTCCGCCACGAATGAACCGGATTAAGGCCGCGCCCCGAAGAGGCACGGCTTTATCCATGACAACGCACAGGAACCGCTATCTGTCAATCAGCGCACAGGTAACCAAACGGCCACGCATAAAACAGAACGTCCGCTTCCGCATGATGCGCTAATGTATGGCTATCATCGTCTCCCGTGGCTCCAACGGAGACGTCCAGTTTTTAACCCAATTTCTTATCCCACTGGAATATGAAGTGGGCCATATTCCTATTGTACCTTCCCCTGGGAATGACGCATCCTGCCTGTCTTCGTCTGTGAGCTTCATTACATAATCTTTCCATGAGGGATCATACCTTGCGGGAACAAATATTGTGTAGCGTTCAGCTGCAGAACTCGGAGTGAAAGAGTTGTCTCCCAACTTGGTCAATCCTGCGCCTCCCGTAAAATAAAGCTTGGCTCCGGGGGCAATTTTATAGAAGGCATATGCTCCAATTTCATTTATATCCTCAGGCAAGGTAATGGCACGAAGATTGGAACACCCAAAAAATGCATAGCTATTTATACATGTAAGATTTTTACAGGACAATACTATCTCCGGCCCAAGGCTTGAACACCCGGAGAATCCATTGTAGCTTATGACACTGAGCTCCGGGAAAAACATATCCGCAGAAATAGCCTTCAAAACCGGATTATATGCGAGAGCCTGTTCTCCGATTTTCGACATCTTCCGGGAAAAAACAATATTTGTCAGAGATGAATTGTTGCATACAGCATAAGAATCCAACTCGACGACGTTTGTCGCCGTCAGAGAAGATATCTGTGTGTTGCTGAACGTGCGGCTGGCAAGTTTGCAAACATTCTCGTTGTTAAGCACCACATCCCCGCGCAGACTTGTACAACCGGAAAAAACATTTCCAGCGATTGTCTTCAGGGACTCCGGCAAAAGCGGCTCGACATGCTCTAGTTCCGGACAGTTTGCGAACGCCCCCCATTCCATCGTGTGCAGCTGCGGAGAAAGTACCACGTTGGTTATCACTCCCCCACCGGCAAACGCGCTGTTCCCAATTGAATTAACGTATGGAAGGTGCGCACTTGATATTGAATTCCCGCTAAACGTATTATCTTGAACTTTCGTCACTGCAGGATTTAATATAACGAGACTTCCGGAAAGTTTTTTGCATCCTGTAAAAGACCTGCCGGCAAGGGATGAAAGAGAGCGCGGAAGAAATGGACTGAAAGAAACAAGAGAGGAACAGCCATTAAACGCAGCCCAGCCAATACTGCACAAAACACCTTCCGTGACGATAACATTTGTAAGTGAAGAGCACCCCTCAAAAGAGGATTCTCCTATCGTTTTTACACCGGTAAGCCTCGCTTCCTCTATAAATTTCACATTTCTGAACGAGTAATTTGAGAACACCTCCAGATCCCGTCCGGATTCCAACACTCCAGAAAGCGTAATGCAACCGTCAAACGCGCGGGTTCCCAAAGTATTGAGAGAAGAAGGAAGAAGCGGCGTCACCGCATTCAACGATGTACATTCTTGAAAAGCTCCGTTCCCTATCCCTAAAAGGCCGTCCGGCAATACAACAGACACCAAATTTGCCGCACCTCTGAATGCTTCACTCATTATGGACGTCAATCCCTGCGGCAGTTCCACATGCAGCAGGCCGCTAAAATTGTAGAACGCGTACGCATTCACCGAGACAAGCTGCACCCCGCAGTCTTCCTCCAATCCGCCAAGAAACAGATATCCGGAGCCTTCGGAAACGGCATTTCCTGTCGTCGTTCCCTTCCCCAGAGAAAACCCGCCGCCGGTGACCGGGGAAATATTCAGTACCCAGTTACCGTCGGTAATAACGTCCCCGGAGTCCCCGGAAACCAGATCCCATTTCCGGCTGAAAGCTGCGGCAACCGACTTCGCACAGTTTATCTCCAGCACAAGCGGATTCTCTCTGATATCCGCTCCGTCGGGCACGTCGCCCGTCCAGAACTCGAACGCGGAAGGACGCTCCTGCGTTGGCACTGCCGTCAGCGTCACTTCCGTCCCCGTGCTGTAGTACCCTCCCGGCAAATCAGGCAGCGGATCCGCGTCTATCCGCTCATCCGAGGCAAGACAGCTCGTTTCAAGCCTGTACCCGGCCACCTCCCACAGCCATGTGACGCGCAGCGGCGCTCCGTCATAGGTTATCTGCACCTGCTTCGCCTCATTGGTCTCCACAACAGACCAGCAACTCTCATTCCTCCGTTCGACCACACACCCCGTGCATCTGTATGCGATGTCTCCGTCATACCCGTATTCAGATGCGCTCAGCGTCACAGTTTCTCCCGCATTCGGCGACACAAACTCGCCATATCCGGGACGCACCTCCCCGACGCAAGGCTCCGATACATTCACAAATATGCCGCTTTCGGAAAAATACTCGTCCACATAGAAAACGAGCTCACCCAACCCCACCATAGCCGAATCGCTGCTCTTCGTTCTGCTGATTTCCAGCTTAAAGGCCCGAAACCCGGAGGGTACGAATTCAACATCGAAGTCAATATATTCCGAAAAGGACCAGTCTACATCTGTTCTGGAGTCCAGAAGTACCCACTCGCCGTCTTCGCCCGCCGAACCGTAAACGCAAAAGTCAACAGGCATTCTTTCGATGTACTGGAAAGAACCCACATTCATTCTGTAAATCCGGTACTTTGAGAGACTGAACAGTTGGTCCGGACGCCATCCTTCCGGCATGCGGTACTCGATATAGGCGTTCGGAGGAATCCTTGTACCTAACCACCTGCCGCTGTCGGTCGTCCAGTCCCCGTCAAACGCCTTGCTCGCCGGATAACTTGCGTTCGATTCCGACGAAGAAATAACCGGCGTCATACCGGCTGCAGTAATCTCCTCATGAAGATTTATTACGGCGGCAAGAGACTCGCCCAGACACACCGCCGTAAGGAATATCACCGAAAGAATCGCACGCTCCACCTTCATATCTTCCCTCCTACATGCGCTCTGCCAACCTAACCGCCGCTTTTGATCATGCACAATGCGCGTCTGTGCGACCTGCCGATACAGATAAAATCAACACTCACGCTTATCGCAGAGTATCATGTTCTGGAATAAAAACAATCTTTTAAAGTTATCATTTTTGAACTTCAGGAAGTAAAAAAATGTCATATGCGCTTCACGGAGAATGTCGGCGCGTCCGCTAACCGGACGTACATTCGGAGACACAGCTTCCTCTGACGCATATGCTTACGGTGAAAATAAGAAATGCCGGCGCGGGGATTCATCACAGCGGATAAGACGTCAGGAATCGCCACGGAAAAAAAATGACGCCGACGGAAATGGTCGTTCAACGGGAGCTTGAGAGGCTTATTTTGAGAACAACCCTCTTCATCTGGCCAAGAGGGGACAGGACATACGGTCACGCGGCCGCATGACAATACATGTTTTCGGCCTGTACATGGAAAAATCTTGCCGTAGATGGCGCTGCCGGGAAGGACTCATTTGGGTAAAACCGGAAGCGGCTTGGAACGTCCTTTTGCCTTCAAGCGGCGGAAACTTATGTACGCCAGCCGCGCAATGCAGACGCCAGCGGCCAGTTAAGCGGTGCGGCGGCGGGTTAACCGATCCGAGGCGCTCCGCCGGAAGCATCGGGAAACGCGCGGATCCGTCGGCAGCGCGCTGCGCGCTGCGCCAAGCTGTTTGCCTGCGCTCCGCCGGAACCTGCATCGCGGGTTCCCGATTCCCGCCGCCTGATGTTACGGGCGGCGATACGGCACCCACGGGAGAAAGCCCCCGCCGCGAACGTCACGTTCAACCCATGCCTACGCATACCCGGCTGAACTGCGGCGGAAACTCTCCGCAAATCCTCAAGACCGGTAAAGACGCATGGGGAGCCTTTCACAGCGCCGGTTGCGCACGGCCTGAAACGCCACATCCGCACACTGCGCGCAGAACACCTGCGGAAAAAGACTCCGGATTCCTATTTTCCGGCGTTCAACAGCGACAGCAGATCCTTCTCAAAATCAGACAGAACTTTCTGACTGCATGCCCTGAACGCCGCGGCGGCCGCCTTTGCGTCGGCCTTGTCCGCGATTTCTTCCGATAGGGAATAGCTCATCCGGTTCACATAATTTCCGTTCCTGTATATGCGGAAAACCACGTTCATGCGCATCTCGTATTCATCTTCCGAAATCCTGATGACAGACGCATCCTCCATCCAGCACGTGATATTCACGCATTTTTCCGGCATCGTTGAAAAGTCTCCGGTAACGGAGAAGAACGGCGACGCCGCAAGCCTTCGCCTGAGACTGTCTTTC
>CASEAR010000079.1 GCA_949285835.1 uncultured Verrucomicrobiota bacterium | reverse complement strand
GGATATCCGAGAATGTCTGGTTGGCCATAGTTTTCATGCCCTTTCATGATAGAAAGAAAGTCCCCGTTCGGTGTCCTTGAATTTGACCAATGGGGTTTTTCCATTTTTGGGCTTGGTGTCCATAACTATGAACAACTGCGCGTTGGCCGGTGATGTTTACTTTACGGAATGATTTATGATAAAATAGCCAAGTTACAGGTGTTTTGTTGTTTCGCCGCCGTCCGTACGCAAGGCAGCTGGGTTTGCGCGCAGCGGCGTTAGTGTTGTCTGGTGAGAAATGGTTTGTTCCGAGGTACGATATGCCCAAAAAGTCTGATGCGGCGCCGGCCGCCAACGAGCTTGAGTCTGTGATAGCGCAGATCCGCAAGGATTTTGGAGAGGGCGCGATAATGCGTCTTGGGGAGTTTCAGGCGAATCAGTCGGTTGAAGTGATTTCGACCGGCGCTTTCAGCCTGGACATGGCGCTCGGGGTATGGGGTCTTCCGCGCGGCAGGATTGTGGAATTGTTCGGTCCTGAGTCTTCCGGGAAAACGACTTTGGCGCTGCATGTGATAGCGAATGCGCAGAAACCCGGGGGCATGGCCGCGTTTATAGACGTGGAACACGCGCTTGATCCCGGCTACGCGAGGCGAATCGGAGTGGATGTGGACAACCTTCTGGTAGCGCAGCCGACGTCGGGAGAAGAGGCTCTTAACATCTGCGAAACGCTGGCGCGCAGCGGAGCTCTCGATGTGATAGTGGTTGATTCCGTGGCGGCGCTGACGCCGAAGGCGGAGCTGGACGGTACGATGGGTGATTCCCACGTGGGGCTCCAGGCGAGGCTTATGTCGCAGGCTATGCGCAAACTTACGTCGATTCTTGCGCAGACGCGGACACTGTGCATCTTCACGAATCAGATCCGGGAGAAGATCGGGGTGATGTTCGGCAACCCCGAGACGACGCCCGGCGGGAGAGCGCTCAAGTTTTACGCATCGGTGCGTCTCAATATACAGCGCACGGGAGCAATTAAAGACACGTCGGGTGCGGTGACGGGCAACAGAACCCGTGTGAAAGTGGTGAAGAACAAGGTCGCGCCCCCATTTGTGGAGGCCGAGTTCGACATATTGTATTCGCGCGGAATATGGTGGGAGGGGTCGCTTCTTGAGGCCGGTCTCAAGAAGGGAATCGTGCAGAAACGCGGTTCCTGGCTGGCCTACGGCCCGGAGCAGATCGGTCAGGGAACGGCGGCCGCCGGAGCGTTTCTTGAACAGCATCCCGATGTGGCGCAGAGGCTCGCGGATGAGATCAGAGGTGGAGGGGTCTCTCCGGAGGCTCCGGAACAGGATAAGAACTAAAAGGGGTTTTTCAGCAGATGCTTTATTCCGATAAAGAAGACGGGGACAGAAAAGACGGGGATTTTCCTGGCGGAAGGGACGGCGGACATACGCCCGGGCGCGGCCCGGGCGGCGATCGCGGCTCGATTCCGCCCGGGCAGATGCAGTCTCCGCGGCGCATGGCGTTTGCGTGGATAGTTGTGATGCTGGTGGCGATGTCTCTTGCGTCGCTTTGGATGAAAGGACGTCCCGAAGTCCGCGAAGTTGCCTATTCGCCGGATTTCTTCAATATGCTTGAACTGGGGCTTGTGGACAAGGTGGAGATTCTGCATGGGAGTCCCAGCGAGCAGGTCAGCACGGTGTCCGGAACGATTCCCGACAGCATACCGGATACGCATGGCTACCCGCGCGACTGGACGATGAAGACGACGGTCAGCGACGGATTCCTGAACATGCTCGAAGCCGGCGGGGTGGGGATCGTCCACAAGACGAGTTCCAACAGGTGGGAAATGTTCCTCTATTCGTTTGCCCCCACGCTGCTGCTTATCGGAATGATATATTTTATCTTCCTGCGCCAGATGAAGGCTGCAGGGGGCGCGATGAATTTCGGGAAGAGCAAAGCGAAGCAGCTTTCGCGGGACAAGAACAAGGTGCTTTTCAAGGACGTAGCCGGGATTGAGGAGTCCAAGGAGGAGGTACAGGAGATTGTCGAGTACCTCCGTGATCCCGCTAAGTTCCAGCGTCTGGGCGGCAAAATGCCGCGAGGGGTGCTTCTGTGCGGCGCTCCGGGTACCGGCAAGACGCTTCTTGCCAAGGCTATCGCGGGGGAGGCGGACGTGCCGTTTTTCAGCATAAGCGGATCGGATTTTGTTGAGATGTTCGTTGGCGTCGGTGCGTCGCGCGTCCGAGACATGTTCGATCAGGCCAAGAAAAATTCACCGTGCATAATATTCATCGACGAGATTGATGCCGTGGGAAGAAGCCGGTTTACCGGCATTGGAGGCGGTCACGACGAGAGGGAGCAAACCCTGAACGCGCTGCTTGTGGAGATGGACGGATTTGACGCCACCGAGAGCGTGGTGGTGATTGCGGCCACGAACAGGCCGGACGTCTTGGATCCCGCGCTTTTGCGTCCCGGCCGGTTTGACAGGCAGGTGGTAGTGGATTTGCCGTCGCTTGACGGCCGTGTCGATATCCTCAAAGTGCATATGGCTAAGGTCAAAGTGGCCGCAGGGGTGGACGTGCGGCGGATTGCACGCGGTACGCCCGGGTTTTCGGGAGCGGATCTGGCCAATCTCGTGAACGAGGCGGCGCTTATCGCCGCAAGGCACAACAAGGAGTTCGTGGACATAGACGATTTCGAAGAGGCCCGGGACAAGGTGATGTGGGGCAAGGAGCGCAGGAGCCGCAAGATAGACGACAAGGATAAGCGTATAACGGCCTATCATGAGGCTGGACACGCCGCGCTGACGGTTCTGAGCAGGAATATGGATCCTCTGCACAAAGTGACGATTATTCCGCGGGGGATGTCTCTGGGAAGCACGATGTTCCTTCCGGAGAAGGATCGCACGCACGTGTCGAAGGCGTATTTGCTGGATGAGCTGGTGGTGTCCATGGGCGGACGCGCAGCGGAGGAGGTTTTTCTCCCTGACATATGCACGGGGGCCAAGCAGGATCTGGCGCAGGCCTCGCGTCTTGCGCGCGCCATGGTGTGCGAGTGGGGCATGAGCGATGTGCTGGGGCCCAGAGCCTTCGGGCATCAGGAAGAGCTGGTGTTCCTCGGACGCGAGGTGAACCGCACGCAGGACTACAGTGAAAAGACGGCGCAGATGATCGATGCGGAAATATCGCGCCTTTTGCGCGAGGCGCATGACCGCGCTGTCGGGACTCTGAGGGAACACAAGGAGGCGGTGGACAAGCTTGTGGAACTGCTTCTTGAGAAGGAGACCATCGACGGGCGTG
The DNA here is from genome assembly GCA_949285835.1 of uncultured Verrucomicrobiota bacterium. Lineage (GTDB taxonomy): Bacteria > Verrucomicrobiota > Kiritimatiellia > RFP12 > UBA3636 > CASEAR01. Next base: position 13,508 of record CASEAR010000079.1, on the reverse strand, counting down.
ACGCTGAGGACATTATACGGTTCGGAAGGATACGCACCCCGGAGGAGCGGGGCGATCCTCCGCCGGAACCGCCGCCCCCGGTGCCCGGGACGGACGGCACGGCTGCGTCCGGGGATAATTCTGCGGCAGATGGCCCTGCATCCGGAGATGTGACGGCTGCGGGAGGTTCTTCCGGCGCGGGTGCGGAATCCGGGGACGGATCCGCGGAATCGCGAAAGGAGTCTGCACAGTGAAGTTTATAGTGACAGGCGGAGCCGGGCTTATCGGGTCAAATATCGTGCGCGAGCTGAATTCGCGCGGCTGCACGGATATTCTTGTGGTAGACCACCTTAACCATCCCGGCAAACAGGCCAACCTCGATTCGCTGAAATATGCGGAATATATGGACAGAACGGAATTCCGCAAAAGTTTTCTTTCCGGAGGAACAGGGGCGGTGTCCGGAGTGTTTCATCTGGGAGCGTGCAGCTCCACAACCGAAACGAATCAGGCGTATCTGGACGACAACAATACCGGGTACACCAAGGATCTGTGCGAGTGGAGCCTGGAGAACGGCGCTCGTTTCGTGTATGCTTCAAGCGCGGCCACATACGGGGCCGGAGAATACGGGTACAGCGATTCCGACAGTGTTACGCCGCTGCTGAAGCCGTTGAATTTGTACGGATGGTCGAAGCAGAAATTCGATTTGTGGGCCATGTCTTCGGGGATGCTCGGGAAGATCGCCGGATTGAAATACTTCAACGTGTTCGGTCCGGGGGAGGATCACAAGGGCGATATGCGCTCTGTAGTGAACAAAGCCTACCGTCAGATAGGGGAGACCGGCCGGATATCTCTTTTCAAGTCGTACCGTCCCGGGTGGGCGGACGGCTGTCAAGATCGGGATTTTGTTTATGTAAAGGACGCCGCCAAAGTAACATTGTGGCTTTACGACCACCCGGAGGTGAACGGCATATTCAACTGCGGCACCGGATGTGCAAGAACTTGGCTGGATCTGGCGAGGGCGCTTTTCAAGGCGATGGGGCGTGACGAAGCGATTGATTTCATAGACATGCCGGAGCAGCTGCGCGATAAATATCAGTATCACACGCAGGCGGAGATGTCCAAACTCAGGGAGCGCGGATGCCACACGGCGTTTCGTTCGCTGGAGGATGCCGTGGATGATTATGTCCGCACATACCTTGCTGTGCGCGGGGAGCGGCCGGTCTGCTGAAAGCGGCGTGGAGGCTGCGTTCCCGATGGATTGTGCGAGCAGGGACTGCCACGCGCATTTGCAGGAATATTCCTGTGAGGAACTCCCGGCGGTTATGGAGAGAGCGAGAAGCGCGGGAATCCGCCGGGTGGATTGCTGTTCCGAAGGACCGTGGGACTGGGATGCGATTTCCGGGATATGCGCCGGGTATCCGGAGGCTGTTCCCGGCTACGGGGTTCATCCGTGGTATGCCGGGAGGGCTGAAGCTGAGTTTCGCGGATGGGAACAGGTGTTGAGGGAGAAACTGTCCTGCAGGCCGGACGCTTTTGTCGGTGAAGCTGGTCTTGATGCCCGCCGCGGAGACGTGTCGGTTCAGCGCGGAGTTCTTGACCGGCAGCTCAGAATTGCGGCGGATTTGGGGCGCGCTGTGAATCTGCACTGTGCCGGCGCATGGGGGAAACTGTTCGATGCGGTTTCTCCATACGCGCCGAAACTGGGCGGCGTAGTGCTTCATTCTCCGTCGATGTCAGCGGAGATGGCAGAAAGATTTTTGAAGCTTGGCGCGGTGTTTTCGTTCGGGCGCAGGCTTTTGTGTCCGGCGTCTTTAAAGATCCGTGAATTGATCCGAAAGATTCCGGAGGGCAGAGTTTTTTTCGAGTCTGACATGCCTTCGGGCCCGGAATACGGCCCGTGGACGGTGGTGTGCCTGGCGGAGCGTGCCGCGGAACTTCGCGGTTGCTGCGGATAGAGGGAAAATATGCGCATACTGATGGCGGTCAGCGGGGGTGTGGATTCAGCGGTTGCTGCGGCAATACTATCCGATATGGGGCACAGGGTGGTCTGTGTGACCATGGACATAGGGCAGACGGGCCGCGCGGCCGCATTCGGCGGGGCGTGCTTCGGGAAGGATGCGGCGGCCGCGGCAGAGTCCGCTTCTGCCGTGTGCGGCAGTTTGGGACTGGAACATCACGTGATCAAGCTTTCGGAAGCGTTTGAAAGATGTGTTCTGCGAGGGTTCTGTGAAGAATATATTGCCGGCAGAACTCCCAATCCGTGCGTATCGTGCAACGAGCGCGTAAAGTTTTCAGAACTTCCCGCGGCGGCGGAAAAGATTCTTGGCGCGTTTGACGCGTATGCGACTGGGCATTACGCCAGACTTGAGAAAAAGGGCGGGCGCGTTTGTTTGAGAAAAGCTGCGGATCCCCTTAAAGATCAGTCGTACTTTTTGTACAGAGTGCCGCAGGAAATTTTGTCCAGAACGCTCTTTCCTCTTGGGGATCTGCACAAGAGCGAGGTGAGGAGTATTGCGGCGCAGCGCGGGCTGATCTGCGCTGACAAGACGGACAGTCAGGATTTTTACCGCGGAGACAGGCGCGATATTCTGGGATTGTCGCGGCGGGAAGGTGTGTTTACTGATTCTTCCGGCAGGATACTGGGACATCACGACGGATATTGGAATTTTGTTCCAGGGCAGCGCAAGGGAATCCGCGTGGCAGCGCCGGAGCCTTACTATGTGCTCAGAGTGAATCCGGAAAGAAACGAAGTTGTAATAGGTTCTTCCGGTGAAGCGGTGAGCAGAAGTCTCACCCTGAGAGATGCGAAGTGGGTCTCCATGTGCGAGACGGAGTCACCGTTTACAGCAGATTTGAAGGTAAGATCCATGGGTGTCCCCGTGCCCGGCGTGGAGGCAAAGCCCTGTGGAGACGGCGCGTGGCGCGTGCTTTTCCCGGCGGGGATACGCGGCGTCGCCCCCGGGCAGTCGGCGGTTCTTTACGACAAGGATGGGTATTTGCTCATGGGCGGCATAATTGCGGAGGCCGGCGGATGAAGGGAATCTCCGGGATAATAGACAAGGCGCTGTCTCGTCCACGCGCTCTCTCAGCGGACGAACTGGAGGCGCTTCTCGCCTCTGATGATGAGGGCGACAGACGGGCGGTGCGGGAGGCCGCCTATGCGCTCAAGCTTGCGAAGTGCGGCCGCGGCGTGAGTTTGCGCGGGCTTATAGAAATGAGCAATGTTTGCGCGAAAAACTGTTATTATTGCGGCATAAGATCCGGCAATAGGGATGTGCGGAGGTTCAAGCTCTCGTATGAAGATATTATGCGCCATGCCGGGATCGTGATGAGGAGCGGATATGCGTCGCTTGTTCTCCAGGGAGGAGAGGTGGAAAGCCGTGAAAATACGGAGTTCGTCGCAAAGGTGCTTCGCGGAATACAGGAGCTTTCGGGCGGAAGCATAGGCGTGACGCTTTCTCTAGGAGAACAGACGGAGGAAGTGTATGCTGAATGGCGTGCGGCCGGAGCGAGAAGGTATCTGCTGAGGATAGAGGAGAGTGATCCGGAAATGTACCGGAAGCTTCATCCGGAGACCGGGCACAGCTGCGAACGCCGGAAGGAGTGTCTCCGGGCTCTGCGGCGTACCGGATATCAGGTCGGCACTGGCGTGATGATCGGGCTTCCAGGACAGACATTCAGGCATTTGGCGTCCGATATTATATTTTTTGGGGATATGGACGCCGACATGATAGGTATGGGGCCGTTTATTCCGCACCATGCCGCGCCCGTGGGGAAGGGAATTTGCCTGACACCGGAGTATGCCGGCCGCCAGCTTGAATTGGGGCTTCGGATGATTTCCGCGGTTCGGCTGTATCTGCACGACGTGAATATCGCTTCTACCACGGCGCTTCAGGCTCTAGCCCCCGACGGCAGGGAAAGAGGCATTCTGGCGGGCGCCAATGTCATAATGCCGAACGTAACGGACACCGAGCGGCGACGCGACTACCTGCTCTATGAAAATAAACCCGGTATCGACGAAAATGCAGATTCTTCTAGAAAGGCGCTGGAAGATTCTATTCATGCTATCGGCGAGGATCTTCTTTACGGCAGATTCGGCGACTCTCCGCATTACGCGGCGAGAACAGCCGCCGCGGCAGAGCGGAATGGGTGATTGGCGGATGCTGCGGGTACGTGTTTATACAGCGCCGCACGTTAGCCGGTTCTGCGGAATGCAATTGCAGGCGGAGTAGACTTTTTGAGAAATGTTTTCACGTTCCATCCGGAGGCCGTTTTTGTTTTCAATCCATGAGTCTTTCCGGCACGGTGAGTCAGTCGGCAAAACCGCAGAGACTGATTCTACCCGGCAGACGGGAAAATCTCCATGCCGGTGGAGGCAACTTCAGTCTGTGCAGTCTGCAGTTCCGTAAGGGTTCTGATGAATCCGGCTGCTCGATAGCGGGTTGAACGCTGCACTGCACTTGTTCTCGAAAGGTTCTCCCGGAAAAATCCGTCCTTCTGAGGGTTATTCCATAGGTCCTGCAGCGCGGTTTTTCAGAGATATTGCGTAGTCCACGGCTTCGGAGAGAGAGAAAAAGCGCGGGATGGCGCGGGCGTCCGCGTATTCCGCGGCGTCCGCGTTGAAACATTCGCCGCGTGCGGCCACCAGAACAGGGCGTATGGCGGCGTTTTCCGCGCATCTGATGTCGCCGGTACGGTCTCCTACCATGAAACACAGAGATTTGTCGAGGAAATCGGACTCAATGCGTTCGAGGATGTACGCAGGGGACGGTTTCCTGTATTTTGACGGCTCATCGGGGCGTTCGGGCGCCACGCATATCCCGCGGAATCCGGGTGGCGGGAGATTGAGCAGCTGCTCGAGTCTGGCGTTGCATGCCTCTGCATCTTCCATTGTGTAATATCCGCGGTTTATTCCGCTCTGGTTTGTGAGGAGGTAAAGTTCGAATCCAGCCTGCGCCGCCCTGTGCAAAGCGGCGCGGGCGTCTGGAACAAGGCGTATCTGCTCCGGTTTGCTCATGTATCCGCTGTCGAATACGATGGTGTCGTCTCTATCGAGGAATATTGCAGGTTTCATAATGTCAGGGATTTTTGCCCGCGTATTCTCTGATGTCGTTCGGGGCAGCGGTGGCCGTGCCGACCTTCCCGACGACGAATCCGGCCGCAATATTTGCGAAACGTATGGCGTCAAGAAGATCCGCCCCGGTGCATAATGCGAGAGTGAGGGCGGAGATCACCGTATCTCCGGCGCCCGATACGTCGAAGACCTCTCTGGCAAACGTGGGTACGCGGTCTATGACGCGGCCTTTGTCCCCGACGAGCATACCGTCCGCGCCGAGAGTGACAACCAGTTTGTCCGGAGCGAATTTCTCGTGTATGCGCCTGCATACTTCATCAGCCGGGAACTCCGGATATGCGCCTTCATCGAGTCCGGCCATGCTGAGGGCTTCGGCTCTGTTGGGCGTCATTACCGACATGCCTTCGTAGGAGATTCCGGTTCTCGGCTTGGGGTCCAGGGCGATTATGCGTCCGGGCGGGACAAGGCCGCGCACGGCGCTCAGAGACTCGTTTGAAACGATGCCTTTGGCGTAGTCTGATACAATGACCGCGTCGCATTCTCGTATGTACGGTCCGAGTATATCCTCGGCTTCTGATTGTGTCAGGCGGAATGAATCGGCGGCGGCCTCGGTATCAAGGCGGCACACCTGCTGCCTGCGGCACACTATGCGGGTCTTGACTATTGTGGAGTGTCTGGGGGATATGGCGCCCTTTACGAGCTCGACATTCTTTCTGCCTACAGTGTCGGCCAGTATCCTGCCGTTGGCATCATCGCCGATGCGGCCGAAGAGGAACGCCTTTGCGCCGAGAGAGGCGATGTTCAGTGCCACGTTGGCAGCTCCGCCCGCGGTATTTGTTTCCCCGGAGACCTTGACCACCGGCACCGGAGCCTCGGGAGATATTCTCGTTGTGTCGCCCCAGATGTATTTGTCGAGCATCACGTCGCCGATGACTAGGATCCTGCTCCCTGCTGCCCGCGAGAGGATGTTTTCAAGAGTGCTTTTATTTATCTGCATGTTTGTCCTGTAGATTGGCCGCTGATTCCATGTGAGGCGGAAGCGGGATTATGCGTCCGAACATCGACTCGTCGGAGAATGGCCTTTCGGGATTTCCAGTCCAGTACAGAGCGTGATCCCTGCGGCCGCCGTCGTCGTCGTCCTGTACGGAAATGTTGAATCCGACCGGATGCGGCCCGGAGGCGGAATCGCCCTGAGATATAAGATTCCACGGTATGGAAAACTCGTAGGAGACGGAAACCGGGCAAGTGCCGGATAGAACGCGCGCCGCACCGTGCCACAGGCGTCCGTGCGTCTTCGGGAAACCTGAGAATCCGCTCATGGCTGCGCCGTTTGCCGTGATGGAGAATTCTCCGCCGTGCGCCAGTTCCGGGAAGGTGCCGTCTTCCGCCCGGACTCTTGAATCCGCCGCGCCGTTGCAGTTCCCGTCAATGAATATTTCGACGGCGTCGTCGTCCCATGCCGGAGCGTTAATATCGTCTGGCAGGCAGGAATCGGTGCACAGTCGGTCGTCGAGGGTGCGGACCGCGATATGGAGGGCATTGCTGTCGTATGCCGCTGCAAAGGAGAAAGAGAGATCGAATGGAGAGTCGAACGGACGCGTTGCGGTGTCGAGCACTCCGTTCTCCGGGGAAACGTCAGTGAATTCTGCTTCTTCCCACTCGGACAGGTCTCCGTCGGTAATAATTTCCCTTATGCAGACGGCCCTGACGGTGTGCGGCGCTTGTTCCTGCCCGCACAAGGCCGGGAGAGCCGAAAGAAGCACAGGTATAACGGTTTTTCGCACTTTCAGCCTCTTATGCCGCGCGGATGCGGCAGATCCTGAAGTATGCCGAGGATTTGAGGAAGGAGCTGTTTCTTCCTGCTCAGCACACCGGGCATGCGCATTATGCCGTCCGCGTTTTTTTTGTAGGGGAGGGCGGCGAAGAGCTGGGGGCTTCCGGACATTATAAACTCCGAGCATGCCCGCACGGCATCCGTGACCATTAGTCCGAAGAAGTCGAGTCCGTCTGCCTTCACCGAGGCGTCGAGTTCGGAGCGGATCCGGTCTTGCATCCGGTGCAGCACAGCAAGGTGATTTTCTTCAATCTGGGAGAGAGAGAATTTCCATCCGTTTTCAAAATAGTCTTTTCTGTCGGAGTTGATGGCATCCTTCGGAGACATTGTGGTCAGCGGTGAATCTATGCGGGACATTTCCAGCATCAGGGCTTCGCCGTTTTCTCCGGAAATGCTTTCCATTTCTTTAGCTGCGTTTATGTCCGAGGTTGTTGTGGTGGGCGATTGGAAGAAGAGCGTATCTGTGATAATACCCCCGAGAATGAGAGTGGCGACGCTCTTTGAAGGGACAATCCCGGCCGCTCTGTACATGGAGGCCACGATTGTGCATGTGCTGCCGACTGTGTCGCATGTGTATTTTATCGGTTCCGGTGTGTTGCCGATTCCTATCCTGTGGTGATCCACCACTTCGGCGACGGAGAGTTCTTCGACACCCGGGATTGACTGCGAGAGCTCGTTGTGGTCTACGAGTATGACGTTGTATGCCGGTGGGGAGGACAGCGCTGCTTTTGTTATTACGCCTGCGAGCTTGCCATCGGCGCTGCACACCGGAAGCAGATCGCAGGTCGATGCGGCAATCCTGTGTTTGATATCGTGCAGTATATCATCGGGGGACAGCGGCGCGGTGTCGGATGCTAGGCGGATGTTGCGTGCCGGCGTGCTCAGTTTCAGCATTCGTATGGCGGATGCTGAGTCGAATGGCGTCCGCAGTATGTCCACATTGCGGTTGCGCGCCGTTTCCAGAACGATGTCTTCCACCGGACACGATCCCGTTATGATGATGAGTCTGATTCCGCCCCGCAGCGCGCGCAGATGAATTTCCGGCCTGTCTCCCACGATTATTACCGGATTTTCCGCCTTTGCTGATTTCAAGTGTTTCTCGAAGAAGTCCGGGCTCATGGCAGCGACGAAAATGTCGTAGTTTTTGAGTTCGGAGTTTATTTTACCGGACAGGAATTCCGCATTCAGGAGTTTGGCTATCTTTTTTGTGGAGGAGTATACGGAGCGTCCGGTGAGGCTTGTCCTGGATTCGCCGGTGATATTGAGCAGGTCTGTTATGAGCGTTACAGGGCTGAGCATCCCTATATACGTGTTGTCCTTCTCCACTACCGGGATGGTGTTCTGTTTGGACGCCCTCAGCGCCCGTACGGCTTCGAATAGCGTCTTGCTGGCAAACACGGTGGAATAGTCTTTGGTCATCACGTCCCGAACCCGGGGAAATACATCGTTGACTCTGCGCGGCGGGGGTACGCCGGCTTTTTCAAAGAGCCGCACCGCCTTGCCAGGCATAAGGCCGGGGCAGACCGCCTCCACGCCGGCATTGCCGAGCGCCCGCTTCAGCTCCGCCAGCGCAAATGCCGACGCCACACTGTCAACGTCCGGATTTCTGTGACCGCAGACAATTGTTTTCATTGAACAGTGTCTCCGAATATCTTGTTTACCTGCTGCAGAGTCAGATTTTCGCCAGTCGGCCTCCGACCCATTCGCGAATGCCTTTTACTGCCGCCTTCCAGTCTTTCGGTTCGTCCGCAATGCTTATGAACTTGCGGAAAAGGCCGTAGAATATCTCTGTGAAAATCATGATATTGAGCATGTTTTCCTCAAATGCGGCGCCGTCGTGCGGGGTTTCCCTGTTGCGCGGCAGCTTAACGCTTCTGAAAACGAATTCCTGAGCATCGACGGTCGCCGACCAGATGTTCTCGTCGTCAAATCCAAACCTTATTTTTGCCTTGGAAAGCTTCTTTCCGGCCTGAAGCGCGGTTTGCGCTTCCAAGCTTTGCATAGGCGTTCCCTTGCGCACGCTGGCTTCGAGAGCGCCTGCTCCGTCGCAGACGAATGTGGCAGGGCCCTCGAAAACAAATGCTATCGGTCTTCCGGATGCCGCCTCCGATATCCCGTCGGAGCTTATGAGCCCATCGTTGGTGTCGCAGTAGTACCAGAGCCATGTAAAGAAATCAAGTCCGAGTCCCTTTTTCACGGCTGGCGCGTCAGGGTCCGGGGAGAAGCTTACGGCTTCGCGCATTGCGTAGTCGAATCCGCACATCCGCATTGCCGCTTCCTCCGGCGTCATGGCGTGAAGCACGACGTCCGTGGTTTGCCTGAACATGGAGCGGAAAGCATCATCCTGATCAATGCTGAGCGCATCGGCGAATACTTTGCCGTTTTTGGGGCTTGCAGCGAAGGATATTCCGGAGAGCGTGGGCGGCATCTGCGGAAGCAGCTGCTCCGTGACGCCCTGCTTTATTTCTCTTCTGACATTGCTGTTGACGAACGGAATGCCGTTGTCGCGCATGTACTGATATTCCGACATCCTGCAATAGGTTTTCAGGAGTTTGGGCGGGATTTTCTTCACGGCCTTCAGCAGAGAGCCGTGGAACCATCCGGCCGCGCACATGGTTTCTTCTGTTATTTCAGTGTCGAGGAGAAAGCGCGGCGAGACCCATCCGGAAATCGGCGCGTCACCGAGTCTGGAAACCGGTGGCGCCGCTTTGGCAGCGAACTGTTCAACGCTTATTCCGTCAATCGGCCCCTCGGTATCGTAAAATCTGAAAGAAACAGTGCCGGAATCGAACGACATGGTTTGGTCTCCTGCTAGTTTTTGCGTTTGGCGTATATTCTTTTTTCGTTTTCTTCGATGACCAGCTCCCACAGGGAGCTGCCTTCTGCAAGTTTTACTTTATCCGCGCCGGTGATTCGTCCCTTCCACATCAGGACCGGCAGTATCTTCACATCCCGTCCGGCTTTCGAGTGATTTTTTATGGATATCAGCGAGTCATCGCCGAAGACCACATTTTCTGAAATTCTTATGGGCCGGATCTGTTTGGACGCATCCAGTGCAATGCCGCATTTGCCGTATACTGATATATTTCGCGCTTCCACCTGTCCGCCGGCGAGTTCCATGAAATTCTGTGAGCTGCCGTTTACGCGTTCAGTGCCGATGTTTATGTTTCCGGCATTTTTGAGAATGGCGTTTCTTCCCACAACGAAACAGTTGTCTGTTGACGGGCATTCGGAAGAATCGGACGAGCCTATGGAAAGAAGATTGTTTCCGAAATCCCAGACTGCGGCATTTCCGTCACGCCCGGCAATGACTACGACATTGGAAGACACCGGGGCGTCCGAGCCCTTTCTTTTGTGGTATTTGCTGTTTTTGGCAATTGTGACGCGGCCCCTGGTGTATATGGACGCTCCCGTTATGTTCAGCCGGTTTTGGGAAGAGCCTCCTCCGGAACCGATAGCGAATGAAAAATCCGATACGTTTGTTATTGCGGCGCCGTCCTGTACGCTCACAGAGTTTCCGGATGTGCTTCGGTCTGCCGCATATATCAGAGATATGTTGCCGCCGCCGGCGTTCCAGACAGTTCCATTCCCTCTGAATAAGACCGAATTATCATGAACAGAGCCTTCCCCCCCACATCTTGCTGAGATCAAGGAGCCTCCTTTTGAGCGTATAAACGCCCCGGAATCCACCAGCAGGAGATTGTCCGTGTCATCACGATCTGCCGTTTTCCATCCGCTCCTGTAAAGAAAATTGAACTGTCCTTCTGTGCGGACGGCCGCCCTTTCGCCGATTCGCACCCGGTTCCTTTCCGACTGTGCGCTTGTATTTTCCGCCACTACTACCCCAAAAGTTTCTTTTCCGGCATCCCATACTGTATCTTTTCCTGTCACCGCTACGGTACCTGTGCGGCAATTGTAGCATCCTTTGAAACCGCTGCTGTTTATCTTTACGCCGTCGGTGATTTTCAGGGAGAATTTGCTTCCTCCGTTTACAGGCATAATTACGGATTTTGCATTGTTTACGCTGACATGTCCGCTGAATAAGGCGTGAAGATCCTCCGTTTTCCCTCGGCCGATGCAGCGCCCCATCTCAAAATTGCCCCCGTTCAGGTTGATAACTGTCGGAGCCTTATCCGTGCCGGAGACGTTCAGTACCAGATTGCTTGCGGTGCCCTGCCTGATCTCATTCTGGTTGGCGTATCCCAGGACAAATCCTTTGGTGCAGATTTTGGCGCCGGGGCCGATGGTTACGGTGTTGGTCGGGGCTTTACTGTTCATTACTACGTAGAACGCGGAGCAGTTTGTTATCATGCCGTCTGCAACCGTCCACGGCTGCGTCATCGCCATTACCGAATGTCCGCCGAAGTCAACGGATGCACCTTTTCCGGATATCGTCATTGCAGGCCGGATATTGAAAGCTCCCGTATCTCCGGGCAGCGACAGCGTGCTGCCGTTGAGAACCATGACGTGGGAAAGTTTGTTGTCTCCCGAGATTCCGTTTTTGTGGAATACTTCCGCGCTGCAGCCATTGAGCGCAATCCTTCCTTCGTCCATAACAAGGGCTGCTGCGCTGAATTTTCCCCCGTTTATGATGACGTCGCCGGGTCCTTTTTTTGTGAGGCTGCGGTCCGGACCCTCCAGTCCGCCGTCAAAAACCAGAGTGCCGCCGTTGTTTTCGATAACAGTGTCATGCTTGAAAAGCGATCTGCCTTTGAATGTCTGCCCGTGCGGGGAATCGTTTACGACCAGTCCGTTGCGGAACACGTCCTCAAGAATATACCCATCCTCGCGGGACTCCTGCATGCTTCCGCCGAAGATAATGGTGCCCGCTTCGAAAACGTATTTGCCGCAGTTTGTGGGGAACGTAAATGACGCTGCCCTGATCAGGTCTCCTATTCCGGAGAAAACCGTGCCGTTCGCCGATGTGAAGACAAAATCCGTTCCAAACGAATTTTTTACCGGGACTCTTCCATTGTTCCAGTTCTCTTTTTTCTCCCAGTCTTTTCCGTTGCCGCCGGTCCATACGAACACGCCGTTGCGCTCTTCTTCGGATCCAGCTTCTTCCGAACGCGCACTCTGAAGCGCGGAAAGAACAGCCGCCGCGCAAACTGCAGCGCATATACAGTGTCGGTGTAATATATTCATCGAAGCGATTATATGACAAACAACGCGTGCGTTAAAGCGAAAATCATCATGTGCGGGCGCATGTCCGCAGTCGCCCGTATGCACCTTCAGCACGCTCAATTTGGCAAGCCGCGGTTAATGACGACACGCGCAAGGCCCGCAGCACGGGTTTGCGCAGTGAGTCTATGGCATGGAGCTGAGGTGACGTCATCAGGTTTCCGGAGCGCCGGGCACTGATTCTTCCTCCGACGAAGACCTTCGGGATTTTCTATTTGACAAAACGCGTACTTTCTCCCGCCTCGCCTGCTCGAATGGTTCCCCTGTCTCTATCCCGCCGCAAACTTCCAGAGGTTGCACATGTCCCCGCATCTCTCCCGGTTTCTGCATAAAGGACTGTATTTCGAAAAAATGAGCCGTTTTTTTATGCTTTGAATATTGTGAAGGGAGGGATAAGCGAAGGCAGACATGTACATGACATAAACGAAATGAAAATATGGTGCATCAGAGTCAAGGTTGAAGAAACTGGACACAAAGAGGACTATAACGACGGAAATGCACCCGGCAAACCATACCATTGTTGTGATTTCGAAAAAGATGGCTGTTAGCGCAACAAATTCCCCGGTAACTATTAGCCATTGTTTACGTCCTTAATCTCCGGTGTTCCAATAAGACCGCTGCATTTACATTGAGCCGTTCGTTCGGCGTTATATCTTGCTTCTGCAGCAGGCGCGGAGAAAAAATTCCGGTTTTGAGACATGGAAAAAACATCAGAGACGAGTTTCTGCGGCAGGGATCAGTATCGGGCGTGCGTTCCGATTATTGTTTTTGCGCCGCCGATTGCGCAAAAAAGTTCCTCCAGTCGACGCAATGGTACATGCGGAAACCGGAGCACCCTCGGAAAGCCGTCAGCTCAAAGTGATCTTTGCTGCATCCGGGAACCCTGACTATCGACGGGACGTCGGGCAGTTCGTCACGATCGCATGGTACAAGCACGATCCTTTTCTTTAAACCTGGGATAGCGAGGAATTCCTCTATTTCGGACTTTGAGAGCCCGGTATTGTCGCAAAGTATGAATGCGGTTTTGTCCCTGTTTGCGATTCGGGCGCGTCTTCGCATCCAATTATCAAGTACAGTCTTTGCATCTCTGTCATGAATAAAGTGTATCGGGATGCTGCGGTTTTTTCCATCTGCAGAGATGGACAATACAGGTGCTGCTTCTCCATCGGAGAAATAAACCTCCGGCGTCTTTCTCAACCATGCTTCGTAATCCCGCGAGAATTCTATGAAGTCCGATGCGCTCATCCAGCAGTTTATCAGAGGCGAAGTGAAACGCAGTCCGTATTCGTGATAAAGCATTCCTCCGACGCAGTTGTTGCAGAAAATCGTCCATCCTTCAAGCTCGGAAAAATACTTTTGTCTGGATATCCGTATTTTTTCTCTGGCTGATGAAATACGATTTGTAATTTTTTTCAGTGCTGTCTTAAACATTGATTCCTG
>CASEAR010000078.1 GCA_949285835.1 uncultured Verrucomicrobiota bacterium | reverse complement strand
CTTGCGGCGAACTTGGTCCGCTGGTTGTGGAACACTGAAACTTTTTTGCCCTTCCGATTCCAATCGCTATTTTTCATGGAGCGGGAACCGCTAATCATGCCGTTTTGGCAAAATGCAACATGATCAATTCCGGTTCAGCAGGCCCTACCTATGATTATTATTTAACATTCACAATCGTTAGATCTCCAGACTTTCGAGAAAAAAGCAGACGTTCCTGATTGATGGACTCACAAGATTCGACACAGCATTTACTTTTACGTATATACGAAAGTTCAGAAATGTTAACTGTTTGCTATTGAAAAATCTGTAATTGTCGGATATTTTGCGGGAAGTATAGAGTTGCGCGCCGGTTCCGGAAAGTGAGGAGCCCGCGGATCGGCGTATGCGAATTCGAACTTCAGAGCTTGGCAAAAAAACAGAAGGAGGGGTTATGAAACGTCTGTCTGCAGCTGCGGCATATACTGTGCTCCGGATATCAGCCGTATTTTTTCTCTGTATCGGTACCGCACCGGCTTCATGGGTTTTTGACAGCAGTTCCGGAATTCTCAGCGATGGAAACTGGCAGATATTTGTTCAGAAAATAAAGGACTCGGACAATTACTCCGTCGGAAGAAATGTCAACGGGGCAGGATACGTTGCCGGTTCCGGAGCTCTCGACATGTCCGGCGTCACGGCAGATACGGGAATAGTCATATCCGAACTGTCCGGAGGCTCTTTTTACGGCATCAAGGTGATTACATCTGTTGTTCTTCCGGATACGGTAAAAACTATCAGAGAAAACGCGTTTGCAAATTGCACCGGAATTACGGACGCTGTTCTTCCTTCCGAACTGGAAAGTCTGGAATACCGCGCATTTTACAACGCCACATCGCTCACAAACATAACTCCCATGCTTCCGCCATCTGTCTCGTATATCGGCAGTTCCGTATTCCAACTGGCACCAATTTCCGGCATTCTCGATCTGTCTGAGAACGAAGAGATAACGTCCATATCTCCATGGGCATTTAGTGGAACCAGACTGACGGAAGCCCTGCTGCAGAATGTGACAAATATTTCTAATGACGCCTTTTCCTCCAATCCCTCCCTCGGCAAAGTCTTTCTTTCGGAAAATCTCGAAGCTGTGGGCAGCAGTGCTTTCTCCGAGTGCACATCGCTTACCAACGTCACCCCGTTTCTGCCGGATTCCCTGAGTTTTCTGGGAGGAAAATCATTCCATAAAACCGCCGTAGAGGGGGAACTCGTCGTTTCAAATCCGGCGGTAACGGAAATCCCTGCATGGACGTTTATGCAGTCCAGAATTACTTCAGCACGCATTCCATACGTGGAAGAAATCGGACAAGGCGTATTCCAATCCTGTGCTCAGCTGAAAACTCTGCAAATATGCAGCCGGATAAAGGCAATCAACAGCAGGGCCTTTAAGTCCTGCGCTGAACTGGAGACAATTGAACCGGAAATGTTTCCGGGAACGCTTTCCTATGTAGGATTAGAGGCATTCTATGCCTGCAGAAAACTGTCTGGCGAGATTTCATTCGTAAATCCGGGGCTTACAAATTTCCCAAACTCCGTGCTTAATGCGTGCAACTCCGTGACAAAGATAACAATGCCGCGGACATCTGCATCAATCGGAGACTGGTCTTTCCTGGGTCTTGCCCCGGGAGCGGAAATCTATTTTCCCGGAGAGGCGCCCTCTTCCATCGGCAAAAATTCGGCATTCACCACAACCAGCAGCGCAAATCCGTGCGTAATATATGCGTCCCTCACGATGGACGAACCCGGATGGCGGTCGTACGCCGAAGAACTCACGGAATCCGACCGGGTCAAGACGTCTTTCCCCGGAAACAAAACATTCGGGGTTTTTGTTTCCGGAGGACAGAGAAACTGGATGGTGGACTGGCATTCACCTCTTGAATCAGGCCCCATGACGCTGCTGCTCAGATAGACGCAAAACGCGCTGAAAATTAAACTTTAGAAATAACAGTTTTCATAATGATGTGCCGTGTACCTGAGCAGCGTTCACTTAATTTAGAAAAATATCCCGTGGATTGAAGTTTGCGGATGTCGACGGACTTCACACTTCAGCCGGCTTCTGCGAATCTGCCCGCTATGGACACAACGCCTGCCAGCTACACATATCTCGCCGAAGCAACGCACCTTCCCATCTATTGCATTAGTCCGTATGGTGTCTGGCCGCGAGCAATGCCGGGCGCCCCGGTGTACATACGATGACAGACTTCTCGTGAATCCGCATCATGCCGGCCTCATGATGATTCACCTGCCGGCGGTAAGCCGGCAAAGCAGAGTTGCCGGGATGTTGACGCCTTCCTTTGGCCGCCACGTGTTTGCGTTCCCGATGCGGATGGAATCTGCTCCCTGTAATCAGAACGGCAGCAGATTCCGAGGTCACAGAAAATGCATGGCGCCGGGACTGTGCCGCGGCAGCGCTCCCCGTGCAGGAACTCACCAAGGCCGGTGCCGTTTCTCAAACTTCCCGAGGCACTCCCGCCTGCCCCGGGTTTCGGAGCCCTTGTTTCTTTTTCCGCTGTCGCGCCACCAGCAGACGAAAAATATGTGACCGTCCAGGTATTTCTTCCTCTCCCATTTATCTGACGTCCTATCACATATTGGAGAACCTGATTCCGCCTTTATGCAGAAAGAAGATAAACATTTGAATCCTGATAAGACATATGTTAAAAATTTCATGTTTTGTTTATGTCAAACGACGCGTACAAATTCCCGAATAATTCAAAGGTTTACAGACAACCCATTAACTTCTGAGAAACAGACATGACACCGAAACAATTGGAAGACCAGCAGATAAAAATCAATGAACTTGTCGAAAAAACAGCGTATTGTGCCGGATTGGCAAATGACTGTTTGCTGCCAATTTACGATGGCATTGCCGATGAACAGGCTTATTTGAAATCAAAACCGAAAGTAGCATGGGTCCTGAAAGAACCTTATGACGATATTTCGCAAAACACAAATAAACCGGAGGGCGGCGGCTGGTCTCTGCCTAAAGATTGCTTTAAAAAAGATGACGCCTGGAAAAATCCAGTCTGGCAGAAGATCGCATACATCATGTACGCATTTCGCAAGCATATGCGGTGGGAGGATATGAAAAATATCAGTGATGAACCCCAGATGATAAACGTCATATATGAGGTGGCATATATCAACATCAGCAAGATGCCTAACAAAAAAACAAGCGACAGCCGGTACATTGAGCAGCAGTACGCAAATGTGTGGCAGTCCGTCATTAAAAAGCAGCTGGCGGTCTATGACCCTGATATAATTATTTTCGGGAATACATTTAACTGTTTTTTGAACGATCCGAAGGGAAACATTTTTAAGGACGCCTGTAAAGACGAAAAACTGTCGAAAAAACTCACAGAAAAAGGCGGATGGTCTGTTGACTACTTGAGGTGTGGCAGGAAACGTCTGATTTCAGCGTATCATCCGGCACGAAAGGGCCCTGATTACTGCATCGCCCTTATCGATGCTTTAAACTTGGCAGAAAAGGAGTTAAAAGCATATTTGACGCCGGGCCCATAACGTTCCTCCATGGTTGTGACATTGCATATCAGAGTCCCGCTTCCTGCGTTCTGCTCCAGGACTAGTATTACAGCAGCATATTCACAGTCTTTGCGAACGGCAAAAATACGCGTTGATAAATCCCGGCTCACGAGCGAACCGCGTGGTTGCCGAATATTGCTTGCACTTCCATAATGCAGGCGGGAACTGCTGCAATTCCGCCAAACAGAACATTCCTCAGAAGAGAATTATGAAGTGCCGGAGTTTTCGTGCGCCAACACACGCTCGTTTTATTGAAAAACATGGGTCATTCTCTATTTTCCGCGTTTGCTCCTCCCGGCGGAAAGAAGGATTTAGCCGACTCAGTCATCCCTTCTTCTGCACTCAATCAGGTGTTCCATTACATTCTGCAACTTTTACGGTTCGGAAATCTTCGAAACTTATTCTTGACAGGACGTCTGCGCACCGTTTACCATGAGGCATGCTTGGCGTTTTACGCGGCGCCGAATCCGCGTCAATTCGATACCGAACGAATGCGTAAACAAACATGAAAATACATCTGCTCCCGGAAAAAGGCACTTTCTTCAAGGCCAACCTCCACTGCCATACCACAATATCCGACGGAGAAATGTCTCCGCAGGAAATCAAACAGCGCTACATGTCCGAGGGATACTCCGTGATCGCTTTCACCGACCACGAGTATATGATAGACCATTCAGACCTCAGCGACGCCGGATTTCTCGCGCTCAAAGGATACGAAATATCCGTAAATCAGCCTTCCCGGGGTACATGGAGCACAGCCAAAACTACCCACCTCAACCTCATAGCCCGTACTCCGGATGTGCGCAGGCAGCTCTTTCCCGCTCCCGAAAACGCATGGTTCGAAGCCCCGCCTGAGAGCCGGAATGTCGAGTGCATAAGCGCAGAACGTCCGCAGGGATATGACGCCGCGTCCATTCAAAGCATAATAGACGAGGCAAACAAAAACGGTTTTCTCGTGGCTTATAACCACCCCGTATGGTCCCTTGCCGTACACGAAGACTACGCGGGACTTCGCGGTCTCTGGGCTATGGAAATATACAACGGCGGCGCGGATATCGAGGGAACCTCAGACTTCGCCGCAGTATACGACCACTTCCTGCGCGAATGCCGCAGCATAAAATGCCTCGCTACGGACGACAACCACAGCGCCAGGCCGTCGTGGTCTCCACAGCGGCACTGCGGCCTCGGATGGGTATGCATCAAAGCCGAAGCCCTCGACTACCGGAATATCATCGCCGCTCTCGAAAACGGAGACTTTTACTCGTCCACCGGTCCCGAAATATACAGCCTTACGGCGGAAAACGGAGCGGTTAAAATAAAATGCTCCCCGGCCAGACGGATAATACTCAACACCGCCGGACGCGCCGCTTCCACCGCCTACGGACAGACAAATGGGGATACCATCACTGAAGCCGTACTCCGTATTCCGGACGAAAAGGCAGGCTACCTGCGCGTCACCGTGGAGGACGCCTGCGGCAAATCCGCATACACCAATGCGTACGATATCGAATCCGTGTGCCGCACAAAGCAGCCCTGACGTAAGTAAGATCGCCGCACATACGCACCTCTGCTAAAATATCGAACAGCCGTTAAGCCGCAATTTCGTGTCTTCCTCCGCCTGCGGGCCTGCGCGTGGTTTGTCCTTTTCATCATGCAAGCGGCGGTCCTGTCCAGCATGTTCGGTACAAAAGTATAGCCTGCCATCGAGACTTGATTCTGCGCGCAACCGCAAACTCTGCGGTTTTATAACGCTGAAATGCGGCCGTCTGCCGGATTTCACGGATTCTGCCGCATCCTCCGGATGTGTATCCCGCTGTGCACGGCCTTCGGTAAGCCATTTTAAAAAAACGCGTCCTCACATGCCGGTATGCCGCGCCTCCGGCAATTGAATCCGGCCCCGCGCACGGGAAAAAAGAGAGGACGCGGGGTTTTCCGCGTCCTCTCGCCGTCCGCTGCCTTCGAGGCGCGTCAGAACTGTGACTTCGGCGCTCCGTCATTGGGTTTCGGCCCATCTTCCGGCGTGGCAAGGTCAGCACGCTGCCACGCGCGGAAATAGTCTA
>CASEAR010000077.1 GCA_949285835.1 uncultured Verrucomicrobiota bacterium | reverse complement strand
AACACGCCGAACAGCACGAACGGTATCGTAAAACAAAGCCCATCCGTCCCGAACTTCGATACGGTCTCCGGCGCAAGGGTATATATCGCATAGCAGATAACGGTAGACGAAGCGGACGCTGCGACAAGGTGATCAAGAAGGTGCAGATCATACGAACCGAGCACTTCGCGGTGAGACGAGGCATCCTGTCCGAGCGAAAATTTTTCACTCCTGCGCTTGCAAAGCGCCAGAAACAGCGCGCCCATGAAAGTACAAACTATCAGCCACTTGGAGGCCCTGACTCCGGCAGCCAGCGTGCCCGCGTAGACACGAAGCACAAAGCCCGCCGCGATAACAAAAACGTCGACAATCACCATCCTCTTGAACAGAACGGTGTAAAACACCTGCATCACGAAATAAACCGACACGCAAACGGAAAACCAGAACCCGAGCCGCGGCGACAGCGCCGCACAAAGCAGCAGCAGCCCCGCAAGCTCAAACAAAGCGGTCCTCACGGGGAGCCGTCCGGAAGCAATCGGCCTGCGGCATTTCACCGGATGCCGCCTGTCCATTTCCGCATCGAAAATATCGTTTACGATGTACACCGCACCGGACACCATGCAGAACAGGACAAACGCCAGCACAGTTCGAAGCACCGCCGCCCACAGGTCGTCGGACACGTTCTGCCGCCTGTCGGATACGGCAAAAAACAATCCGGCCAGGACAAGTATATTCTTTACAAACTGTCCGGGACGAAGGACGTCCAACATCGCGTAAAGACGCGAACTCTTTATCTCTCCAAACACTAAAACAGCCTTTTTATCAACCCGAGAATCCCCTGCTTCCACGGCACTCTGTGGGAAACCCCGCTGCTGTCTTTGAACTTGTCGTAATTGTCAAGATACCATTCGTAATTGCGCAGCAGAGCCTGCTTGTTTGAATATTTCGGATTGAATCCGAGCACGGCGCGGGCTTTGTCTATGCTGACAAAGCTGTCCTCGCACGCGGTCTCATAAACCCACATGTAAAGCGGCGACAAATGGAGCTTCTCGAGGATTCTCAGCGCGAAGATGACCGGTTTCGCGGGAAAGCCGATGATTCGCTTGCCGAAGCCGGCCCTGTCCAGTACGGCCTGATAGTCCTCGCGCATCGTTGTGTATTCCGCGGCACCGATATTGAAAACATCGTTTACGGCCCCGCTGTCCGGCAGCGTCATGCACGCCCATATGGCGTCGCACAAATCGTCGACGTCCATCAGCTGGTACCTGTTGCCGCCAGAACCGATCATCGGGAAGTTGCGCCCGTCGCGCGCCCAGTCGTAGAACAGCGCGAAGACGCCCAGCCTCTCCGGCCCCACGAAAGACTTCGGCCTGAGTATCGGAACGCACAGCCCCTTCTTCCTGAACTCCGCGCACACCCCCTCCGCTTCGACTTTGGCCTCCCCGTACGGTCCCACGCCCTGAAGCCTGTCGTTCTCGAAGATCGGATGATGATCCGGAACCCCGTACACAGCAGTGGACGATATGTGAACCGCACGCTTCACCCCAAGATCAAGAGCCGCCTTCATCACATTGCGGGTGCCGTCGATATCCGTGCTCCGTATGTCCTCCGGCGAATAAAGCGGAAGCGCTGCCGCCGTATGAACGACGTAATCGCTGCCGGCCATCGCGTCGCGCAGCGCTTCCTCATTGCGGATATCGTTCTTCACCACCGTGACACGATCCCGATCCGGATAGTCAAAACCTGCGATATCGTACGATACAATCTCTTCAACCCCCTTGTTCCTGAGGAAACGAACAAGGTTGATCCCCAGAAATCCGGCGCCCCCGGTGATAAAAACTCTCATGACAGCCTCCCGGTAAGTACGTCAAACGTCGGAACGTCAATCGCGAAGCATCTTGTCAGCTTCGTCCTCTGCGTCCATGATTCTCTTGCGGAACTCTTCGAATTTTTTGTCGTTGGCATCGTTCCGCTCCGGCTTTTCCTTTTCTATCCACTCTTCGAGCTCTTTTACGGCGGCGTCGCGTTCCGCCAGAAGGGCGTCATACTTCGCTCTGGCCTCTCCGGACAGACTTTCCAGACGTGCATTCTTTGCGATCACCTTCTTGGTCTCTCCAATAAACCACGCCGGAGACGCATCCTTGGAAGCCCCGAGTCTGCCGATTTCAGTCTTGCCGTCGGCCTTGAGAAGCACATACGTGGGGTACCCGCGTACGCCGTACTTCTCTGCGAGCTTCATATTACGGTCTTTGAATTTTTCGGGCACAAGTCCGGCGTCCTTGGGGAAATCGATAAAAACAAGCACAAGATTGTCTCTGGCGTAGTCTTTCCATTCCTTTCTGGAGAACACCTTGCTGTCCATCAATTTGCACCAGTAACACCAGTCGCTGCCGGTGAAATTGAGAAGTACCGGCAAATTTTTCTCCCTTCCGTAACTGAGCGCCGCGTCGTAATCCTGCGTCCACTCGCCGGGATTGACGCCGGAAACACCGGGCCCAGCGGCGGGGGCCTCTCCGGCACTGCACGCCGGGATCGACGCCAGAACCGCCGAAGCCAGCATCAGCCCGCATACGTATTTAAACATGTTCATGTCTCTCTCCTTCCTGTCCCCCAGCCGGGGCTCCGCCCCGGACGGACGTTGAATCATCTCATTTTCTCCAATTCATCCAGACTTTTCAACCCAAAATGTTCGAGAAACGCAGCCGTGGTTCCGAAAAGGAACGGACGCCCCGGCAGATCGCTCCTGCCAATCACCCTGACAAGCCCGGCTTCCATAAGCGCCTTCACCGCGTGACCGGAGCCGACTCCGCGTATCGATTCTATCTCCGCGCGCGTAACCGGCTGTTTGTACGCTATGATTGCAAGCGTTTCCACGGCCGGTTTCGCCAATTTTGCCGGCTTGTCGCGGTTGAGCATTTTTCTTACCCACGGGCCGCACTCCGCGCAGGTCTGAAGCCTGTATCCGCCCGCGGCCTCCGCCAGCTCTATGCCTGCGTCCATGCCGCGAAACGCCTTCTTCAGCTCCTCGACGGCCTCACGCACCGCGGCCGCGGAAACTTTTCTGCGCGGCGCTTCGGCCGCAGCGCCGTCCACCGCAGCGGCTGCGGACACCCTTTCCTCCGCCACCGCGTCAATCACCCTGCAAATCTCGGCGTCTGAAACAGGATGATCCGCGCCAAGAATCAGTGCGCACACTATGCGCCGCAATCCGGGAAATTCCTGCTCATCACACGGCATCCGGCATCTCCCCGGACGCATCGCGCGCCCTGCGTATCATGATTTCGGTGAAGTAACCCTCCTGCACAACGGAGATTCTGTGCATGCGCAGCAGCTCAAGCAGCGCCAGAAACGTCACTATTATCTCCCCTCGCGGCGAATTCGCGGCAAAAAGCTCCGAAAATCTAGCGCCCCTGCTGTACGCCAAACCTAATATCAGGCTCATCTTGTCCGACACCGTCCACTTCACCGGTTCAATTTCACCCACCGGATCCGCCGCCGCACGGACAAGCACCTCCCTGAAGGCCGCCACCAGATCGCCCAGCGACAACTCGCACAAATCCCTCGCGCCGTCCGGAGCGGCATCCTCGGCCGGCATAATGCCGAATGCGCCGAATTCGTTCTGCCGACGGTCCTCCATACGGGAAAGCTCTTCGGACGCGTCCTTTATCCTTTTGTAGGCGAGGAGCTGCTTCACCAGATCCCATCTGGGATCCTTCTCTATATCCCCGGCGTCTTCCCCGCCGTCACGATCCTCCTCCGGCAGCAGCATCCTGCTCTTGATCAGCGACAGAGTGGACGCCATGACTATAAATTCCCCGGCCAGATCCAGATCAAGCATCTTCATGAGCCCGAGATACCGCATATACTGCCCGGCTATAAGGTCTATGGGAATGTCGTATATGTCAAGCTCGTTCTTCCTGATCAGGTACAGGAGCAGATCCAAAGGCCCCTCAAAGACCTCCAGATCAACCTTGTACTCATCCGGGAAAAGAGACCGCATCATCCCAGCGTCACTCCAGCCCCACCGCCCTGCGGGCCTCCTTCAGCGTCTTGCGAGCCTCCACTCTGGCACGGGCCGCTCCGTCGCGCAAAATCTCTTCCACGCGTTCCGGGTGCCCGGCCAGTTCGGCGCGGCGGGCGCGGAACGGGGCAAATTTCCGGTCAAACGCCTCAAGCAGCTCCTTTTTGGCATGGCCGTACCCGTACCCGCCGGCACGAAGCTTGTCCGCCATCTCAGCCGCTTTTTCCGGAGTCTCCAGCAGCTTGTATATCTTATAAACGGTGCACGAATCCGGATCCTTAGGCTCTTCCATCGGAGTGGAATCCGTAACAATCGACATCACCGCCGTACGTATCTGTTTCGGGGTGGCGGAAATTTCTATGGTATTTCCGTACGATTTCGACATCTTCTGCCCGTCGGTGCCGGGCACTACGGCGACTTCCTCCGGGATGTACGGCTCCGGGATCTTGAACACCTCGCCGAACTTCATATTGAACTTCACCGCCAGGTCCCTGGTAACCTCCAAATGTTGCTTCTGATCTTTCCCCACGGGCACAATATCCGACTGGTAGAGAAGGATATCCGCCGCCATCAGCACAGGGTACGCGAAGAGCCCGTGCGTAGCCTCTTTGCCGTGCGCGAGCTTGTCCTTGTACGAATGGCAGCGCTCAAGCAGCCCCATGGGACAGACCGTGGAGAGAAGCCACGCCAGCTCATGCACCTCCGGCACATCGCTCTGTCTGAAGAAATTTGTCTTTTCAGGGTCAAGTCCGCAGGCCAGAAAGTCAAGCGCCACCTCACGCGTATCGCTGCGGAGGCGCTCGGCGTCCGCGACTGTCGTAAGCGCGTGGTAATTGGCGATGAATATGTACGACTCGCCCTTTTCCTGGAGCCGCACGCACTCGCGCATCATTCCGAAATAATTTCCGAGATGCAATTTGCCGGAAGGCTGTATTCCTGAAAGTACTCTCATTTAAACCTCATACGATACCCACTGCCCCAACCGGCAGCCAATTTAAGAACGAGACGCCGCTATTGTACTCCCGCGCGCCGCCTGAAACAAACCAAATCCGCACGGCGCACAGCGCCGCACACATGCGCGGCGGCGCCTGAATAAAAAAACCGCCGCCTCAGAATACAAACGGAGCCCGCCCCGCGCGCGGGGACGCCGGTAATACAAAGCGCCCCGCGCATACCCATCCCGATGAACGCCGCCGGGAGCCCTTACGGGAGGTCCGGAAGCTTTGCCTTCCGCCCCGTCTGCCCGCCGCCGCCCGGTCAGGCGATGTCGTCCATTGTCTTTACCGGAATATCGGCCGCCGCGGCCGGTTTCATCGCCGGCAGTTTCGCCGTATCGAAGAAATATCCCTTCTCCGGGTCAAGAGGCCACACCATAGGCGCGGTGTTGAGGACGGTCGCCTTGAAGCCCTGCATGGTGGCTCCCATATTGCCAGTATGAGAAGAGTTGTCGCCTTCGTTCTCTATAACGAACGGATACGCGAAGCCTTTGTCGTTCAAAGTCTTAAGGAACTTGTACCAGTCCATGCTGTCGCTGCCGCCAAATCCCGGAAGCCTCGGATCGTAATGATGCCTGTCCCATTCGTTTGCCGGAAGCGGCACGCCGGCTGCGGCAGCCAGCTCCGGATCGACCTGCTGCATCGGATACAGGCGGCCCCAATGGACTGCTCCGGAGTCCATCCTGTTTCTCGTTCCCTTTATATGTATGCGGCGAATTCTCGAAAAATCGCTTGCGAGAATAACGTCCGAAGGGTCGATGTTCTGCCACACATCGTGCGACGGGTCGTAAGTCTCGCCGTGGGCGCGGCTCGGGATCATGGCGTACATGAGCTTTCTGGCGGCCAGCGTGCACGGCAGATTGTTGTACGTCATCGGGAACGTGGCCGGAGTCCATCCTTCCATCGGACAATTTTCGTAACACAGCGTAACCCCGAGATCCTCGGCGTATTTCACTATCGGGGCAAAGACCTTGCGGTACGCCTCGAGGTTCTTTTCGAACCCGCCGTCCTGCACCCCGAGTTCCCGGTCGTATCCGACAAAAGTGCCGACTACAACATCGTTGACGTCGCCGCCCAGCAGGTGGGCGATCCTGATCAGTTTAAGGATGTGGTTCTGATTTGCGCGGCATGTGGCCGGATCGCCGCCGATCATGAAATCATACGCACCGACGGAGATCCTTATGCCTTCCGCATTGCAAAGGTCGATGAGGCGCTGCGCATCGTCCCGTGAAAAAGTCTCGTAATCAAGATGGGTTGCCACGTGATCTTTGCGAGTACCGTCGCGCCTGAACACGCATATCTCCATCCCCTGAGCGCCGGCCTCGCGCACCTTCCCGAGCACCTGTTCGAAAGAAAGCTTCGGGAACGCCGAAGTCATAAGCCAAATCGGATTGTTCATAAATTTCTCTCCATCAATGTTTCTCCGCGCTCGGCGAAACGCCGGACGCTGACACCTCAGAGACCGATTCTACAGTTTTTCCGCAGAAAAAATCAACAGCAAAACCGAACGCGTCCGGGCTCTGAAAATATTAGCCAAAGTTTCGCTCAGGAAGATATCCCCCGAGCATTCCGCGCCGGAATGCGTCAGGATTTTCACTTGCCTGCCTTCAGCGGAAACGCATTCCAGTTGAAGGCCGCATCGGGATACTCGCCCGCCGGAAGCCAGAGGCGAATCTTGCCGTCCCTGTCCGCGACGATCCCTTCAGCGCCGTAATCCCCAAGTCCGGTTATCTCAACCGGCTCACCCGGCGCAAAACCGGATTTCTCGACACAGAACACCTTCGTCCCTTTTCCGTTCGTCGGTGTCACTTTCGCCTTCGCATAACCAAAGTTCACCTTTTCCCAACCGCCAATGTCTATGGAATTGAGGCCACCTGCTGCCGTCACACTGCCACCCGATATCGTCACCATACCCCCGGAACCATAGTACCCGCCGCCAATGCCTGCGCCGCCGCCAGTGGCGGCAATCGTGCCGCCCGATATCGTCACCGTGCCACCGGAGCCTTTGTATCCTCCGCCGATGCCCGCGCCTGCGCCAGTCGCGGTAACCATGCCGCCGGAAATCGCCACAATGCCGCCAGAGCCTTTATACCCGCCGCCAATGCCCGCACCGCCGCCAATGGCTGTAACCGCCCCGCCCGATATTATCACAGTACCGCCAGAACTTCCGCGCCCGCCGCCGATACCCGCGCCGCCAGACCTGCCGGCCGCAGTCAATTTCGCAACCGAGGCTCCCGGCACATTCGTGACTGCAAGCGTTGCACCAACCGGTACCTCAATCCCGGCACGACCGGACCATGATCCGCTTTGCAACACATTCTCACCTATGAGCATGACGTTCGCCGATGCATTGGTTTCGATCGAAAACGCGCAAAAGCCGCTGTTGCCTCTTCCTTCCGGCGCAAGATAAAGCCCTGCCAGCACCACGTCTGCACTGACGCCGGTAGGGACAACCACGCGGACCCCTCCGCTCATAGCGGACCCACAGAGAACATACGGCCCCGCATCCTCAAGCGTCAAAACTCCGTCTCTGAATTTCCATCCGTTTCCTGCGCCGGTTTTGACCGATATGCCGTTCACTAACACATCGCCCGGCAGCAGAAATATTCCGGGGTTCGGGGAATACTTTTCCTTCTTCGCCCACTCTGACAAGCACACATCAGCGAAATTTCTTTTGTTCTGCATTTCCGCGGCAAGTTCCATGTCTCTCACCGCAAGGGATGCGGCGTCGATCTCGCCCATGCCGTGTTTCATGTACAAATCGAACAGGATTGTTCCGACAGAATTAAGCGCATTGATTATTTCGCCGGATTTTCTGTTCAGATCGTTCAGCCCTGAAAACAACCAGTCGGAATCCATGCAGGCAACATCGTGCGACAGTTCTCTCTTCAATCTCGAATTTTCGGAAGCCGATTTCTCGAACGCTTCATAGAGCCTGTATGTTTCAGGCATATTCTTTGCCGCCCATTCACGGACTGACTTTTCGTCCACCATCGGCTTGCGGGAAACTTCAATCAGTTCTTCAATCACAGGAAACGGCGTTACCACGAGAGGTTCCGCGTCAAGCCAAGTCAATTCCTCCGCCGTAACGGCGCCTGTCTTGTGGAGCACATAAAAATGGATGAGCTCATCCCGGCGGCGTACGAATTGAGAATATGCGGAAAGGACATTCCGCAGGGCTTTCTTGTAATACTCCCACTTGGGGCCATTCTCATCAACGCCATACGGATGCGGAAAAATTTTGTCAAATCCCTGCCTGATTTCCAGCGCTTTCAGTTTCGCCTCTTTGTACAGGGAATATGCGTTCGGAAGGCACTTTTCCGCCCATGTCTCCAAACGGGTGACAGCGGCGAGATAATCCTCTTTCGAAACCTCCTCATCAGAAGGCTTGTCCGCTCTCGGAATCCCATAGGACTCGCCTTTAATATGCAGCCCGACGGCGTTCTGATACATAACTTCCGGCCTTGCGACCCACAGGCTGTCTATGAATTCGATATCCGAAAGAACATACGAACCCGAATCAGTCCCGGCATGCGCACTTACTGGGCCGAAAAAACATACCGCCGCCGCAACGGCAGCCACAGCTCTGACAATTTTCATACTATTCTTTCTCCAAACGGATGTTTTTTCGCCGGATGTCACTTGTTCAGACAACCTTTAACGCAGGCTTTGCACCCGGCGTCCGGGTCTTCGGCCATCATATCCTCTAGCGTGAGTTTGGATTGGTCAACCGATACGCCCGCCTCCATGTCCTTGAAACCGTTCAACACTCTGGCCAGCCCCGCTGCCCCGCCGGGTTGTTCGCTGGTTTTGACACAGGTGAGCTGATACTCAAGCTTGCGCCTGAGCATAACCAGTTCCCGTTCTCTGCTCTTCTGCACCCCATCGCGGATTTCCAGTTTTCGAAGCAAAGTTATCCCCCGTAAAATCAAGTTATTTCCCTGCGCCGTTCTTCGGACAATCCTTCGCCCTGTAGTAAGGACAGTCTCTGGTGAAGCAGAGATTAAAATTGATTCGCCCGGTATGGATGCTTTCCGCGTCTTTTGAAACGCCTGCGTTTTCGATCCGTTGTTTCAGTTTCGGAAATTTCATCATCAATTTCTGTTTATTCCCCAGTAATTTAAGTTTTCTATCGGAGTCGGAGTTCCACCAGGGTCCCTTAAGAATGTCAACGTCATCGTTGTTTTCCGCCTCATCCGGGAAGAGGTTCAACCCGTAACGGCCATTTTCTGAATGATGCGAACCGGCCTCCTTGAACCGGACCACAATGCGCGACTCCTTCTCATATTGCCATCCCACGTTCTTGACAAAACAGCCGATATCGGGTTTCTGCACGTCTCCATAAAACATGTACTTGTTATCATTCACCCAGACAATACGCCGTTCTTTTGTCCGACCCGGCGAAAAATACATGACGTCGACCAGCTCGATGGTATACAGGTTCGCAGATACGGGCTCTTTTGCGCTGAAATCCGGTCTGCCGCCGGGGTCGTCCGGAATCCAATACAAATCGTGGATTTGGCCGGGTTTGCCATTGCTCCTTCGAGCAGCATTCCGAACCCATTGCTGCAAATAGCCGCCGCCAATTTGAAGCCGCATGGCGTCCAGCCGGCATTTCCCGTAGAGCGCCCAGAGCGCAACCCTCTCATCGGTCCCGGTGGAAAAACATGCCATCCAATATTTCTCAGAAGCGCCGCAAATCCGCGCTTCTCCTTTGTCATTGACATCATCGTTGTTTGACAACAGCAGAAATCCGCTCTCCAGAATACCGCAAACGGCATCCAGATTCGTATAATGCATGTATTGCCTATGCACTTTCGACAAACATTTGCCAGTATGCGGCTTTGGAGCAATCCGTATACAGTCCGGCACCATACGCCCGTCAACCCGTGGAAGAGAAGACTTATTCCGCCTGGGAGTGGTATTTGCAGATTTATCCATAAGAACTCCTTTCTGAACTGGAAAGAAAACACAAAAAAAATATCAGTGGCGCGCGATCTGAGTGCCTGCATGGAAAGCGTGCGGTGTAAGGAAACGATTCCGGCGCACCGTGATCGGGAAAAAACGGAGAAAAAGAAAAAGGCCGCACTCCGTAACTCGCGAAACTCGCACGGCATGCGGCAGAAACCACGGAAACTGCAAAACAGGAGGCAAACGCCGAAATGGAGCGGCTCAGAAAACAACGAAAAAAACAGACAAAATCACGCCCGGAAATCAGGCCGTTACAAGCCCGGGAAAGGCCCTTATCCGCACAGGAGCGCGGCCGCGGCATCCCCCCCCCTAATGAACGAAACGCCCACAGAGCGCGTTTTACGCGCTTCTACGGGGCTTTTGGAGGGGTTCATATGTTTCATTTTCTGATTTGACGCAAATTAGCCCGTCATCTGATTCCGCATGACGCCAGCCGGCACTCCGCCGCAACAGCCGAAAAACCGGTTCGCAGAGAAGAGACAAACCGTTCAATCAACCAGCCCGGAACTCTACCATAATCAGAATTCAAACAGCAAGCATTTTTTGAAAACTCAATTGAAATGGAAAACTGCTGAATCCTGCGTCCATGCCCAATGGCATGACAGGCGACACGAAAATAAACACCCCAAAAGAGGCGCATTCCCATTGCCCATGCAGGCAGATTTTTTTCGGAAAACAGTGATGTTCCGCCTTCTGCTGAAATGGAACCCTCAGCCCAATCCGCGCAGAAATGAAACATCATGCGAAGATATACCAAATATCCCAATCCCCGGGTGCATCTTAAATTTGAAGACCGCGAACTGAAAGCTGCGGGGATGGAGGCGCTTGCAGCGCCAATTATTGCTGAATTTGCCTTGTCAAGCAGCATTTTACTCCCGCCGCTGGGCGAAAGCCGGGTGTTTTGATGCGGCGTGGCGCATGCTGTGCCATGTAGGTTTCACATGGGGGCATCCTCTCATTTTTTGCCTGATCGTAATGTGAATGGGATCCCTCTTCCATTCTTTCGGTGGGCCCGTCCCCGGAGACGGGAAGTATGGGGCTGGAGTCGTCCTTCCTTAATTTCCTGCCCTCTGCCGGGTATTCCATTGCATATCGGGGCTTTTCCATCGCTGCCTTAAATCGAAATGCTGCTTGACAAAGCGAACGCAAGCCCAGTTTTTTTCCTCCGGTGAGTCTGCTCCGCCGAACCGGGCGGCGCTCCGGTTCGGCGGACTGACGCAAGATCGGTCACGGGACGTCGTAATGCCGTCTGCGGACATTTTCGCCGGGTTGCATTGCGGCGGCGGCCTGTCAAAGTACTGACGACGTTATCCGTTCTATGACCGCCGTGGTGGATATGCCGGGCGTGCGCGGCAGATAAACCACCTCGCACAGATTCGCGAGGAAATCAAACCTGCCGCGCCAGTCGTCCCCCATAACAAGCACACCGGCCCCGTACCGCCGTACATACTCCTCTTTCATATCCAGAGACTCTTCGACGAAAACGTCGTCCACGAAACGCAGGCTGCGCACAATGGCCATGCGCTCTGCGAGCGAATAATACGGGAATCTTCCCTTTTTTGAAAAGTTCAACTCATCGCTTGAAACGCCGACCACAAGCCTGTCGCACATGGAGCGCGCGCGTTCGATAAGCCTGAGGTGCCCATAATGGAACACATCAAAAGTGCCGAATGTAATCCCAGTCTTCATCGATCCTGTCCCCCGGAGGCATTGCCCGCAGCGTGAAAACCCGCCCGGCCAAGCCGTTCAAGAACCGCCGCCGCCAGCGCGTCCCCGATCCCTGCGGTCGAAGCTATCTCTTCCGGGGGCGCAGACGCGATTCCGTGAACCGATCCGAACCTGCGCAGGAGCGCCAGCTTCCGGCTTTCCCCGATTCCCGGCACTTCGTCCAGCACGGATTCCCTTATTTTTCTGAGCCGCAGATTGCGGTTGTACGTAATGGCGAACCTGTGCGCCTCGTCCCGAAGACGTATCAGAACCTGAAGCGCCGCCGTAGATTTGTCCAGCAGAATCGAACCGACACCGCCGCGATCCACGACTATCTCTTCAAATCTCTCTGCAAGTCCGACGACGGGCAGTTCCGGAATCCCGAGATCCGCAAGAGCGCGCCTTGCCGCCCTGAGCTGCGTGATTCCGCCGTCAACCATGACGAGATCCGGGAGCGGCTGGCCCTCCTCGAGGCACCGCCGATACCTGCGCGTGACCACCTCCGCAATGCTCATCGGGTCGTCTATGCCCTCGACGGTCTTTATTCTGAAGTGCCTGTACCGCCGGTGCGCGGGCATCCCATCCACCGCCACCACCATCGACGCCACCGTAAGCGTGCCGCTTATATGCGAAATGTCAAAGCCCTCGATAACGGACAGCGGCCCGGCCAGGCCAAGCGTTTCCGCAAGCTCCCTGCACCCGACGGCCGCCGCATCCCTGCGGGCCGCCGGCGGACTGACGACCCGAGACCGCCTGCCCACCATGTCCCTGAGCGCAAACAGGGTGTCCCTGAGATCGGCGGCCTTCTCGAACTCGCATTCCGCCGCCGCTCTGGTCATTTCGTCATGGAGCTGCGTCATGGCGGCAGGATCTCCGTGCCTGAGGAACTCGCAGGCGCGCTCGAAGCGCTCCCGGTACTCCTCGGGAGACACCTTGCCGATGCACGGCGCGGAGCAAAATGATATCGTATCATTCAGGCAGTGTTTGTGGGTCTGCCCGTTCGGATGCGGAACGCGGCATTTGCGTATGCCGAACCTCTTTTCCACAAAATCCCTGACCGTCCTCACCACCGCAGAAGACGGGAACGGCCCGAAATATTCATCGCCGTCATCCCTCACGATCCTGCGCTCCGAAAATCTGGGACAAGAGAGGCTTCGCTCGGCACACAGCGCCAGATAGCGTTTATCATCCCTGAAGACGACGTTGTACCTGGGCTTGTAGTCCTTTATCAGACGGCCCTCCGTGAGAAGCGCCTCTGCCTCGTTCCGCACGACCATGAAATCGAAATCGCATATGCTGTGTATGAGCCCCTTGAGTTTGGGAGTGGCCTTCGCAAGGGTGGACGCGCGGAAGTAGCTCTGCACACGGCGTCTCAGGGAAACCGCCTTGCCCACGTAAATAATGCGCCCGTTGCGGTCGCGCATTATGTAACAGCCGGGCTTGTCGGGCAGACGGCTCAGCTTTTCGCGGATAACGGAGTTCAACGGAGCCTCCCGGAGCGGGATGAGCGATGATGCCTGCGGCGGACGCGTCTGACCGGGTTCCCCTCCCCGTCCGTGCGGACGCGCCTCACGTCCACGCACCGCAGACTCCCGCATTCATCGCACTGCCACAATCCGTAACGCTCCGGGAACATCCACCTGACGACAGAGAAGAGTCCGAGCGTGCAAATCATCAGCACCGTGCCGCTCGCGTGTGAGTAATATCTGGGCTGTACAAACACCCGCTTCCCGCAGTCCCTGCAGTACGCCGTATGATCCCACATCATGCCGACACCTTGAGAGCTGCGCCGGCGCATCACGCCCGCGACATGAATTTCCCGGTTCTCGTGTCCACCCTGATTATCTCACCGGCTTCAAGATAATCCGGCACCTGAAGCTCCAGCCCAGTTTCAAGCACGGCATTTTTTGTTCTGGCCGTGGCGGAGGCGGAACGCATGGACGGATCGCACGATTCCACCCTCAATTCCACTGCAGGCGGCAGCTCGATGGCGAGAACACGCCCGTCGGATACGAGCGCCGTAATGCCCTCCATGTCTTCGACAAGAAACCTTGCCGCCTCCTCTATGTCGCCTTCCATAAGCGTAAACTGACTGAAATCCTCCGTGTCCATGAACGTAAACTCGTCGTGATCCCTGAAGAGGTACTGAACCGGCTTCTTCTCGAAATCAATCGACGCGTACATCTCGTCGCCCTTGACGTTGTTGTCAACCTTTGACTTTGTCACAAGGTTTCTGAAGCGCAGATGATACATGCTCGCGGCGCCTCGCGCACTCGGCGTCGAAACCCTCAAATCCTCAAGCACGCACGGCGCGCCGTTAATCGCGACGATATCCCCTTTATTCAGTTCACATGCCTTTGGCATGACGTTCTCCTCCCGCGGCTCAGCCGCTGTTTGTTCTTCAACTCATTTCACGCCGGCTTCCGAACATGCCTTTTCATACCGGGATTTCTCCTCCTCGTTGAAAGCCTTTATGTTTCCGGATGCCTTCTTCAGAAAATCAGCCGCCTGCTCCTTGCTGCCGCCGGTTTCAAGGATCATCTCCGCCGCGTTCAGCAGCACCCTCGGGTCGTCCCCGCCCGGCATTTCCAACGCTTTGAGATAAAGCTCCAGCGCTTCGCTTCCACGCCCGCCCTGCACCCGCACTGCAGTAGCCAGCGTATCGTAAATGAACGCCGACTCAATGCCCGTGGCCGCAAGAAATTTCCTCACAATGGCTTCCGACACAGCACCGCGCCCCGTGATGCAAAGCATCATGGCGTAGTCATTGACCATGAATACATTGACAGGGATGCCCCTCCCGTTATCAAATATCGCGGAGAAGTACTTCTCCGCCTCCTTGTTGTCGCCCGCGGAAAGAGCCGCGGACGCCATAACGTAGTTCGGGTATGCCGAGTCCGGATGCTTCGCAAGCATCTCCCCGGCGGCGGACGCCGCTCCGCGCACATCGCCGCAGAACATCATGGCAAGGAGCAGCGTTCTGTAAAACAGCTCCGAATCGGGAGCCGCCTTATGGACGCCTGCGAGAATTTCCGACGCCCCCTTTACGTCCCCCGCTTCAAATTTCCGCCACCCTTCAAGCGCCTGTGCGATTAGCTTGCCTTCCGGAGTGTCCCCTTCGTATTTCAGAAGCATCTCCGCGGATTTTATCATGCCTTTGATATCTTCCGCATCATTGCACACTTCAAGCATCTGCCGCCAGTACGACCGTCCACGCAAATTCTCCGGCACTGAAGACAGGAAAACGGCCGCCGCCTGCACGCTGTTGGACTGCGCCGCGGCTGTAAATTCATCCATAAGCCCGTCGATGCCGGCGGCATTGACCGCAGCCGCCTCGGAAACAAGAAACGCCGCCCCGCGCACATCGCCGTCCGCAAGCAGTTCACGGGCCAGCCCGGCCGCCTTTTCGAAGTCCATCCCGCCGGAAACCGGGAACTCCCCGTACTTTTTCATATCGGAGTCGGGCACGTAGTAAACCGTTTCCAGCACCTTAATCACGTTGTCGCGGAAAACGGCTCTCTGAGCGTCATCGGTCAGGTCTTTCCTGCTCTCCGCAAGGCGGACGGCCGCATTCGTGCCGGCAAATCCCGGAATAGCGGTCGCCATCATCTCCCAGCCTTTCCACGCGTCCACTTCCGAAACCTTCCTGCCCACCATATAGCCGTGCATGGCTGACATTGCCATGTGTTCGAGAACCATGCGGTCGCGCAGATCGCTGTTTTCCATCTGCGCGAACATGGACTTGAGCCACTCGCTGCGCTCCTTATGCACTCCCTCCTGAACAGTCTTGACAACATTGAAAAACGCCGGCAGGTTGGCGTTGTTCATCATCCAGGCCCTGTTGAACGCCGCATACGCCTCTTCAAGCATCCCCGCATTGTAAAGCGCCGCGCCCATCATATTGCCGGCAAACGACGCCGTTATCCCCAGAGATTTGACGACATCCTCCATTTCCTCGCCGTCTGATGAATTCATCATTATCAGCTCCGCGGCCATGTCGGCAGTCTCCGAAAACTCATCATACGCACGTTTTAGAAATTCCCTGGTAACCGTCTGCTCAGGATACATCGCCACGACCAGCCCCGACGGAACCGCAACATATCCATCCGCCCTGAACAGCTCCGGAGATGAAATGAAGCCGAAGGTTTTCATCACCTCGTCACCGGAGAATGTCCGCCACACGCGCACAAACGCAGCCCCCCCGCCGTAAGCCGCCGCCGCCGTAAGCCTTGGAGACCCCAAAGCCTTCACCCCGGAAATAAACGTACCGTATGACGGAGCGTCATATGCTTTGCCGCCCAGAGGCGCAATATGAAGCTCAATCCCCCTCTGCGCCGCCCGCTCCGCAATTGCGTCCGTAAGCGGCCCTGACGCACTGCAGGCCAGCCATTTCCTGCCGCCGAGACCGTTAAGCACCAAATCAGCGCAGGACTCCCGCAGATTCTCGCTTCCGTACGCAGAATCCGCAAAAGAAACACCCGCTAACGCCGTCAGACAAAAGAATAGAATGCGAACCATCTGAATTCCTCCGGATACGCAGCACACGCACACATTGCAGCAACACCGACGGCTCCATTGTACCATGCACGCCGCACAGCGGGCAACGGCAAGTTGCAAAATAAAAAAAACGCGCGCGAAAAGTCCAATATGCAGCGCCGCACCCTATGGCAGATAGAAAAGATCTGCCCCATCCCTCCCGCTCCCCCGGCGCCGGATCCCGGAAACAAATGAGACGGGGGACCAGATTCCGTTGTTATTAGTTAAAACGAACAAAAAGATAGCCCCTCGCGAGAACAAACAGAGAAGCCGCATGACGCCCCCGAAACGGCTCGAGCCTCCCCTGTGTGCTCCCTGCACAGAAATATCCGGCGCGGCACGGCCACGGCACCCGCACATCTCGCCGCCGCGGCACATGCAGCCGCTCCGCTCATCGGGCTCCGGATTCCATGACGCGCCGGAACCGTACACACCTTTCAGCCAGCCGCCCTTCCCGGACTCCTTGGAAAAGTCAATGAAGTCACACTGCCTGCGAAGTCACAAATGCCTTTCGGCTTACTGCCCATTTCGGACGGAGAAAATAGACGTCTCTTCAGCGCAAACCGCGCGTAAGACGGACGCAAAGGCAGTGCCGGCAGGCTAGATCAAAAACGTATCAACCAACATTGCCAACGCAATCAACCACCCGTAAATAGCGGTGAATTTAACAAGACGACAAGTCCATCGATAGCTCCACTCGAACGGGAGCATGCTTGTCACAACCCAAACGATAAGCACCGGCAAGAGGGGATAGAACAACATTATATATATACTTGGATTCGACAACTCGAAGACGCACCTCCACTTGCTGTCGGCATGGTAAACCAGAGCGTCAAGAATTGTCAACATGAAAGGAAGATACATGATTACAATCGCCAATGTGGCCGTCACGGAAAAGACTTTCGGCAAGGGCGCGGGCGAAAATTCCCGTCACAAATGCCTTTCGGCTTACTGCCCGTTTCAGACTGTTGTTGATTGAGAGCTCTGTCTTTGTCGTGCGCGCGAGGTCACAAATGCTTTCCGGTTCATCGCCCGTTCCAAGGGATAGCGCATAGCGCTGCATCGTAAATTGGACTGCAGCCAGTCATGATCGCACTCCGGCGCGGGACAGAAACTGGGGAAGTCCAATATGCAGCGGAGCACCCAATGGTGGGCAGAAAAGGACGGACGCGATCTGCCCCATCCCTCCCGCCACTTTTGCCGTTATCCGGCAGAACAAAACGGGAAAGAGGGCCCCGGGTTCCGGTGAAAAGCCGTCACGCCTTTCCGTCCGCAGCTCGTCATGCAGGCTACGCAGTCAGAACAGGCGCGGCATCTCCGTCATGCGCAGGTTCGTACACCCGTAGGGCTGCAGCGCCACGCGGACTCGCTTTTTCGGTATGGAACAGCGTGGATACCGCTCTGCCACATATCCGTTGAATTCGTCGCGTCCGCCCCAGTCCATTTCAAACATATCGGCGAGGATTTTTACAGGCGGATGCTCCACAGAAAAAGGAAATTTTCCAAAATCGTTCCGGACATATTCGAAGTTTTCTGATGCGAAGCCATACTGCCATTCCCCATCCGGGAACAGCTCATAATCGCAGTACGGGAACTTCCGTTCCACGCCGTCACGGATGTATTCATGCATCACTCTGCGCTCCGGCACCGGCACAGAGAAAATCAGAGGCCCGCGCCCAAGCACACACATACCGTTGCCGCGGTCCTTTACCGCCGCATGAAAATCCATATCGAGTTTGACGGCCGCAACACCGTCCCACAAGCGCCGTATTTTATTCACAGAGCCCGGCTGCACCTCTCGCCCGTCGATACGCGCAGAATCTGCGAAACCAGGAACGCGCACATACAGGGAGAACTCCACCGGATTCGACACGCTCACCACGAACTCCGCGCTGTCTCCGAACGGATACTCAGTGGCGAGGGCAATCTTTACGGAGGCGCCGCCGGTCTCGAATGAGACTGATGCCGGGGCAATCGCCCCGCACACGACCCCGTCGGCCCTGCGAAGGAACACGCTGCGCGCCAAATTCGGCCACCCCTGCCCCATGTTCGCAGTGCAGCATCCGAAATTTGGTTCAAGTCCGAAAATATGGCTGTCCGGCCCATTCGTGGTAAACGGGGTGTTCCCATGTATTTTGACACACGCCATCTGATTTACCATCTGGTCGTACTGGTGCGTCCACATATCCGGGGACGTTGTGGCCGGAAGGCTGTTGTAAGCCAGCATTTCCAGCCTGTCGATCCAGACGCCCTTGCCCGAAAGAGCGTAGAGCGTCTCGAACGAAAACATCTCTTCCACGATCGAACACAGTTCCGCGCCGCGAACCGGACTCTTTCCGGAAAGCACTTCGTCGCCGTTGAAATGCCCTATGGCAGACCCGTGATACCGCATGAGCTTCGAATACATTTGCTCCGCGAACTCAACGCCCTTTTCCGTTTTTCCGTTTATCCTGCCGTACAGCGCCATGGACTTCAGCGCCATTGCCAGGTTCACGACATGCGCGCGGAAACTCCAGTAACCGCACGGCTCGGTGTCCGTCCAGTCCTCAAAGAGAGCGTCGTAACTCGTTCCCTGCGTCCTCAAATCCAGCGCCAGATCGAGTAAATACGCGTTTTTCGTGACCTCGTATACCTTGTATATCGGTATCAGGCACTCAAACCACCGCGACGCCGCCCAGTTGAAAATTGTAAAGCTCTTTAGGTGCTTCCTCAGATTCAGAAGCGCCCTTTCGACGGCTGGCACAATGCGAGGATCCGTCGTGCAGTCGTGGTAAACCATCAGCACCTTGCAGATGAGAAAAGCGGCCCACACGTCGTAGCGGCCCCGCTCTTTTTCTCCGCACGGGCAAATCCACCCATCCGGGCTCTGCCGCTCCAGGATCGCATTCACGTACCTGTCTGCCCGCTTTTTCATGTCCGCGTCATCCAGGAGCCACGCAAGTGGAATGAAGCCGTCAAGCCAGTAGGGGACGCGCTCCCAGCCCTCCCGGTCACCGCCGATCCACTGAGAATCGCGTACATCCGGCCAAATCCGATCGAGATTTCCCGGCAGTCCCGACGCCTGAATCTCAAGCTGACTGCGCAGCCATCCCAACGGACGCACATCACCGGGATTGAATTGTGTGCAAAACGATTCTTCCAAGAGTTCCTCTTTCATATGCAGCCACCTTGTTAATGTCTTCCAGACCTCGGGGAAAAACTGAAATCAAGAACATTGACCGCGTCCCCGCGCCGAATCCTTCCCGGAATCGAACCGCAGAACACACCCCGCAAGCAACCCAATCATACTCTAAAAAAAACGGGAGAACAAGCGTCTATTTGACAAACTGCGACAAATCGATGCAAAATCCATGCAACCTCAGGTCCTTCTCCATTCTCACGAAAAAAACACCGTCAAAGAGTATGGACGCGTTCCGAAAATCAAAACGCGGCGTTCACCTCGAACCGTATGCTCGTTGCACGGTCTTCCGCAGTATCGTAGTAGCCGCCGTATTCAAAAAGATCCCCGGCGACGTATCCCGAAAGTTTAACGCCGCAAAAATCCGGCAGCGGGAACCTGTACACCAAACGGGCAAACAGCCCGCGGAACCGCCCGTTTGCGCCGCAGTCCTTCTCCACGGCATACATGGGCCCCGTCTCAAGACTCAGACGATGACCCGGCAGAGTATCCGCTCCGATCTCCACATGCGGATAAAACAGATTCGACCACCTTGCCACGTCATACATATATATGAGGATTTCGCTCGACGGCGGGAAACGGCCGAACACGGGATTCCAGCCGGAATCCCGACTCCCATCGGCCGTACCATTGTACGAATCGGAGTCCCCGCTCAGGAAGAGAGCCGCTATGCGCAGCGAAGGCGCACCAGGACTGCCCGCAGCCCTCGCCGTAAGCCCCGCATACAGCATACCGGCAAGGATGTCGCGCGATTTCATGTCCTGTTTGGAATCGACACGTCCGAACTGCAGGGCACACTCAAACTCGCCGCTGAGCCAGTCGGAAAATTCCGGCAGTATGCGGCAGCCTGCCGTACTGAAATCACGGCCCGGGCGCAGTTCCGATCCGTCCCGGTAAGAAGTCTCTTTCTTCCAGATCAAATACGCGTCGAACCCGAGGTCATTGATTTCTCGGCATTCGGCATATACAGCCAGCATGCCTTCGTCCATCCGCGAATAAGGGTCTCCGCGGCGCATGAAATTCATGTCGTAAACCCCTATATCCGTGCTCCCCACGGCAAGTTCATCGCGGTAGTGATTCCATGTACCCATAAAATCCACTGAGCTTTTTTCTGCAAATCGCCTCGTGACCACAATGCCGTCGAAATACGACGTGCGCGACCCGTCTCCCGGGGTACCGTCGGCGATGATGCGGGGAGCCCCCTTCACAATGTCCTGCCGTCCAATTCTCACGCTCCAATCTCCGCCGCCGTCCCAGTTCAGATAAAGGTTGTCGAAGAAGAGCACGTCCGGGAAATCAAACCTGCCGCTGTTCTCAGGACTGTTGCTGTAGCGGCGGAACTCGTTCCCCGCCCGGATCCTGAACAGGAGCCCCCCGGGCAGGTCAAATTCCGACCATATCCGTGTGCGAACCCGCAGGTACTCTTCGTAGGCGCTTCCAGGCGCGACGCCCTCGCCCCTCGGCCAATTGTCGTTCATATCGTACCGAATGCGGATGTCGCCCCCCACGCGAATCGCCCGGGACACCCGTTCAAGGCTCCATCCTGAATCCTCCGGCTCGCCCGCGCCGAAAACCTCTTCATCGGACAAGCCCGCGCCGGACGCTTCCGTATATGCAGCCGCCGGCAGCGAAAACAAAACCATCATCGCAAATACAGACATCACATTGCGCATAAACACTGCAGCACGCATAAATCACCCATTGTACGTATGTACAGGACCCTGAGTCACCCCGTGCGGAGGCAAACACCCCCTCCGGCCGCCTTGTTTCTGTCCATAATAACAATTGCCGCACCTTCAGTCAATCATGAACATCACTCCCCAGAATCTCCAGCAGAACACACCACACGCACGGACGGTGCACAGCCGGTGCCTGACATTCGCTTGAATTTGCAGAAAATCACCGCGCTCCACGCACAGACGGAGCAAAGCCGGAGCGTTCCGGTCCCTCTGAACATTCGCCGCTCCGGAAAAAGCGCCGCACCCCGGCTGAATGGAACAGCGCAGCGCTTGGCGGAAATCTTCCCGTCCTCAGGAAACGGGCACCTTCAACAATCGCCTGCGTCCCAGACGGACATATGGCCGCGCAATGACAAAATCGAGCAAAAAAAACACATTGCCAGACAAGACATACCGCACTTCAAAATGATAACCTGCATCATGATACACGAATTCATTACGAGTAGGTTCCGCGGCGTCCGGATACCGGTTGCCTGTCCGCATGAAGGCATGCGGGAGGAGTAAAGCAGACCCCGCACCGCGCGGGGCGGCAGTTTTTCGCGCTGCTGAAACAGCGTGCGTACGGATAAATTAAAAACAAACGAAGGTGATGAAATGACAGACTTCGAGGCTCTGAAAACGGCAATTATCAAAGGGAAACGCAACGATGTCACCGCAATAGTTTCAGCGGCGATCGAACAGAAGGAAGACGTAAACAAACTTCTCGACCTCGGGATGATTCCGGCCATGCGTGAAATCGGCGACAAGTTCTCGCGAAACGAAGCGTATGTGCCTGAGCTCCTCATAGCGGCCCGCGCCATGCAGTCCGGACTCGCGCTCATCGAGCCGCTTATCACGGCCTCCGGGAGAAAGGCCAAGGGCAAAATAGCAATCGGCACAGTTAAGGGAGATCTCCACGACATCGGCAAAAACCTCGTCGCGATCATGATCAAGGGCGCGGGGTACGACGTCATAGACGTCGGCGTGAACAGCGACATCGCAAAGTACGAGGCCGCCGTCGCCCAGGGGGCGCAGGTGGTGGCCTGCAGTTCGCTTCTCACCACCACAATGCCTTACATGAAAGAGGTGGTCGACCACTTCAAGCCGAAAGGGATAAAAGTCATCATCGGCGGAGCCCCGGTCACGCAGGCGTACTGCGATGAAATCGGCGCCGACGGATACAGCGACGACGCAAACGGCGCAGTAAAACTGCTCGACAAGCTGTTCGCCTAGGCGATCGCAGAAAATGCGGCATGGTCGCCGTGCGGCGACCATGCCTTCACGACGGAAAAACGGCGCGCAGCATGAATAATGACGTCAAAATACTACGCAGTCTCGCAAGGGAATACGCGGAGGCCGCACGGCGGGATCGAAACAGCGAACGCATGAAGCTTCATCGTGCCGTCAACGATCTGAAAATGATACGCCCCGTCGTGCTCATCGACGAAATTCCCTGGAAGCAGATGAATTTCGATGGTTCTCTGGACTGCGTGTGTGAAGACCCGGTACTCAGAGAAGCTGAATGGTTCATGCGCTCGAACCTGTTCAAGTTCCGGCATTTCCCCGCGGACATGATACTCATGCCGTACCTGCCGGTCCGGAAAGAGGTTCGATCCACGGGGTGCGGAATACAGACACGCGACACGATCCTCAAGACGTCCGACACCACCGATATCGTGTCGCACGCCTATATAGACCAGCTGCGGGATCAGGCAGATCTTGACAAACTGTTCCTGCCGGAAATAACGTACGACAGGGAAACCACAGACCGGGCCTGGAACCGGCTCGGGGACGCCGTCGGAGACATTGTTCCCGTGCGGAAGACCGGGATGTCAATGCTCTACTTCACCATCTGGGACGACGTCGCCAGATACCACGGCGTGGAAAATGTGTTCATAGACCTCGTTGACCGGCCCGATTTCATGCATGCGGTCGTCAGGAAAATATCGGAAATCAAGATGCACGAGCTCGCACAGTACGAAGAACTCGGCCTTCTGGATGGGGATCAGTACACCCTCCACTGCACCGCCGCCGCCGTAAGCGATCTGCCCGGCAAAATCGGTGATAATGTCACCCGAAAAAACATCTGGGGCCGGGGTATGGCCCAGATATTCGGTTCCGTCAGCAGCGAAATGCACAAGGAATTCGACATAGACTACATGAAAAGCACAATAGGCTCATGCGGCCTGTCGTATTACGGGTGCTGCGAACCCCTGCACAAGAAGGTGGACATCGTATCGGAAATCCCGAATCTGCGCAAAATCGGATGCACCCCATGGGCTGACGTGGACGCGGAAGCCGAAGCCGTCGGCAAAAAATACGTGCTTTCGGTCAAGACAAATCCCGCCGCTGTAGCCGTGCCGCACCTCAACGAACAGGAACTGAGGAGAGAACTCCGCAGGATCCTCGACGCGTGCGCCAGAAACGGATGCTCCTGCGACATAACGCTCAAGGACATAAGCTCCTGCTCCGACAATCCCGTAAATATTTTCGAGTGGGAACGCATCGCCATGGAGACCGTCCTCTCGTACTGAAGCCCCCGCGGCCTGCACTGTGCCCGAACCTCCCAAAACAAAATCCGCGCCCGGCGTCCCAGCCGGGACCAGTAAAATGACATGAGCATACAATTCAAACCCTGGCCCGGGAAAATGACGGGCCGCGAGAGATTCCTGAACCAGATGAACGGCGGCGCATTTGACCGCTCCTTCAATATGGAATTCGGTTATTGGGACGAAAATTTTACTGAATGGAAAATTTTCGCCGAAAACGGGATTAAGAACAACGCGGAGGCGGACGCATTCTTCGCGTTCGACAAAATCGCTTCCGTCGGAAGTGAAGTATGGATGCATCCGTGCTTCGACAGCGAAGTAGTCGAACATCACCAAGACTATGACGTGATAATAAACTCCGACGGCGTGATCTGCGAAGTGCAGAACACGGGACATGCCTCTATCCCGCACTTCCTGAAATCCGTCATTACCACGCCGGACGACTGGAAAAAAGTCAAAGAGGAGCGCTTCCGCCTCGACGATCCGGCAAGAATTCCGGATATAGAGGCGCTCAAAACCCGGCACCCAGCCGGCCGCGACTACCCGCTCGGCATATGGTGCGGCTCAATGATTGGCAAAATACGCGACATGCTGACCTTCGAGGGCCTCGCCTACGCCGCATACGACTACCCGGAAATGGTGGAGGACATGGTCGAAACGTGCTGCCAGCTCGTGGAACAGTCTCTGGACATGCTGCTGCCGCATTTCCAGTTCGACTACGCATCCGGATGGGAAGACATATGTTTCCGGAGCGGACCGCTCGTGACCGTAGAATTTTTCCGCGACGTGGTCATGCCCAGATACAAACGCATACGGAGGAAACTCGACCAGTACGGCATTAAACTGTGGTATATCGACTGCGACGGCGATGTG
Source organism: uncultured Verrucomicrobiota bacterium (assembly GCA_949285835.1). GTDB lineage: Bacteria > Verrucomicrobiota > Kiritimatiellia > RFP12 > UBA3636 > CASEAR01. The sequence continues at coordinate 3,749 of CASEAR010000077.1, read as the reverse complement.
CGTCCCATCCTGCCGTACTTTATCGAGGGTGGAGTGAACTGCCTGTTTCCATACGAAGTAAACAGCTGCGCACACCCCGGCGAAATCCTCGACGCGTATGACGGACAGATGAAAATCATGGGCGGAGTAGACAAAATCCGGCTTGCAGCCGGACGCGAGGAAATACGCAAATATCTGGACAGCCTCGTCCCATACGTGGAGCGCGGAGGCTATATCCCTTTCTGTGACCACCGGTGCCCGCCGAACGTGCCGGAAGACGACTACCTGTTCTACCTCGACCTGAAGAAACGCATGTTCGGCCTCAAAGACTGACAAGGCTCCACAGCATGACTCCCAGAGAAAGACTGTTTGCCGCCCTGAACGGAGAACCCACCGACCATGTGCCGGTGTGGCTTCTTTTCCCGTGGCACCGTGTGTCTTACTACGTCGACGTACGCACACACCCCAAACTTTCCAGAATATCGGCCATGGCGGAGGCTATGGCAATCACGCTCGACAGGCGCAATATCGGATGCAGATGCTTCACAGCGGACGTAGAGGACACGTGGGAAAAAATCGACAACGCAGAGGAGAAAATCACACGTCGGACTCTCAAATACAAGGACGCCGTGCTGTTTTCCGAATCCGGGATCCGTAAGGGTGAAACCGTAAACCACAAGCTCGTGAGTTCTCAGGAGGATTTTGAAAAACTGTGTTCGATGCCGGTAGAGACCGATGAAAAAATCATTCGAATGCAGCTCGACAGAATGCTCCCGGAATACATGCGCGAGAAGGCGGAATTTCCGGAAAATTCCGGAGCTATGATGCTCGATCTCGGTGAACCGATCGGGTTCGTATATCATGCTTCCAACCTCGAAGAACTAGCCGTCGCTTCATATTACGAAGACACCAGGAACATGATAACCGGATTCCTCGGACGGCTCCGCAAGCAGAAGGAGATCGTCTACAAGTACACTCTGGAGCACGACATGGCCGATGTGTACTTCATGGTCGGCTCCGAACTGGCTGCGCCCCCGTTCGTGAGCTGCGAAACTTTCCGAGAATGGATACTGCCGTCTGCAAAAGGCTTGATTTCAACGATACATGACTACGGATGCAAAGTCATACAGCACTTTCACGGACAAATACGCGAGGTTCTCCCATACTTCAGAGAAATGGACGCCGACGCCGTGCATACGATAGAAGCGCCCCCGGTAGGCAACTGCACGTTCCCGGAGGCGTACAGCATCGTCGGCGGCAACATGACTCTTATCGGCAATATCCAGTATGATGATTTCAGAAGTTTTGATGCGGCGCGAATGACCGAAGAAGTAACCAGACTCCTCGACGAAAACCGCGGACGGCGATTCATCCTGTCCCCGACGGCCGGTCCGTACGACCCCGATATTTCCGACCAGTTTGCGGATAATTACAGGGTGATGCTGGAAACCGCATGGAACTACAAAACCGGAGGCTGAGGCAAAACCGGCTGCACGCAATGCCGCATCTCCCCCCCCATAGGCCGCCGTATTGTCAGTGCGCCCTTGCGTACCGGCTTCCCAACTCCATTCCACGAAGGCCGGCTCAGACGTAAGAGCGTTGGGTTCAGCCTGAGGCGGCAGTCCGGAAAAATCTGCCTGACAAATCAATATTCATGCCGATCTGCCGGCATGCGCCATTTGCAGCACGCATTCGCAGCACGCATTCGCAGCGCCGCGGCGGCTGATCATGCCCGCGCTTCGTAAGCCTCCGGGCATTTGTCTTCACAGGATGCCGCGCTGCCGCCTGGGATTGGACTTCCGGAAATCTTTCCGGAACCTCTCAATGATCTGCGGACGGCAGATGCAGGAACCGGGATTTCACTGTCTTGGAGGACACTCGCTGAAACCGCTGCGTTTGGCGAAACTCAAAAAAATGATGCGAGAGGGAAAACATTCCCCTCTCGCACCCGCCTTCAGCATGCGGACTGGGCCGCCCGTCCAGTCAACTACCTACCGGATCAATATGACGGATCCGGGAGGCGGAATCGTATATATTATCTCGTTGCCCGCAAGCTTCGGCAGGCCCATCCCGGCGGGAGACACTTCCACGCTGCTGAACTCCCCGGTCAGCCCTTTTGTCGCACGCAGCAGAGTGTAAACTCCCGGCTTCGCATTCGGGTCCACCGTCACGGTAAGTTCCGAGTTCCCCGCCGACAGATCCACCGTGCCAAAGATGTCGAGGCAGTCGCCCTCTCCGTCTGGTCCGATCTGGCAGTCCAGTCCGGAATACTTCCCGAAGATGACCGCGTTCGGCTTCGCCTCGCTGCCGACCGTCAGCGTGCCCACAAGGCTCTCCCCCGTGTCAAAGTCCACCGAACCAGGCTGAATGCGTGCCGTCTTCTCAGCAGAAGACCCCGTGAGGGTCACTCGGAAGTTGTCATACGCGGAGTCTCCGCCGAAAAATCCGCTTCCGCCGATGATCGCATCCCCGGACACAGTCGTTGGATTCTTTCCCACGGCAGATCCGCTCTCATTGTCGAAAATCGACCTTCCGCCTTCTATCTTCCACCCGACCTGATTCGTGGAAGACGAATTCTCCATCGTGGACGCCGCCGTAAACACCGCCGTCCCCGCCCCGCGCCGGTAACATATCCTTGACTGTGATCCATCGCAATATATGCTCTTTGTCATCAGCAAATCCACTGGAGCCGCTCCGTCCTCCACATTGACATATATGTCGTTATAGATGCCGACATTAAAAGCACTGTCCATCTCCGCGGTAACCTCGCTGGCATACGTCGTTATCGTCGCCTGCCAACCGCCGGAAGAAAATCTTCCGCCGGTGATTTTCCCACCCTTCAGATACACTTTGTACGTATAACACCAGCTTGAAACGTCCCTGACTAATCCGCCCTCCTCTGCGCGGACGCTTGATACCTTGCCGGAGGTCGGCCCTCTCATCACAAAAACGCCGTTTGTCTTCACCGTGACCGCACAGCCGCCGAACATAGCGCTTGCATTTCCTCTCCCTCCGAGATTGTCCAGCGTCGCCTCCGCATCTCCGCCGCCAACTTCAATATTTCCGGCCAGAGCATTTGGCTCGCCTTCGTCTCCGTCCGCTTCCAATTTACCCTCCAGGATTTTCCACGGCCCCCTGTACGCCGGGCTTGTGTAGTACATCGTGAATGTGCCGCCGCCAGTCTTCACAAACGTCGGAGAAACGCTGTCGCCTGTGCGCAGCTGCGCATTCATGTAAACGCGCGCCGACCCGCTTATTTCCCAGGTGCAGATTCCTTCTTCATCGCCGTACAGCGACACCGGCGCCCGGAAACGATGATTGCCCTCCGTCCCGTCCACGTCGCGTCGGATCAAATCCGTTATTCCAAACTCATTGTCCGCGTCAAGCTCGGCGTCCCCGATAGTAAAGCCCTTCGCGGTTTCTATCACAAGTGTTCCCACCCGGCACGAACCTCCTAGCACAAACACCTGCCCGTCCGTCACGCCCGTATCCCCTATCACCGCCGTATCCTTGAACCCCGGAACTGTGCCGGAACTCCAGTTGCCGGGGTTCGACCATGCGCTGTCTCCCGCAGCGCCCGTCCAGCGCGTCTCCCCGAATACCGTGTCCGAAGCCGCCGCGGACCACACCTCGTTTGTGCGGCCTTCGCACACGTTCCACACGCGGAATTTCGCGATATACGTGCCGTACGGCAGACCGCTTATCACCTTCGACACAGTCTGCGGCATCACGCCTTCCGATGGCCAGCTGCCGGACAAATCGAGCGCCTC
>CASEAR010000076.1 GCA_949285835.1 uncultured Verrucomicrobiota bacterium | reverse complement strand
TTTTGCTTTTCAGGCGGGCGTACTGGTTCCTTTTGTCGGGAAGGATATCCGAGAATGTCTGGTTGGCCATAGTTTTCATGCCCTTTCATGATAGAAAGAAAGTCCCCGTTCGGTGTCCTTGAATTTGACCAATGGGGTTTTCCCTATTTTTGGTACGGTGTCCATAACTATGAACAACTGCGACTGTCGGATACGGCTTGCGGCAGCGGGTTTTATGTGTTACGATTCACATGGTATACGGCGGTGCGTATTAGGAGTAAACAGATGAGAATACTTGTTACCGGTGGAACCGGATACATTGGCAGTCACACGTGTGTGGAGGCGATAAATGCCGGACATGAAGCGGTCGTTTTCGACAACTTGAGCAACAGCAGCGAAGAATCGCTGAACAGGGTGCGTGCGGTTACGGGGACGCGTCCCGTGTTTGTTAAGGGAGATATTCGAGACAGGGCGGCTGTGAGCGCTCTTCTGGACAAGTTTTCATTTGACGCGGTGATTCATTTTGCGGGACTGAAGGCGGTCGGCGAGTCGGTTTCGAAGCCCTGGGAGTATTACGAAAACAACATCTGCGGCACGCTTGTTCTGATGGATGAATTGCGCAAACACGGCGTGTTTAATTTTGTATTCAGTTCCTCCGCAACCGTTTACGGCAATCCTGAAAAGCTGCCGCTCACAGAGGATGCGCCTCTTTCTGCTCTCAATCCATACGGGCAGACTAAGCTGTGGCAGGAGGATATGATGCGTGCAATGGCTTGCGCCGATCCGCGCTGGCACATTGTGCTCCTCCGGTATTTCAACCCTGTCGGCGCGCATCCAAGCGGTCTGATGGGGGAGGATCCGAATGGAATACCCAACAACCTGATGCCTTACATAACGCAGGTGGCGATTGGGCGGCTCCGTGAATTGAGTGTGTTCGGCAACGATTACCCCACGCGGGACGGGACATGCATCCGAGACTACATACATGTTTGTGATCTTGCGGCGGGGCATATTGCAGTGCTTTCGAAAATCAACGACATGCCGGGCTGCGATGCCGTCAATCTGGGATCGGGGCACGGGTATTCGGTTCTGGAGATTGTTCATGCGTTTGAAAAGGCGATAGGCCGGCCTCTGCCATACAGGATTGCGTCCCGCCGTGCGGGAGACGCTGCGGAATGCTATGCTGATGCGTCCAAGGCTGAGCGTGTCTTCGGATGGAAGACGAAACGGGGAATTGACGAAATATGCCGTGATGCGTGGAAGTGGCAAAGCATGAATCCAAACGGTTACGGCCAAAGTGCATCCTGACAGCGGTTTTCCCGTGCCGGAATCGACGGCGTTTGTTCTGGCGTTTTTCAGACTTACACATAGGGGAAGCAATGCATAAACTTCGGTACAGACAAGTTCATCTGGATTTTCACACATCCCCGGATATAAGCGACATCGGGGCCGGATTTGACAAAAACGAGTTTCAGAATGCGCTGCGCACCGCGCATGTGGATTCCATCACGCTTTTTTCGAAATGTCACCATGGGCTGTCTTATCATCCCACCAATGTCGGCAGGATGCATCCGGGGCTTAAGTTCGACCTGCTGGGTGCGCAAATGGAAGCGTGCAGGGAAATCGGTGTCGCCGCGCCGGTTTACGTGTCTGCGGGGCTTGATCAATATGCTGCGTTTGAGCATCCGGAATGGAGATTTGTAAACTCAGACGGCAATTGTACGGGCTGGAGCGGCAAAGCCGTCGTCCCGGGGTTCGTCTGCATGTGCTTCAATACGGACTATCTGGACTATCTCTGCGCCCAGATAGAGGAGGCCGTCCGGCTGTTCCCGGACGCCAACGGCGTGTTTCTGGACATAATTGCCGAACGCGACTGCTGCTGTCCGGCGTGCATACGTTCAATGAGGGACGCCGGGCTGAATCCGGAGGATCCCGCGGACAGAATGATACAGAGCAGGAAGACGCTTTTGACGTACTACGCCCGGGCGACCGCCGCCGCCAGGTGTCTGAATGCAAATATGCCGGTATTTCACAACAGCGGCAATGTGTCCAGCGGACGACGTGATATTTTGCAGTATTTTTCTCATTTGGAGCTGGAATCCCTGCCAACCGGAGGGTGGGGGTACGACCACTTCCCGCTGTCCGCGCGTTATGTGGAGCTGCTTGGCTTGGATTACCTTGGAATGACCGGAAAGTTCAATTCATCATGGGGTGAATTCGGCGGGCTTAAGCATCCTAATGCGCTTCGTTACGAATGCGCCGCGATGCTGGCGTTCGGCGCCAAGTGCTCTGTGGGAGATCAGGCGCATCCCAGCGCCGCTCTTGACGAGGGGACATACCGCGTCATCGGCGCTGCGTATTCCGAAGTGGAGGCTTCTGAACCGTGGTGTGTCGGATCCCGCAATGCGGCCGAAATCGGTCTTGTCCTGAATGAGGGCACGGGCAACAGCGGCCCGGGAGCGAAGGAGGCGGATACCGGCGCGTCGCGTGTTCTTCTTGAGGAACACATGTTTTTTGACGCGCTTGACGCCGATTCGGATTTTTCAGGCTACAAGCTTCTGATATTGCCGGATCATGTCAGGACGGATGACCGGCTGAAGAGAAAAATCGACGAGTATATCCGCGTCGGCGGGCGTGTGCTGCTGAGCGGGGAGTCTGGCTTCGGCACGGACGGCGGGGCGTTCATGTTTGACGTCGGTGCGGAAATCGGAAACGTGTCGCCGTTTTGTCCGGACTACATTCTGCCGCATGCAGATTTCCGTGCTGGATTTGTGCAAACTCCGATGGTGATGTATTCGGCTTCCAGAAGGGTTAGGATTCGGGATGGGTTTTCGTTCGGGGATGTTTTTGACCCATATTTCAACAGGTCGTTTAATCACTTCTGTTCTCATCAGCATACGCCGAATAGGCTCTCGCCGTCTGGTTTCGCATGTGCGTGCGCAAAAGGTTCCGTTGCATACATTGCGCACTGCGTCTTTTCGCAGTACCACGCGCACGGCGGCGTTGAGTACCGAAAGTATGCGGCGGCCGTCATCCGCCGCATGCTCGGCGGTGCGTGCATGTGTGAGTTCTCCGCATTCCCGTCTACGGCCAGAGCTTCGCTCAGGCGGCAGGATGCGGAACGCAGACTCGTGCTTCACCTGCTCTACGCCGAGAAGTCCCTTCGCGGCGGAACCCCGGCTGCAGGGACAATGGGCGGCGCCAGACCGGCGGCGGTGGAGGTGATAGAGGATCTTGTGCCGCTGCAGAATGTCGGTGTGCGGCTGCGTACCGGCGCGGAAGTGGAAAATGTGGAGCTCGTTCCCGGGCATGTTCGAATCCCGTTCAGGTATGATGATGGAGCGCTGTGTTTTACCGTACCGTCGGTGGAATGCGCCCAAATGGTGCAGATAGACCTTAAGGAATAGTTTTGGGAGGAAATACATGGGCAGAATTTTTTTATGTTTTACGGTTTTCAGTTTATTTGCTGCGTGCGCGTTGGGTGAAAGCATTCTTGATTCCCCGTACGCTTCGGACGCAGTCAAGACCAACTATGTGCGGAGCGTGAATTTGTTTCAGGAGCGCAAATCCGTTCATGGGGCTTGCTCCGATTACTTCATAGTTCCGGGACTGATTGCGGACAAGACGCGCAGGGAGGTTGTTCTGGACTCTTTCTCGACCTTGGTAAAAAAGGGGGATATTGCTGAGTTTTACGTGATATCGTCAAACAGCGGACATGATTACGAGTCGTTGTTTGTGACATTTGCGTCTCCCGGGGATGTGGCGAGGGCGATGGAATTCATCGGCATGCCGAGGGGTATTTCGGTTAATCCGGGGAAATTCAGATTTTGGTCGAAAGGGGAGCGCGCCTGCCTCTTTGTGCGCGGCCACGATGGGAAGGAGACTCCGATTGAGTTTTTTGTTATGGACGCTCAAACAGGAAAGGCGCTCAGTCAGGAAGGATTTGTTTTCCTCGGTGACAAGTGGGATGAAACCGGAGAAAAGTTTCTCCCGGATACGACCGGGCCGGGGTCCATCGCTCCGTCGTACAACGAGGCGCTTTCTGTATTCGACACGCCGCGTCTGGCAATGCAGAGCGATGTCTACGAGAAGTTCCTGGTCGGCAAACCGGGCGCTTCAGTCACAAATTCGTTTGTCGAAATCGTGATACGTCCAGAAGACCGCAAAGGGTTTCCCGAAAAAAGGGTCAGGGATTTTACACTTCGCATTGGAAACGGCTTTTTTGAGCTTGAGGGGTGCTCCTCCAGAACAAACCTTTCTGAGGTGATGACAATCCTGGGGAATGCGCTGAAGGAGCGGCAGGACCCGTACGTATCCGTTGTCTGGGACGAGGATGTCTCGCTGTCGCATCTCGCGGCGGTATGCGGCATACTGGAAGGGCCGGATTCTTCCGGCATGATAAAGATAGAGCCGCCTGCGCCGGGTCTGCCGTATTTCAAGGCTTTTCTGCCGAACAAGGACTGGCGGAACAGAGAGCGCCGTTTTGCGCAGCCGTGCGAACTCGTCATATCAAAAGGCGGGTCGGAAGCGTCTCTGAACGTCATAAAGGAGATATGGAAGGACGATTCTTCAATCCGGCCGGAGCTTGAGGTCAAGCGCATTGATGGCGTGACGCCGGATAACCTCTCTGAGCTTCTGGCAAAGAACGGGCCTGAGCGTCTTCCCGTGCTGCTTGTCTTCGCCGATCCGTCCGATACCTATTCTTCGATTGCGGCCTACGTGAAATCAGCCATGAAGACGCATGGCAATCTGTACATTTTTCTAGGCGGTGTGGAGGCGGGTTCCGACGCCGCATCCGCCCGAAAACAAAATGAAGCGGAACACGGTGCAGAAGGAGACGCTGATGAGCAATAGAGCTTTTGTAAACCCGAAGTTTCCATTTATTTTTCACGGGGGAGACTACAATCCGGATCAGTGGTTTCGTTATCCGGGCACGACGGACGAGGATTTCAGGCTCTTTTCCGAGGCTGGCATCAACTCCATATCTGTGGGTATTTTTGCATGGTCGGCGCTTGAACCGGAGGAGGGACGCTTTGAATTCGGGTGGCTGGATGACATCATGGAGCGTGCGGCCAAGGCCGGAATCGGCGTCATTCTGGCTACACCGTCCGGTGCGAAACCCAACTGGATGGCTGCAAAGTATCCGGAGGTGAGGCGGATGCACCGCCCTGATGGAGGCAGCTTCGCTCCGCAGCGCGAGAATCAATGCCGCAGGCACAATCACTGTCCGACATCGCCGGTTTACAGGGAGAAGTGCGTCTTGATAAACACGAAGCTTGCAAGCCGTTACGCCGGCCATCCGGCGCTGGCAATGTGGCATGTTTCCAACGAGTACGGTCCCGGATGCGAATGTCCCTTGTGCAATGCGGCGTTCGTGGAGTGGCTTAAGAAGCGGTACGGCACGCTTGATGCGCTGAACGAGGCATGGTGGACCGGATTCTGGTCGCACAGATTTACGGACTGGTCGCAGATCGGTTCGGTGGATACTTCCATCGACGGGATGGTGCTGGACCGGAGAAGGTTTGACAGCGACCAACTCCTTGACTTTTTCGCATGTGAGTCGAAACCGCTGCGGGAGATTACGCCGGACGTACCTGTGACCACGAACATGATGGGCGAGCCGTTTTTTTACCTTGACTACTGGAAGTGGTCTTCCCTCGTTGATATCGCAAGCTGGGATGCGTATCCTGCATATTCCGCCGGGTACGAAGACTTTTCATGCGAAGCGGCGAATGTTTCGTTCAACCATGATCTTTTCCGTTCACTGTCGCATGGTAAGCCGTTTTTCATGATGGAGTCTTGTCCGGGGCCGACAAACTGGCGGCCCTATCCGAGGGTTGTGCGTCCCGGCATACACATGATGAAATCGATGCAGGCGGTGGCGCATGGTTCTGATTCCGTATGTTACTTCCAGCTTCGGAAGGGGCGCGGCGGACAGGAAAAGTTTCACGGGGCTGTGATAGATCACATCGGAAGCGGAGACAACAGGATGTTCCGCGAGGTCGCCGGTGTCGGGAAAGCGCTGCGGGAACTCAGGCAGATAACTGGTTCTCGCGTAAATGCCGAGGTGGCAATACTGTTTGACTGGGAATCCTGGTGGGCGCTTGAAGCCAGCTGCGGACCTACCAAATTTGTAAAAAATTATCCTGCCGGAATGCAGGAGCATTACCGTGCGCTCTGGGCTGCAGGGATCGCAGTGGACGTTGTGAATCAGGAGTCTGATCTGTCCGGATACAAGGTTCTTATTGCGCCGCGTATGTACATGGTTCGCAAGGGGATTGCGGAAAAAATCGAGCAGTTTGTACGAAACGGCGGCGAGTTTGTCGCGACATATCTGTCCGGAATAGTAAACGAGTCCAACCTTGTGTTCACTGGCGGCCTGCCGGGTCCACTTCGTTCTGTTCTGGGAATTTTGGTGGAGGAGACCGATTATCTTTTCCCGGATGAGTCCAACACCATCAGCGCGGATGCCGCATATGGTTTCGGCGGTGTATATACGGTTGGTGATGTGTGCGATATAGTCAGGACGGAATCCGCGGACGTCGTCGCGGCATATGGCGGTGACTTCTATGCGGGGACGCCGGCCGTTACCTGCAACAGCGCAGGTAAGGGCAAAGCGTGGTACATTGCCGCTGCGCTGCGTGGCGATGCTTTTGCGTCCGCTTTTTATCGGGCAATGGCGGACAGGCTGAAATTGAAGACCGCGGCTCCGTTTTCAAAAATATCCGGGAATCTGCGGGCGTGTGCGCGTGAGGGAGATGGTCACAGATATGTGTTCATCATCAACTACGGTGATAAACCGGAATCGATGTCCTTGTGCGGAAGCCGCACAGAAATGCTCAGCGGACGGGAGGTCTCAGGAGATGTCGAAGTAGCTCCGCATGCCGTGTTGGTCTTTGATGAACAGGCTTAACGGCTGTACAATTGCAAGATTGAATGTCAATGCAGGATATACAATGAAAAAAAACAGTTCGTCCGTAGGGAAACACAAGGGGAAAGTGCTTGGCGCGGATCCGGTTTATAAGGATCCGTCAAAGTCGGTGGAAGAGCGGGTCTCTGACCTGATGTCAAGGATGACGCTGGAGGAAAAGATTGGTCAAACGTGCCAGCAGCCGGTTTTTGTCGATGTCGTCCGTGAAGTTGTGGAGAACAACATCGGCAGCATTCTGTGCGGAGTGGACGATGACGTCTTTGAGGCGCAGAAGGCGGCTGTCGAAAAAACCAGACTCGGTATCCCGCTGATAGTGGGCATAGACGCGATCCATGGGCATTCCATGGAGTACAATGCCACGATGTTCCCGTCGCAGCTTGGACTGTCATGTGCGTGGGATGAGACTCTCTGCGAGAGGGTGGCGCGTGCGACTGCGCGCGAGATGGCCTATACCGGGTGTCATTGGACGTTTAGTCCGGTATTATGCATGGCGCGTGACCCCAGATGGGGGCGTGTTAATGAAACGTTTGGCGAGGATGGATTTCTCATTGGCAAGTTTGCGTCCGCAATGATCCGCGGGTATCAGGGAAAATCTCTTTCCGATCCGGAGTCGGTGGCGGCATGTGCCAAGCATTTTGCCGGTTATGGGGAGACCTCCGGGGGGCGCGAGGCGTCGGAAAGCGATCATTCGGAACGCAAGATGCGGGCTGTTTTCCTTCCTCCGTTTGAGGAGGCGGCAAAGGCTGGATGCGCTTCTTTCATGACGGCGTATCAGGTGATAGACGGGGTGCCGTGTACCGGCAGCAGATGGCTGCTGGACACGATCCTGAGAAAGGAATGGCATTCGGATGCCGTTGTTGTTACCGACTGGGCAAATGTGTGCCGTTTAAAGAACGAACAGTTTGTGGCGTCGGATGATGATGAAGCCGCGATTATTGCCGTGAACGCCGGCAACGATATGATGATGACGCCCGGCGACTATATCCGGCACGCCATTGACATGGTCAAAGCCGGACGCATCCCCGTGGAGGTTATAGACCGGGCAGTGGCGCGCATACTCAAACTGAAGTTCAGGCTTGGCCTGTTTGAGAATCCAAGGTTCTTCGACCGGGTGAGGGCTTCCAAAGTGGTCGGCTGCGAGGAGCACCGCAAACTTGCCCTTGAGGCGGCTGCAAAATCGGCGGTACTCTTGAAAAACGACGGCATCCTGCCGGTACGTACCGATACGCTGCGGAAGATTGCGGTCATCGGTCCGGCTGCGGATGACGATCTGCAGCAGCTCGGCGACTGGTCTCTCGGCGCGGGGCAGAATCAGGGAATGATGTTCAAGCA
>CASEAR010000075.1 GCA_949285835.1 uncultured Verrucomicrobiota bacterium | reverse complement strand
ACGGCCCCGCAAGCCTCGTGATGAAGGCGCAGTGAAAAAGCCCCGTAAGCCTCGTGATGAAGGCGCAGTGGAAAAGCCTCGCAGGCCTCGCGATGAAGGCGCAGTGGAAAAACCCCGCAAGCCTCGCAATGAGGGCGCGGTGGAACGGCCCCGCAAGCCTCGCAATGAGGGCGCGGTGGAAAAGCCTCGTAAGCCTCGTGATGAAGGCGCAGTGAAAAAGCCCCGCAAGCCGCGTGAAGATGTAGACGTGGATGGGCGTGAGGTTCCGTCCCCTGAAGAGAAAGAAGCTCCGGCAATACGCGATTGAAGCGTTGTTGGGCGTGTATAACGGCAAATCGGTCAGTGCGGTTCTCCGGGAAGGTGTGTGTCAAATATGCATGTGTTTGAAATTTGCGGTACATTTTCATCGGAGAACCGCTCCTGTGTCTGGAGTGGAACCGGACTGCGTCTGTGTGCTGTCCGCATTTTGTTCAGAATCGGGAAATAAAGTGCCGGGCTTGCGCCGCCGTCCTGTACCGGTGTGCGCATCCCTGCGGGCTGAACCGGTGCCGGACATGTTGATATGTTGACATATGGAGGTTGTTATGCGTGGTTTATATGTGAGTTTTCCCGGCGTACGCAGATTCCTTTTTGCCGCTGCGATTGTTGCTGGAGCCGCAGTTTTGGGCTCCGGTCTTCCGGAGGCTGAAGATGCGGAACGCGGCGGTGAGACGGCTGTGCCGCAGGAATCAGGCGCGGCGTCTGCAGATGGCGGTTTGGACATGAATGTGAAGGAACCGCATCACGGCGCGAAAAATCCTCCGGAGTCAAATAATAAAAGGCTTTTTTCAGCGCGAGAAGATGGCCGCGGCAGCGACAGGACGCGCCCAGGTCAGCCGCCGGATCAGGTAGGCATACGGACGACCATAATCCGTAAGCTGGAGAATCCCGAAGCTCTTGAGGCCTCGGGTATCTCAGACGAGGAGAGTGAGAAGGTAAGAAAAGAAGTCCGGGCGGTGGATCAGAGAATCTCCGGACTGAAGCACGAACTGTCCGCCGCGCTGAAGAGACAGGCTGACGGAATCCGCGGAAATGAACCTGACGACATCGTGATGAAAAACGTCAAAGACGTATGGAGAATCCGCAGCAGCATTGCCGAAGCTCAGATGGAGAAGTTCCTCATCGTCAGACGGAATCTTTCTCCAGAACAGATCGGCAAGTTGGACAGATTCGGCCGGGATAGACGCGGCAGACGCCATAAGCCGGTCTCTCGTGGACAGTAGCAGATCCCGGTTCGCCCTTTTTGCAGCACATAGTTTCGCGGCTTTGTTGTCTCGATGAAAAATATTTTGTTTATAACGAGTGATCAGCAGCATTGGAGTCTGCTCGGATTCATCAATAAAGAGGTTAAGACGCCGAATTTGGACAGGCTCGCGTCGCGCGGTTTGTATCTGTCTCGGTGTTATACGCCAAATCCGACGTGTACTCCTGCAAGATGCAGTTGGCTGACTGGAATGTATCCCAGCCAGCACGGTGCGTACAGTCTGGGCACAAAGCTTATGGAGAATGTTCCTACAGTCTGTGACGAGTTTCGTAAAAACGGGTACAGGACTTGTCTGATAGGAAAAGCACATTTTCAGCCTTTGCTTTCGACCGACGAGTATGTGTCTGTTGAAGCGTATCCGCGTCTGCACGATTTGGAGTATTGGAAAAGTTTTAGTGGGCCATTTTATGGTTTTGATCATGTAGAACTTGCCAGAAACCACACAGACGAAAGCCATGTCGGGCAGCACTATGCTTTGTGGATGCAGTCAAAGGGGTATGCAAATTGGAGAGACTATTTTTTGCCGAACAGCGAAGCATTTACATTCCCGGAAGACAAGCTCGCCCGTTCGAGTCACCGGAAAGTTGAACCAGGCCAGGCATGGGAGATCCCGGAGGAAATACACTACGACGCGTGGATAGCCGAGAGAACAAACGCTATGCTCGATGAGTTCTGCCGGAAAGACGAAAAGTTTTTCCTCTGGGCGAGTTTTTTTTGATCCGCACCCGAATTATATGGTTCCGGAGCCGTATGCCAGTATGTACAACCCTCGGGAAGTTACGGTACCGGAATTCAGAGATGGAGAATTTGACGACAAACCACCACATTTCAGAATGACGCAGGAAATAGATCCGGATTTTTCTGCATATACGAAAGACAAAGGAGGAAACTGGCTGCATGGGGCGCAATCCCACTTGCGCTCAAAGGAGGAGAAAGCGAAAAATATTGCAGCCATGTACGGGATGGTGACCATGATGGACAGTTACATCGGAAGAATTCTGGATCATCTGGACGATCTCGGCCTTACGCGGGACACTCTAGTTGTTTTTACGTCAGACCACGGAGATTTTTACGGGCAGCATGGTCTAGTTGCCAAGGCACTGCATCACTACGAGGATTTGATAAGGGTTCCGGCGGTGGTTTCGCTTCCAGGTGAAATCCCGGAAGGAGCTGTTTGTCGGAATATTCAGTCCACCGTTGATTTGGCTCCAACGTTTCTTTCTTTTGCGGGGCTGCCGATCCCGGGAAGAATGTCTGGGATCGATGTTTCCGGTTCGTGGAAGGGCGAGGTGTCAAATATGCGCAAACATGCAATTGTGGAAAATCACCACAATCCCACTTCTTTTCACGCGGAGACTATGGTCACGGAAAAATATAAGATAACTGTTTACAGGATGGCGGAATACGGCGAGCTTTTTGATTTAGAGTCTGATCCGAATGAATATGTAAATTTGTGGGACAATCCGGAATTCCTTGCCGTGAAGCAGAAATTGCTTTTGGAGTTTGTTCAGGCAAAAATGGAAACAGAGCAAATTCCAATGCCGAGAATTGCCGGAGCATAGTAGACAGGAGTTGTATTGTTTGATGTGTTGCAGAATTTAATCGCAGGAGCAGTGCTTGGTTTTGCGATAGGAATTATAACCGGCTTTTTTGGTGCGGGCGGGGGCTTTATAATGACTCCGGCTTTGAATGTTTTCTTTGGAATGGACATGGCAATTGCCGTGGGAACAAGTTCATTTCAGGTGTCTTGTGCTTCTCTGCTGACTTTGCTACAACGGTTGGATCGCAAAATGTATGGAGCAAAGGTGGCACTATATGTATCTGCAGGAATTTTGCCAGGGACATGGATAGGAGCCAGCATTGTTTCTTTGTTGCAGCGATACGGAAGCGTCAGTATCTCTGACGGAAGGTCTGTCCCCGTTGCGGATATCGCGCTGCTTGTACTTTTTTGCCTGTTGCTTGTCTCAATAATTTTCTGTATGAGTTCAGAACTGCGAGGAAAAAAGAAGGAGAAGGATGAAGTAAGGAAAGGAATTTTGTATGGAATCAGAATGCCTCCCTGCATACATTTCCGGACGATCCCTTACGGAACTTTTAGTGCGCCTGTACTAGCTTTTTTAGGTCTGGTTATGGGCATTCTTAGCGGTGTGCTTGGGATTGGAGGTGGGGTTATAATGTTCCCTGTAATGTATTATCTCGTCGGGCAGCAGACACGGTATGCAACGCTCACTACGACAATGATAGTGTTTATTTCCGGTGTGGGAAGCACAATTTTTCATTGGATGAACGGAAATATCTGTATGCCTCTTGTTCCGTACCTTGTCGCGGGAAGTTCTGCCGGAACTTCAGTTGGAATACGACTTCAGAATCATGTTAATGCCGTCGGCATACGAAAGTATTTTGTTGTTGTCGTCGCTTTTGCTTTTTTGCTTGTTCTCTGGAAGCTTTACAGGCTAGTATTCTGACCTGAAAAGACAAGGATCAAATAATGAAGAATATAGTCTACATTCACACACATGATGTAGGGAGATTTATCGAGCCTTACGGGTATGCTGTTGATACTCCAAATCTGAAATCTTTTGCGGGCAAGAGCGTCATTTTCAGACGTGCGTTTGATTGCTGCCCGACATGTTCGCCTGCAAGAGCTTCTCTTCTTTCCGGACAGTATCCGCATCAGTGCGGGATGCTTGGGCTGGCTCATCGCGGATTTGAAATGTACGATCAGAAAAAGCATCTCGCAAGTTTTTTGCGTTCAAAAGGATATGAAACAGCTTTGTTCGGCATACAGCATGAAACAAATAAGAATCCGGAGGCGTTGGGATATGACAGAGTTTTTACGGGTTCGGATTTGGACGGCATCCATCTTGACGCTTTTGGCAGAGATATGGCGAGGGCGGCAATGGCCTGCGGTTTTATTGAATCAGAACATGAAAAACCGTTTTTTCTTTCTCTTGGTTTGAGTATTACTCATAGGCCGTTCCCGGATGTGTTCTCCGAAAAAGACAATCCAGACATGGTTAAGGCTCCTTCGCCAATACCGGACACTGCAGAGTGTCGGTCAGACTGGGCAGCGTTTTCCTCTGCTGTAAGGCATATGGACAGGTGTTTCGGATGCGTTTTTGATACGCTGTCAGCATCTGGCAGGTACAATGATACAATGGTTCTTGTAACAACAGATCACGGTGCTGCGTTTCCAGGGATGAAATGCACTCTCAGCGACGATGGATGCGGTGTAATGTTCTTGCTCAGAATACCGGGGCATGGCGGCGGAAAAGTGTCTGATGCTCTGATTTCTCAGTTGGATTTCTTTCCCACAGTCTGCGAGTGGATCGGAGCAGATCCGCCGGATTGGCTTGAAGGGAATTCTTTGATGCCATTGATTTATGGTTCGAAGTCGGCACTTCATGATGCGGTTTTCTCTGAAATTAATTATCATGCAGCACGGGATATTCAAAGATCGGTCCGTACGGATCGTTTCAGGTATGTGCGTAGGTATGATGACTACAAATCCGGAATTGTGCTGCCGAATATTGACGATGGCATAACAAAACGATTTCTTCGGCGGGAAGCCGGTTTGGAGTCGCGTCAGGCGCTTCCTGATGAACAGCTGTTTGATTTGTACACGGATCCATCAGAATCATTCTCTGTAGCATTTGACAAGAATTATTCCGATGTTCTGAGTAGCATGCGTGGTTTGCTGGACGAATGGCAACATAGTACAGATGATCCGGTTATACGTGGCGGCGTTCCATTTCCACATGGTGCAAAGTTGAATCGTCAGGATGGAATTGATCCGATAAATGGCGATTGGATATGATTGCCGCCCAGTGTTTACGAGAAGGCTTGCTGCTGCAGGATTGCTATCGTTCTGTCAGGTACAATTCAGGTGCGGCAGCTCACGAATCAAGCAGACTTAGTGGTCTGTTGCGAGAACATATGACTAAGAAGTATTCTAACTTCTTTCAGTGCGAAATTTTCTACATGGCGGGAAAACCGGCATATGCATGTTTGCCGTTGCCGGCGTGTGAGAAGACTGCTGCTTCTGTGCAGTATATTTGCGGAAAAGCAGCTGCAATTCCAAATTAAGACTTTTTCTCAAGAGGTGCAGTTGTTGCGTGCGGGAGACACCTTTTTGTAGACATATGTGTTTAAACGTAGAGGTGCGTGGAGGTTAAGCCCAAAACTGGTCAACAATAGCGCGTAAATCTGCTATATAGGGTCTGCTGAATACGAGAGAATCTATTGATTTTTAATAGATTGCAGCAGAAAAAAATCTGATTATGTAGTATCATATTTCTGAAAAACGGGAAAAACCGTGCAGTAAGGAAAGAGAGATGTATCGAAAAACGTGTCAGAACCAGGAATTGCCGGAGATTGG
>CASEAR010000074.1 GCA_949285835.1 uncultured Verrucomicrobiota bacterium | reverse complement strand
AATGCAGTGCGGCGATATGCTCCCGCATGTTTGTCCCGCGAGGGATGGCGGCGTGCCCGCTGAATGGATGCAGTGCGGCGACATGATCCCGCATCCGTGAAATGGCTGATGATCGCGTGAGTGTCTGGAAGCGCGCCTTACTCTGTGCGATGAAGTTACAAGCGGCAGAGCGTTCAGCGCGCGTCTCTGAGGCTCGCAGAGCCGGATTACACGGAAGTTGCCGAACGTTCAGCTGAGACCGCGGCTGCCGCGAATGAATCAGCCGGATGCAGCCGCTGGCGCATTGTCCTGCCGGTTATCTCCGCGGCGCAAAAAGTCTGCAAGGTGGTCTTCGAGGAACTTCCGCTGGCCCTTTCTGAGGCGCAGAGCGGGGCGTCTGCTTTGCAGGAATGACTCTGCGCCGGACACGTCTGCCGTCAGTCCGCGTCTGAGCAGCAGTGCCGCGCAGAAAAACCCGGTGCGTCCATGACCCTGGGAACAGTGAATGTAAATGCCCGATTCGGGGAGTGCGTCTATGCATGAGAGCAGATCGTCAATTTTTCGCACAGAGGCTTCGAGAATAGGAAATGATATGTACCGTATGCGGGAATTCACGGAAACAGAACGGTGTTCCGGAAATTCAGCGGAAAGATCCACACACACGGTTACAGACTGCGGCATTGACGAGGCAGACGCCGGACGGGAGCCCATATATATTCCGGGCAGCAGTAAATCCGCGCGATTTTCGCGGGATACTACAGTGACAAAAAAGTGCCTTAGCCTGTGAACCGCAAGGTATGGCAGGAGTACGAACACAGCGGAAGGGGAGAGTCTTCCGCCATCGGTTTTGCCGAATATCGTGCAGTCGTTCATTTTGTACGCATATGCCACGACTCCCACCGCAAGGGCACACCACAAGAGCCCCACGCAGAGAATGTGCAGCGCTGGAAGCCCAAGTCTGAAATCGAATATCAGCGCGGCCATCGACAAGGCTAGAAGTACGGCAGTTACGCCGCAGTAGAGGTCGTGTTCTCTTTTTATGTAGGCTGCTTCCAGAGGCGCCTGTTCCTCTCCGGTGCGGTTAGCCGAGAAGCATCCGTTTCTGGGGTGGCATTCTTTCATAAAGTTACCGTTGTGCGGCGGGCGGATCCTGTTCTGCCGAGGCTCCCGCATATTGCCGGTTGAAATTCAGCGGCCGGACACATGAACAATTTCTCTTGTGCGGAGCGGCAGAGGAGCGCAGAACGTCCCGTGCGGCCGTTTCCTGATGCATAAAGAGCGGGCCATTGTTTCGTATTTTTCTCCCGGAGCCTGCCGCCCGGGGCGTCCTCCGAAAATGAAGAGCGGTCTGCTGCCGCATACCGCCGGTTCTGTGCGCGGGCGTCTCACATTCACTGTCCTGCGGTGCGTTCAAAATTCGTGGAGGCACCGCGCGCGGGGCCGTCCGCAGCGCGGACGGCCTGTGTGATTTCTGGGACGTCATGGTTGCGGAAAAATACTGCTGCGTCATTTTATATTTTAGTCGACAGAGACTTCTGAATTTCGGAATAGAGGCTCGGGCATTTATCAGAATCAATGCCGGACTGGATGTCTTTGACGGCAGTCAAAACACTTTCGCGGTATTCCGGCGACATACTGCTTGCGAACCGGAGCGGCGAGAATACCCGCAGCGCAGTATTCTCGTTGATTTCAGACAGCTTTATTATGGTTTTTTCTGCGAAAGCCAGCCCGCGGCCGGTCCAGAGAGCGTCATTGTTCGCTGCAAATCCGCAGTAAAGCGACCTGCTGTGCGCCGGGTGCGAGATGCTGAATTGTGCAGACGCCTCCTCAGCGGCAATATCTGTGAAAACATGGATGGCGGGGGAGGAGGAGACAATTCTGAGGAATGCGCTGTATGCCGAAATGTGGGATACACACATTTCTCTTAATTCCCGCATAACGGCGAGCCTGCGGCCGGATCCGATTCCGCAGAGGGCGTAAGCGGCATTGAGCTTGTCTGTGATGTTTGATGCATCGTGAAAGAACTTCTCAACAATCGCTTCCGACTCTTCCGTGCCGCATGCCGCAATAAGCCTGATAAGCGAGTTCCGCAGCTTTCTGCGTGGAATGAGCAGCGGCAGCAGCGCATGAACGGGCTCCGCTTCGTCGTCCTCCGGGTATACTGCGCTGAGCGCCTCCATTAAACTGTTCAATCCGCAATATTCCGCGGCGGCATGCCGGAGCCTGTCCGCGGCGCGCCGTCTTTCCGGAGCCAGAGGAAGGAATTTCCCGTCGGACATGGACTCTCTGACAGACAGCAGGCGCGCTTTAATCCCATCGCGCAGGCTGTTGCCGGCAAGGCTCGCCGCGAATGTTTCGAGCCATTTTTCGGAAGGATTTGCCTCCGGGTTCCGGATCAGTCCGGCCATTTCGGTTTCAAGGAAGCGGATTGCCGCCTCGGCCTTCCCGACATCATCGGGGGACAGTCTTACAGCGTCCGAGAGGCAGGTCAGGGATACTTCCGGCTCTGATATGCGCCCGTAGAACGGTTTCCCGCTGTTCCAGTCAACAAAGGCCGGTTTTTCGGGGAGTCCGTCCAGAGAAAAGCTCCGGGATTCGTCCTTCACCACGATCGATCTGGAAGCCGAAGCCCTACCTTCGCGGCTGACAGCCGTCACCGTGAACGGAAATACGAACGGCCCGCCTTTTCCGCCGCGCCGCACTTGTTTGACCTCAATCTTTACGCTTCTGCGGTCTTCGTCCCAGCTCCAGCGGCATACGGTATCCGGATAACCGGAGGAGAAGAGCCATTCGTCGAAGAATTGCTTCAGGAGATGCTGTTTTTCGGGACAGCAGTCAAAGAATACGGACAGGAAGTCGTCGGTTGACGCGTTTCCGCCGCCGAATTTTTCAAAATACCTGTTTGTTGCGCGGGTGTAGGCTTCTTCTCCTATAAGCTCCTGCAGCATTCCGAGCACTTCTGGAGCCTTGACGTAGGTCGTGCCGTCCACGACATCGTCCGGGTTGTTGAAGCCATCCCTGACTATTTGTCCGCCGGTGCCGGATTCCTCGTCTGCAAGCGGCCCATTCATGGGGTCACGCATTTCGTCGATTTCATCCAGCCGCATTTCTTCGCGTCCGAACGTATCCGCGAGATAGCTTCTTTCCACGTTTACGGTGTACGCCTCATTCAGCCACATGTCGAATGGGGTAAGCATCGTAACGTCGCTTCCACAGTGATTGTGTTCATATTCGTGTATTATCACTCCGCAGGCGTATACCAGTCTGCTGTCAGTGACCCATCTGTCTACGAGCGCGGCCTCGGTTATGATGGTGGTGTTTCCGACATTTTCCATGCCGCCGAAGTTGGACTTCTCCATGCATATGGTGCGGTAGCAGTCGCGCATGTACTCGTAGTTGAGTTTCTTTGCCTGCCAAAGTACGGATGACTCGAGAATGTCCATTGGAATCGCCGCTCCGGCGGAACAGCCCGGCGGAACCAGATATTCAAGGCGTATGCGTCTGCCGGTATGGGTCACAATATCTCTCGAAACGGCGTCCCATGTGCCCGCCGCGGCGATGAACAGGTAGGGCGGCATGGGTATGTTGTTGACATACGTTATGCGCATCAGTTCCGGATTGCCGGGCACCGGCACAGGTTTTCCGTCCGGATTTTCCTCTTTTGAAACATCTCCGTTTGATATGAGATGCGTGTAGCGCGAGGAGCCTTCGAGCGTTGTCCGCCATTTGCATTTGGCGGTGCAGTCGTCCACTATCGGCATAATACGCCGGAACCCCCACTGCTGGCATTGTGAAATATACTGAGGCGGGGCTCCTGCAGGGGTGACGTCGCGGTATATCCCGTCAAGAATGTTGTCCGATGGGCGGCATTCGGCTTTTATTCGGACTTTGAATGGTGTTCCAGCTTTTACGGTGTGCGGAAGTATCACGGTGAGACGCGAAAGTCTCTTTTCGAATACGTATGAGAGCGGTATTTCCCCTGCGCCGTCAACGGCCAGAGAAGCCGACGCAATGTCAATGTCTGAAGCGTCAAGCTGCAGTTCCGACAAATCTTCCGAGGGGATCAGCGTGAGCGTTTCATCTCCTGAAACGGAGTCTTCGCGGAAGGAAAGAAACAGAACGACATGCTGAAGCTTTACATTCGGCAGTTTGTAGCCGGACCGGGAGAATTTGAATTTTTCTGTCATTTTTGCTCCTGTGAAGCTGATGTGCGGCGTTTTTCCGGGCGCACGCACGCGCGGCGGCGCGGCAGCGCCGCCGTCCGGTGAATTTCAGGAATCCGTACGGCTGAAACCGCAAGCTGCGGCCGAATCAAAACAATAGCGTTTCCCCGCCACGTGCGTCATGCGGTTACGATGCGCCGTCCTTCCTTGCGCCATTTGCCTGCGGCGAGGATTTGCAGAGCCTCGGGGTATGCTTTGTGTTCCTGTTCCTGTATGCGTTTGTGGAGACTATCCGGCGTGTCTCCCTCCAGCACGGGGACCGACTTCTGTACGATGATCGGCCCGGTGTCCGTTCCGGAGTCCACAAGATGCACGGTGCATCCGGTTATTTTTACCCCGTATTCGAGCGCCTGTTTCCATGCGGCTATGCCGGGAAATGCCGGAAGCAGAGCCGGGTGTATGTTGACGACACGGTCGTGATATTTATCAAGCATCTTCTTTTTTACTATGCGCATGAATCCTGCGAGAACCACGACATCCGCGCCATAAGCCGAGAGGAACTCGATGTATTCGTCCTCTGCGCGGCCTTCAAGTTTTGTTTTGAAGGGGGCGGGGTCGATATATCTGCAGGGAATCCCGTGTTTTTTCGCCCTGTCAAGTATCCCGGCATTGGGCACGTCCGAGGCGACGCACACGATGCGCGCGTCGAGCGTATGCGCGGATATGGCATCGCATATGGACTGCATATTTGTGCCGGAACCGGATCCCAGGATTCCTATCTTCAAGATATTCTGAGTCATTTCGAAAAAGCCTTTTCCATAGCTTGCTGCAAATCCTGAATAATGTCCTCCGCATCTTCTATGCCGATGGAAAGCCGGATGAGATCGACTGGTATTCCCGCCTCTTTCAGCTGTTCATCGCTGAGCTGCCGGTGCGTATGGCTGGCCGGATGCAGGATGCAGGTTCTGGCGTCTGCTACATGCGTCGCGATTGTGACAAACTTGAGCGAGTCCATGAAGCGTATGGCAGCGTCGCGTCCGCCTTTCAGCCCGAACGCAATCACTCCGCAGGTGCCGTGCGGCATGTATCTGGCCGCGAGGGAGTGGTATTTGTCTCCGGGAAGGCCGGGATATCTGATCCATGCCGTTTCAGGCCTCGAAGCGAGATATTCCGCAACTTTCTGCGCGTTTTCGCAATGTTTCGGCATACGCACGTGCAGAGACTCGAGTCCGAGGTTCAAAAGGAACGCGTTCTGCGGCGCGGGGCACGCGCCGATATCCCGCATGAGCTGCGCCACGGCTTTAACTATGAATGCGTTTTTTCCGAACTTTTTCGTGTAGACAAGCCCATGATAGCTTTCATCCGGTGTTGTGAGCCCGGGGAATTTCCCGGGGTATGCTTCCCAGTCGAAGTTTCCGCTGTCCACGATCGCCCCGCCGACCTGCACCGCATGGCCGTCCATGTATTTAGTCGTGGAATGCGTCACGATGTCGGCGCCGAACTCAAACGGCTTGCAGTTTATTGGTGTAGCGAAGGTGTTGTCCACTATCAGAGGGACTCCGTGGCTGTGCGCAAGGCGCGCGAACTTGTCAAAATCAAGTACGCACAATCCCGGATTGGAGATGCTTTCTCCGAAAACGGCTTTTGTGTTCGGGCGGAAAGCCTTCGCGATCTCCTCTTCCGGGGCGTCCTGATCTACGAGGGTGAATTCTATGCCCATGCGTTTCATCGTTACCGTGAACAGGTTTGAAGTTCCTCCGTAGAGGGATGCTGCGGAAACGACGTGGTCGCCGCACGAGGCGAGATTGAAGATTGCAAAAAAGTTCGCGCTCTGTCCTGAAGAGGTGAGCATGGCGGCGGCTCCGCCTTCCAGAGCGCAAATTTTTGCGGCGACGCTGTCGCATGTCGGATTCTGGAGCCGGGTGTAGAAATATCCGGACTTCTCAAGGTCGAAAAGCTTCCCCATCTCGTCGCTTGAGGAATATTTCCAGGTGGTGGTCTGCCATACCGGCAGCGCTCTGGGGTCGCCGTTGCCGGGATTCCATCCCGCGTGTATGCATAAGGTCCCGTTTTCCGGTTGTTTCATAAAGCGCCTCCTTCTTCGGTGGTATCTTTCGTTTCATCCGTATCGTCCGTTTGGGACGGAAGCATTTCAGCCGAAGAGGCTTCGAATCCGAGGCCCGACTTGAATTCGAGATCGGAACGGACTTTCTGTATGTCGTCGGCAGTTTCCATTACGGACGGAGTCACGAAAATAAGTATATTTGTCTTTGTCTCGGATTTTGATTTCCAGCGGAAAAGCCAGCCGAGAAGCGGGATGTCTCCGAGAATGGGTATCTTCCGCTTTACATCGGAGACGTCCGTACGCATGAGCCCGGCGATGACGATCGTCTGGCCGTCCGGGAC
This sequence comes from uncultured Verrucomicrobiota bacterium, assembly GCA_949285835.1. Lineage (GTDB taxonomy): Bacteria > Verrucomicrobiota > Kiritimatiellia > RFP12 > UBA3636 > CASEAR01. The sequence continues at coordinate 3,353 of CASEAR010000074.1, read as the reverse complement.
CATTATTGTGGTCTTGACGGAACGTTTGGAGATTGTCGGCGCGTAGTCGGACTGCACGCCTGAATCCGTGACCGCTTCGATGCTTGGCTGCAGGTCGAGCTGAACCAGTCCGCCCGGGATTATATGCGGCGTCATGATCAGTTTTACGCCGACATCCATACGCGTTATGTTCTGGATGATATCGCGGTCGGAACCGCTCCCGGTGATAGTGGCCTCCGTTATCGGGATATTGTCCACGACAGACACCTCGGCTTCAACGTTGTTTCTGGCGCCGAGGGACGGATTAGCCAATATTTTGACTTTGTTGTTCTGCTTCAGGGCTTCTATGCTGAATATGGCGGGGTAGTCGGACACTATGTTGCCGTCGGCGTCAAGGTGAGAGCCATGGGCAATGCCGAAAGTGAGTCCCTGCCCGAATATGCCCTGCGAAATGTCGGAAAGGATTGACTGGGTTGTGGACGGCTCAGAAACTACTGATGATCCGGCGAAGACGGAATCTCCGACGGAGTCCGGCGCGTTCAGCGCGGTTATCCCGACGCCGAGCTTATCCGTGTCGGAGTCTGCGACTTCGGCGATGAGGACGGAGATATGCACCTGCCTCGGCATGACGTCGAGCCGTTTCACGAGCGCCTCTATCTCCTTGAAGTCCTCGGGTGTTGCATTGACTATCAGGGAATTGTTGGCGGGCACGGACTCGACGGCGATCCTTCTGGCAAGAGAGGAATCGCCGACTCCGGCGGAAAATTTTTCCAGCAGCGCCGTTATATTTTTTGCAAGGTCGTCTGATTTGATGTAGTCGAGCTCTATCAGGTTGAGCGAGCCGCGTCCCGTCGGCGCAGGCACGTCCATCTGCGCGACAAGCGCGCGAACAGTCTCTATCTGACGCTGTGTGCCGGTGACTACGAGTTTGTTGGCGTGTTTGGCGGCGACGATGGACGGGGCTCCGGCCGCGCCTGTGACCTGTCCTGTGCCGGCGGGAATCCGTTCGAGCAGCTGCCTTGCGCGCGTCTGGTTTTCGGCGAAGACCGCGTTAAGCTGCGAAGCGAGTTCTGCCGCGTCGGCGTTGTTCAGCGGGATGACTTCCTGAACGCGGGCCATTCCGGGTTTGTCGAGGCTTTTGACCAGGGTTTCTATTCCGGCGATGGCATCGGCCGTATCCGTGACGATGAGGTGGTTTGTTTCCTCGAGGACGCTTATTGAGTCCTTGCGCTGGAGCTGCGATTCCAGCATTTTCTTCATTTCGCCGACGGACACATGTTCCAGATGGAGTATGCGCGTTATGAGCCCGAATTCCGGCGAGTTGTCGGTGTCCGAGACAATAGTTCCCATCATTGCCTGCCTCTTCGGCAGGTTGATTATTCGGTTGATGTCCCCGTCCTTCACGACTGTAAGTCCGGAAGACTCAAGGACTTTTACGAACAGCTTGAATGCTTCGGATTTGTCGACCTCCGGAGATATGACGGTGATGCTTCCGGTGACATCGTCGGCGACGACGAATCTGTCCCCGGTGAAATTGCCGACGATTTGAGTGAAAACCCTAATGTCGACCTGTTCGAACGTGAACATCAGCTTATCTGCCGCGCTGCCATTCGGCGCTGCGGCTGCTGCTGTGCCGGTGTGCGTCTTTTCCGGAGGCGGCGGCAGCGTCGCCAGAAGCGATGCTGTTCCGTCACGCCGTGTGGAAGGGTCGTCTGCGGCGTCTGCCGGAAACGGCGATGCCGCGGCGAAGACCGCCGTCACCGCAAACATCCCGTGCAGAACCGCCGTCCTCATTTTACGACTCCCCGTTTCGTATTTTTGTAGAAATTGACGATGTTGGATATTTCCGGCAGCGCGGGAAGGCTGCTTTCTATTTCTTCGAGCGCCTCAGATGTGTTTTTGCCGGTTCTGTAGAGTATTTTGTAGGCTTCCTTGATGGCGGATCTCGTTTCTTCAGGGAAGCCGCGCCGTGTAAGCCCGACTATATTTATTCCATGGACGACGGGCGGGTTGCCGGCTGTGATGAAGTACGGAGGGATGTCCTGAACGGCGATCACTCCGGCTCCGAGCATGCAATGCCGGCCGATACGCGTAAACTGGTGCACCGCACAGAGACCGCTTATCGTGGCGTGTTCTTCCACATGCACCTCCCCGGCGAAATGCGAGCCGTTGGATACGATGACGTGATCCTCGAAGACGCATCCGTGCGCTATGTGGCAGTATGCCATTATCAGGCAGTCCGCGCCGACTTTTGTGACTTCGCCGTCGGAAGTGCCGCAGTTTACCGTCACATATTCGCGGAGAACGGTTCTTTCCCCTATGTCCACATAGGTGTCGCCGCCCTTGTACTTCAGGTCCTGAGTCTTCCCTCCGATGTGTGCGAACGGGAACACCTCCGCGCCCTCGCGGAGCGTGGTGTGCCCGCTGATCATCGCATGACCGTGTATCTTCACGTTGTCGTATATTACGGCGTCGCCGCCGACGACGGCGTACGGGCCCACCTCTATGTTGTCTCCCAGAAGCTTGGCGCCGTCCTCTATCACAGCCGTGTCGTGTATTTTGCCCATGTCAATCTCCGTCTGGCGTCATGCGTTCTGTTTGGGTACGAGCATAAACATAAGCGTCGCCTCTGTGACAACCTTACCGTCCACTGTGATGACTCCCTTTATCTTTGCTGCGCTGCGGCGTTCGGAAATCAGCGTTGTCTCTATCAGGAGCTGGTCTCCGGGAAGAACCGGTTTGCGGAATTTTGCGCTGTCGACCGACATAAGAAAAGTGTTGTATCCGCCGGTGGACAGGGATTCGTTGGCCTGAAGAACCATTATCCCCGCGGCCTGAGCAATCGCTTCGATCTGCAAAACTCCCGGCATTACAGGATAATTCGGGAAATGCCCCTGGAAGAACGGCTCGTTCATTGTTACGTTCTTCACTGCTATCTGATGCGTTCCGTCGGTGGATTCCAGAACCTTGTCGACGAGCAGGAACGGATACCTGTGTGGAAGAAGCGACTGTATCTTGTCAATTCCGAATGAGGTTGTCATTTCCATTTTTTTCCGGGTTGTTAATTGTATCGCGGTTTCGCCGCACCGGCGGCGCGCGGTTGCCCAAAAACTCAATTTTTCAAGTCTACCATATGCGCCCCAAGGTTCACAAGTATAAACGAAAACGGCCCGTGACCAGTGCCACTGGTCTGCACCGGCGGCGCCGGTCTGCGTTCGCGGCACGGCACACGGTATGACGAGGACGCCGTCGACTCCGTTGGATCAGGGCAAGCGTTTGACGAAGTGATGCTCGCGGTTAAGGACCTATGCGTGACAAGTATTGCTATCTTCGGGCACAGTCACGGAGGCGGCTCCACCTATAGTCTGGCGGAG
>CASEAR010000073.1 GCA_949285835.1 uncultured Verrucomicrobiota bacterium | reverse complement strand
TACGAGGGTGTATGTGCCGCAGTTGTCTCCGTCGTGGAATCGGGGCGCGACGTAGGTGTCCTCTTCAAATACTGCGCTGCCGGACAGGGTGACGGGTTCGATGCCGTCGGGGCCCAGATCGACGGAGATCATGTTGCCCTGACTGACGGTCATGGAGACGGCGGAAACGGTACCGCCCGCCAGCTCCAGCGCGTTCAATCCCGTGTATCCGGGTCTGTTTCCGATCTTCAAATTTTTGACGCCGGTGATGTGTCCGCCGCGTTCAACTCGAAGCACGTTGTTTGTCGCGGAGCATTTTGCGGTTGCGCTGGCGGAGTAGCCCACCATAACATCGGCGGACTCAAGCGTCCATGCCGAGTCTCCAAGCGGCCCGCCGGCGATTCGGACTATGTTCGTGTTCGAAGGATTAGGCTGGTTCGGGCCGGTTCCGCGTCCGATGACTACGTTCCCGGAACCGGATCTAAGAATCGACCCGTCGAGGATGTACATACTGCCGCAGTGCGCCTGCGATGCGTGCGGATATCCGACGTATATGCCGCTGACATTGGACACCACAGCTCCGTTTGTCAGAACGAGGCTGTTGTAATACGCTTCACCCTGATTCCCGTAGTTGATGTAAAGCGTCGCGCCTCCGGCATCCCAAAGCGAGTCCGGCCCTGAGATGACGGCGGTGTTGCTTGAAGCTGCGGCAGTATATCCGGATCCTATCCGTATCTCGCCAGAGGAGTACAGCTTTCCGCCGTTCTCAATGACTAAGCTGTTGTTTTTCACGGCGCTTCCAGATCCAGCCAGTTTGAATCCCACGCCGACGATGGATACGTTGGTGACGACGGCTCCGTCTGATATCGTGAGGGAATTGCCGATGGCGGAGTTGCCTCCGCCTGTGGTGCCTACGTACAGACGGCCTCCCACGGTCCAGAAGGAGTTCTCTCCGGTTACGTATACCCGGTTTTTATTTCCGCCGCCGTTGGCGGATTCGTACCCGCCTCCAATTCCAGCGTTTCCGGCAGAATAAACCCTACCGCCGCCGCGTATTATCATTGTGCCCAGATCGCCTCCCTGATTGTAAGCCAGGGAAATGGCTCCCGCATTTGTTACGACGCCTCCATTCTCCACTATGAGGCTGTTCCATCTGGATCTCTTTGCGGAGTTCCCAACAGAGCCGATTCGTACGTCGTTGCCGCCGCATTCAAGAGTTGACGCTTCTCCTGTGGACGTACTTGTCCCTGCCACCAGAACGGCGTTTGAGTATGCGTGGAAGTCTCCGCCAATATCGGTTTGTCCTATGGTGATAACGCCGTTGCCGGACTGTCTGAGAATTGCTCCGTCCAGAAGCTCAAGACGCGCAGATGCTTTTCTGGACATGGAAGTGGAATACGGGCCCAACTCGAGTTTTCCCGCATTTGTAATTTTCCCGCCGGAAAGGACGTACTTGCCGTTTTCGAGGAAAAGTCTGCCGGTCGTCCAGTCCGCATCTTTTATGTTAACAGTGTTCGAGACGGAATTGCCGGTAAGCAGAAGCGCTCCCAGTCCGTATACGGAAGTGCGGAGCTGTGAGTCGCTCATGAAAGAAACAGAAGCCATTCCGCTTTGCATATTCAGACCAGACGATGGAAGAAGATCTCCGGAGTAGGACACGGTGCCGGCGCCGAGTTGGAACACTTTCCCGGTTCCGCTGAGAAGAACTTTCAGGGAGGCGGAAGAACCTTCGTCCGCGAAGATGCAGAGGCTCGAATTTCCGTACTCGATCAGCCCGCCCCTGGCGGAATCTGTTATTTTTGCGTTTTTCCCCAGAATAATCCCGGAGTTTTCTCCGTTCATGGACAGGATATTTCCGGCGAGATCAAGATTCGCCCCAAGTTTGAGGGCTGAACATGACGCGGACTCCGTTATGGACGTGTTCGCCCCGATATATGCGGGGGATCCGCCGCCGGCGTAAGACGCCCTATGTACTCCAAGCTCACCGTCATAAGCGGCGAAATCACCTCCGTTCCCGGATATGAAAATCCATGGGGGAAGGTTGCCCTGTGAATCGGTTGCCGGTGCGGTGTCGAAGAAAATCCGGGAGGAGGCGCCGAGGGAGTCCTCCTGTACCGGCTTTATGACGGCTGTCGCATTATTTTCTCTGGTCCAGTACGGGAAACGCACAGTCATTCCGCTGCCGGCCGCATCGTCCAGAGAGATGGTCATTGGGGAAAACACACCTGAAAAGCGCAGTGCCGGAGGCGTTAGGCTGGCGTCGGAGCCCGAGGTGTTCGAGAACCGGATTTCGGCGGCGGCTTCGGTCTGAGGGAACTCCATGCTTACTTCCAGCGGGACGTTCGCCGAGCCCAGCGCGCTTCCGGAAGCGGACTCGTCTATCACGGTTCCGGAATCTATGGACATGCCCCCGGTGAAAGTGTTCTGCCCGCCGAGCGTCAGCGTCCCGGCTCCGCTTTTGTGAAGCGACAAGATTCCGCCGGATGCGCTGTCGGCAATGTCGCCGTAGATGCTTATTGGGCCGGAACCGGCCACGTTAAGGCTTTGGACGCCTGCACTCCCGTCCGGGGATATTCCGCCGTATATTGAGGACTCATATTTAGAATTGTTGAGAATCCGCATTGAGCCGGCGAATATTATGTCAGGGTAGAAAAACGTCTTGCAGCCGTAAAAATCGGCAGCTTCAAACAGGGCCTCGGATCCGGAGTTGTCGAATACGAACCGGGTATTGTTTGTGGTTGCCACCGAAAATATAGCGCCGGGCTTCCAACCGTAAATTACGCCGGGCGTCCCTCCGATTTTGAGAGTACCGATTGTGATTTGTGCGGAATCTACAATGTTGGTTATCTTGTGGTCGTAAACAGGCCTCGTAAAATCCGCGGTTACTCCCGCGCCGTCCGGATAGGCTGTATTCGGCGACCAGTTTGACGAGTCTTCCCATTTATAGGTGCCGCTGTTGCGCGTCCAGCTGAACACGCTGGGAGTTTCCGCGCTCTGCGGCATGGCTGTGTATGACGCGAGCGGCAGGAAAACCGCCAGCGCAATGAGTTTTTTACTTCTTGTCATGTGTAAGCCTCCGGTTGTCATACCCGCGGCGGCATCTTTCCTGACACCCAGTCAATCCGGATGCCGGCCGCATTGTGTGTGAGGTTACTTTGTCAGTTTGAGTACGTATGGGTGGTCGCTCATAACGAGTTTAACGGAAGAAACGTCTGTCAGGCGTCCGACGGCTCTCGTACCCTCAACCGGGTTGAATATCTCAACAACTGGGAATTTCTCGTCGAATTTTACCTCCACCGGGGTTTTGTCATTAACGCTCTCTCCCCACACGATGAGCTGGAAATCTCCGGAACTGTGCCTGAGCAAGAGGTCGTGGACCGTGTCATTGCGGTTTTCGATTGTGTATTCAAGTTCTCCCGGATTCTCGCACTTTTTGTCATCGTCTATGATTGTCGTGAAGTTGTGGAGGTAGACGGCAGCCTTTCTCGGGGTGTAATCCGGGGCGAAGAAACCGAATTTCTGGTTCCCGCCTTCGTCCGTGCGGTCCCGCAGGATGTAGACGGAGGTGTAGCTCCATCCGCGTTTGAACTGTGCCAGATAGAGGCTCAGCAGGTTGAGGCCGTGAATTTCCTCCGTGATGTCTCCGCCGATGGTCATGCCGGTCTCGGTTGTTACCTTGGGTATCGTCTCAAGTTCCTCTTTGGAGTAGCCCTTGTACCCTCTAGCCCACGTGCGTCCATGATTGCCGTAGAGGCCGTCGATCCTGCACGCCGGGCCGGGATCCGAAGCGTTCCATGTTTTGTTGTCTTCCACATGCGGAGAATTCGGGTGGTACACGTAGTTGTGCACGTTGACGTAATCTGCAAACTTCGTCCCGTCCGGCAT
>CASEAR010000072.1 GCA_949285835.1 uncultured Verrucomicrobiota bacterium | reverse complement strand
CGCGTGAAGCAGGGCTTCCGGTTCTGCGTGAAGTTCGGTGCGCTGTTCCTGCTTGTCGTCGCCGCGGTCGGGATGGTCTTCGCGCCGGAAATCATCTGGCTCTTCAGGAAGGAGGACGCCGACGTCGTGCGCATAGGTGCGGCCGCCCTGCGCTTCCAGCTCGCCACGATGCCGCTGACCGTCTGGGTGATCATCAGCAACATGATGCTTCAGACCATACGCAAGCCCGGAAAGGCCATACTGCTCGCCTCCGCCAAGCAGGGGCTGTTCTTCATCCCGCTGATTTTCCTGCTTCCCGCACGGTTCGGCCTGCTCGGCGTGGAGATATGCCAGCCCGTCGCCGACCTCTGCGCGCTCGCATTGGCGATTCCGCTGACGACGGGGGTGCTGAGGAGGATGAAATGATATGATGGCGGCTCTTTGGAGCGGGTGCGGAGGCTCCGTCCGCGGGCGATGCGAAGGAAACGCGTCAGTTGCTGCTTCCGTTTTTCGGTCAAAAGGACAAGACGGGTGATAAGAGGCTGTTTTGCAATTTGTCAAAAATTCTTTTATGTCTCTTTTCGGTCTGGCCGGTCCTCCTTTTTTCGGTCAGATAGCCGCCGCTATCCTAACTAGAAAGTAGAACCGGACATCCTCGGAAAACAACTCATAAAATTTATGTCGACAAATTGCAAAACAGCTTCAAAAAGTGCAAGCCGGGCTTTTCGTGAAATCCACCGGTCGCGCCGACAGGCCCTGTGCGTGCGCGGAAAGGCTGCCGGTGTGACCGGTGGACATGTTTCCGTGCCACCGGTCGCGGGCATGGCCTATTCGCGGGTGTGGAAAGGCATGGACCGTAGCCGATGAATTTCAAGAAGGCGCTTGTGCCGGACTGCGCCAAATGACAGAATCCATTTACTCTTCTTGAAGGAAATATTCATATTTGTCCCCTTTCCCGTATACTGACTGCTTGCCGTCCACCCGGATTCTTCTCAAGGCCCCCATTTCAACAAGCTTGTTTACATCGGCCTGTATGGTCTGACGGGTGACGCCGGTCATCGTCGTCAATTCCTTTATCGAATAGGTGTACGTCGGCTTGGTCAGGAAGGTCTGAAGTATCTCGGCCTGCCTGCGATTGATGTTCCCTCTTTTTTCGAATGATGAAATTGACTCCATCTCTTTGCTCTTGCGCTCGATATAAGTTTTCAAGTCTTTGAATGCCAGAGCAAGCACGCGAAGATTGTAGATAATGAAATAACCAAGGTCGTTGCCGTCGTTTTCTACATACAAAAAGGATTTTTCATACTGTCTCTTCGAGCTGGCAATAATCTTTGATATTGAGATGTACTGGATAAGCCAGTAATCACTCTTGAGCAAGTACCAGTAGAACAGAGCTCTCGCCGTGCGGCCGTTTCCGTCGACGAAAGGGTGGACATATGAAATGATGAAATGGATGATGATTCCCTTGAGAATGGGATGAATGTACATTCTCGGCGTCTGGTTGTTGAACATCTGGCATACCAGTTCTATTGCCTGCGGGATATCTTCAAAATGAGGCGGATCATGAAACACCTCATTGGTAATTCCGTCTGCGACCACGACCTCGTCATTGTCCCGGAAGCGTCCTTCATCGACATTGTCATCCAATGTCCCTCTGGTCATGTTTTTATGGAGAGATAAAAGCAATTCTGTGGTAAGCGGGTCATTTTTATGGTCTATGATGAAACGAATTGACTCATAATTGTTGAAAACCATTCTCTCGGACTTGGTTTTCGGAGTGATTCCCTTCCGGAGCATCTCTTTAGCCTTTCTTCTCGTAGTGGATGCACCCTCCATTATTGACGAGGCGATTGCTTCCTCCATGACGGACGAGACAAGGTAATGCTGCCTGGTTCTTTCGTCAACTTTGGACGAACTTCCCCAGAAACCGCCGAACTCCATGTCAAGATCATGACACATGGACTGCATGGCCGGAGTGAAGGGGACGTTGAGATTATATTTCCCCCAAAGCAGAAGCATCTGACCTGTCCGTGTGAACTTCACGCACTCCCATAGTTTTTGCGGAGTCAGTCCGTCAGGAAGCTGCTTGTATTTTATGTCACTCCAGTATAGGTATTTGGAATTGATGTCCAATACAAGATTGTTAATATCTTCGTTTTGTAAAAGGCGCGTCAGTTCTGCGACATTGTATTGCCTGATTTTTGGGGGTTGTTCGATCATGGAAAACGGTTTTGGTAAAAATAGGTAAATTTTGGCAAAAGTTAACACGTGTTTACATATTTTGTATTGTTGTTCTTGATTTTTGCGGAGTATGTCCGGTGTGACTGTGTGCCGGACGAGACGATAAATTTCTTATTTTTTTAGAGTTGAACCGGTTCGGCAAGGGGCTGGAGGAGAGCGAGCGCAGGCTTCCGCTTCCTGCAAAAGGCCGGTCGCGGCTGGAGGGCGTCTGCGGATGTAAACTGATGTAATAAATATTTCATGACCGCCGGAGGTTAGAATTTCAGTTATTTGCTTATCTTTGTCGGACAAGCAACAATTTTTAATCTTTTGGTTATGAAATATAAAAGTTTATTCGCTCTGGCGGCGGCATCTCTGACGATGCTTTTTGCCTGCCAGAAACAGGATCTTGGACCTGAAAAGGTCAGCATAGATTCGTCGACCATCCCCGCGCCAGTTCCTGTGGAGGGTGGCACATATACATTGCAGCTTACCGCGACCGTGGACTGGACTCTCCGGAACTATGATTCGAGTGTCAAGTCATGGCTGTCCGTGGAGCCGTCAAGCGGCAAGGCGGCGGCCGATCCCCAGACCATCACTATTAATGTCGGCCCGAACGAAGGCGGCGCAGCCCGTAAGGTCGACCTGGAGTTCCACGGCAATCCTTTGGCAAAGGACAACTTGACCATTGAGCAGGACGGCACCCTCGTTGAGGACGGAACCGCGGAGAATCCCTACACGGTGGCTACGGCACTGGACATGGCTGACGGCAGCGGCTGGACCAACGACAATCCTTCGAAAGAGCTGCACGTGAAGGGAATCGTCACGAGAATTGAAGAGTATCAGCTGGATGATTACGGCAGCATTTCTTACTATATCTCCGACGACGGCTCCGAGAACAATGAGATGTATGTGTTCGGCGGCTATAACTTCGACGGCAAGAGGTTCACTTCCGAAGAGGATCTGGTAAAGGGCGATGAGGTCGTAATCTGCGGACAGATCGTCGTCTACAAGGGAACCGTGGAGTTCAAGGACCACAACTACCTTGTGCTCCGCAACGGAAAAGGCCCCGAGGTTGTTCCTCCTGCTGACCCGGTCGGCGACGGTACGGCTGAGAACCCTTACAATGTTTCAGGAGTGATGAAATATTATGAGGATAACGGATGGTCGGCGGACAACAAGTCTCCCGAGATTTACGCCAAGGGA
>CASEAR010000071.1 GCA_949285835.1 uncultured Verrucomicrobiota bacterium | reverse complement strand
GTTTGCCCCCGGCGTGTATACGGTGATCGATTCCGAAAAAACGGCTGGCGAGCTCGGCGGGAATGTTTACGGGGAGATAACCGGACACAAGGCAAAGCTGTTCCTGAACGGAACCGATGTTTGCGTGGAGGTGTTTCCGATCGCGACACTGATTTTCGTGCGGTGACGGCGGATGCATGCGATGCGCGGCGCCGGACGCCGGTTTCTCATGAAGTGTCCGGCGCATCGTGCGTCGCGAAATCGTGCGAGGTGTCCGGCGGCTGATTTAAGACATTTTTGAAAGGACTGCTTTCATATGAGACAGGGATTGGGAGGATGAGCAGCAGCGGCATTGTGCGCGTTTGCGGCATGTGAATTGTGCGGCGCAGAGGATGTGTGGCGATTCCCGGAGAATGAGTGCTTCGGGGTGGACTTTGCCGCCGGATACGCGGCGGGTGAACATATTCTGCCATCGGACGAACCGGCGAAGAATGCGTCTAAACACGTATTGACCGACGTGTGCAGAAACTTGGACGGCAAAATTGGCAATTGGACTGCCGTCGTGGCGGATGGCGCTCCGTTCAGCGGCCGTTATATGAGAGTCGAGTCTCCCGCAGGCGGAATGCTGGCCGGCAGGTTTGAAATTTTCAGGGTACCGGACGGCAGGAGGGACGGGGTTTGGTTCGTGGAGTTCGATTACGCGGATATGACGGGGAATGCAGGGGGCGCACCGGAAGAGCTGTTCAGGGCGGAAGTGAAGAACATGTGGGGAAAGATTGTGTGTGCGCCTGTCGTCGGACGCGGCGGAATCTCGTGCGGTTCGGACCCGGCGGTGCGTACTCCGCTTGAAAGCGGCAAGGTGCACAGAGTGCGGATAGAGGCTGAGTTCGGCGGCGAACGGCGGTGTGCGGTCTCTGTGAACGGACGTGAGGTGTACGAAGGGGCTGCGCCGGATGCCAATGAATTTGGCGGCGCTTCTTTTGTAATGGTGCCGGGGAAGAGCGATGTGCGCCGTGTTTTCGGTATTGGGTCCATCAGATCCGGAAGAGTTGCCGGAGCTCGCTGGGATGAAAGACACACCGCCGATGCGGATGGATACAAATCCAGACAGGAACGGCTGCCTTTTGCATACCGTGCGGAATCCTGCAGCGGTTTGGATGATAATGGTATCCCTGCGGCTTCCGCGGCGGAATTTCTCGATAGTATGGGGATAAACGTGAATGTTTTTGACGACGAAAGGCATTCGCGTATCGTACTTCCCAGATTAAAGGAGCTTGGAATACGTCACATAAGAACCGGCCTCAGAACGGCGTCGCTCAAGGACTATCGAGGCGACGGAGCGATAATGCTGCGCAATATAAAGGAACTTGGTTCAGAAGGTTTTATGATTACCGGAATATGGAACTGCTGGCACTCTATGAACGATTTTGTAGGTATTTGCGATTATCTGCTCCCGGAAGGTCTTTATCAGGCCGAGGGGCCGAACGAACCATGGCATGTCAACGAATCTTTCAAATGGCGTGGCGAAAAATGGCCTATTGGGCCGGTTCTGTACATGAGAGATATGTGGAAAACGCTGAAGTCCAGCGGAAAAACCGTAGATATTCCTATTGTGGGTTTCAGCGGGACAACAAGCGGATACGGTTCGATAGAGCGTTGGGTGGACTGCGGATGCGAACATATCTACACGGACGGAGGCGAAGCCTTGTCTGACAATAACGCGCTGAGTAATAAGATCGAACGCTGCCGCAGTACGAATTACCCCTCGAAGCCGATACAGATTACGGAGACCGGGTATAATTCCGGAGGAAAAGATTCCGGTATCCGTCCTACATCGGAATGGATGCAGGCCAGAGGCGTGCCGAGGTTGTACCTCGAGGGCTTCAGGCACGGTGTCGAGCGGACTTTCGTGTATGCGCTGCTTGCACGGGACGACAAAGGATTTTCTCTGCTCAATGCAGATGGGAGCGCTAAGCCCGCGTTCAATGCCGTTCGCGATTTTATAAGAATACTGGCTCCGGAAGGAAGCGGCACCATACAGAGTTCTGCAGATGGCAATGCCTCAGAGCCGCGGAATGCAGATATTCCCGGAGACGTGACCGCTCCGAATCCGATTGTCAACATGAGTGTATCGTGCGCCGTGCCGACGGTGCACCACCTGCTGTTGCGCCGTGCTGACGGCAGATTTGTGCTTTGTCTGTGGAACGATGTTGACGGATTTGATGAGAAGTCCGGCCGGGATATCGAGAATTCACGGGCGGAAGCTGTGGTATGTTTTGATGATGAAGCGGGCGAACTGCAGCTGTTTGAGCCGTGTCTGAGCGGAATAAAATGCATCGGCACTCTTAAGCCAATAGACGGCAAAGTGCTGATCAATGTGCCTGATCATCCCGTTATGGCCGTGTTCGACGCAAAACCGCACGCCGCGCGCACGCGGCGGGAAGGGCACCCCTTTTGAGGAAAGGTGTTCCCTTCCCGCACCCATCCCTCCCCTAAACCTTTTTGAGGGTGACGTTTGGCTCCGGAATCCCGCCGCACAAACGGCCCCCTCAAAACGTGTTCAGGGAATCGACGTTCGCACGAACGAAAAGCTCCTTGAATGTTGCAACGACGTATGTGCGGATGAAAGCTCCTTTTCAATGCCGTGTGCGTGCGCTGCGCACGGATGAAGAGCTGTCCGCAATGCAGTGTGTGCGCGGCGCATGAATGAAAAACTCACCGAAATGCCACGCGCATCGGGAAGGGTACCCCTTTTGAGGAAAGGCGTTCCCTTCCCGCGCTCATCCCTCCCCAAACCTTTTTGAGGGGGTCGTTTGGCTCCGGAATCCCGTCGCGCAAACGGCCTCCTCAGAACTGGTTCAGGAAAGCGACGTTCGCGCGAACGAAAAACTCCCTGAATGTTGCAATGACGTGCGCGGGGAGAAAATGCTTCCTTTGCGGCGAGTGCGCACCGGTGTTTAATATGTGTGCGGGCAGATTAGTCTTTCCCAATGATGTGAAAAGAGGAGATTACATGTGTATGATACAGAATACGCGCAGTCGGAAATATGCGGTCATCAGACATGTCAGAGCGGCGCCGTTTTACCTGGCCAGAATTGAGGTGCCGCCGAAGGGGATGTCGCCCATTTCACCGTAGAACGAAATGTCGTCTACGCACATCAAGATGTTGAACGGATTCGATGTGCTGCCGTTTCTTATTTTGAAAGTGATCACCGTCTCTTTTTCGATGCGCTGAAGCGTTTCGGCCGCGGACAGATCGAGAGTAATCTTTTTCAGCTGCCACCCTGGAGTCGACAGGTTCGGAATGTTGTCCGTAATCGCAACTGCGTGCTCAAGCCCGTCTTCCGTTGAGGCCGTGATCTCAACATATGTGTAGTTGAACGCGAGATCGGCGGCGTAGAAAGAAACGGAGTCCAGGCGGATGTATTTCATGTCGTCCGGCGTAAGCGAAAGCTGGAAATAGTTCCTGTTCTCATCTTTGGCGCTCCTCAGATCGAACTGCCCGCATGGCAGACCGCTGGCCGTTCCGGCCATACGCCCCTCGGATGAATCGTATTTGCGCAATCCGGCTCCGCCGTCGGAAATGTCGGATGCCGTCACGAACTGCGCAGTGTTTGTGGGGGAGGCGTTTCCGAATACGTAAGAGCAGATGAGGTCTCCGGCGCAGACGCGCGCCGTGCACGCGGACAGTAGCAGAAACAACATGAAAATTGCGGCGGTTCCAGTCGGCAGACTGTATGCTTTAGTCATTTCATGAATCCTTCCTGTTGCATAAACACTTCTTTTGTCAGGCGGCAGTGCGTGCGCACTGCCGCGCTATGCCGTTCTCCATCCGCTGGTGCAGGCAAAGCCAGAAAATCAGACAACGATGCGAACGCCGACACGCAGTACGGGCGTCATCCCGCCCAAACCGCACATAAGTGTACCATCAGGAATACGGTGTGTAAAGAGTTTTATGCGCAGGCCGCGGCGGTGTCAAAAATCCGGCGCATCTGTGTTGACACGTTATGGTATTTTTTGGTACCCTTTGGGTGAAAATGATATGGACTTTGCATTTTACGGTTTTGTGTGCTGTGATATTTTTGGCGGTTCAAGCGGAGGAAGAATTATGGACAACAGGAGCATGTGGGGTTCCGCAAGGAACGGGTCGTGCGGTAAGCTGAAATTTTGGCTTTCGGCGTTTTTTTCGCTGTGCGGGCTGACGGCTGCGGGGGCGCCGGCGGTGATGCCTTTCCCGGAAGGGACGTTGGTTAAGGCGTCTTTCCTAACGGAGGCGGATGGGAATCCTGAGAATCTTATAGACGGGGATGCTGGGACGACTATGCGCGGCCGGGCGGGAACCTGTTCCGATCCGAAAGCTCCTGTCTGGGTGGACTTTGTTTTTCCGGAGCCGGTGCGGGATCTGGCGGGTGTGGAGACCGGCAAATCGGATCCTTTCCACAACTATTATCCGAAGAAGGCTCAATTCTGGATCGATGCCGACGGAGACGGCAAGTTTGAGTACAAAGGCTGCGAGGCAGAGCTCGGGCCAGCGGATTCCGCGGCCGGCCGTCATATGTTTCCGGGGCGTTTCCCGGAAGTGAAAGCGCTGCGTTTTTTGGTTACGGAACAGAACAAGACCGGTCTGGGACGCAGTTTTATAATGGACGAGGTGCGGCTGGTGTGCGACAGCGGCGCCAAAGATATGAGAGGCTCTTCGGCGGGGAATTTTGACGATGTTCTGGCCGGTGCGGAAAGGGAGCGCAAGGCGGCGGAGGAAGCGGCCAGAGCGGAGAGGCTGCGCAACGCGCCGAAGCCGGATCAGTCGATTGTCCCGGGGGCAGACAAGCTCCCGGGCCGTGTAATTGCGCTGCCGGAGGGGACTCAGCTGTCGGCCACCCGCGGAGTGGACGGGAAGAACGGGCCTGCAAACCTGTTTGACGGCAATCCGGATACGTGGCTGGCTCACGCGGGCAACACGTGCCGTGAATCGACGGATACGGCCTCGGTGATTCTTAAGTTTCCGGAGCCGATGCGTGATATCGGAGGCGTGGAGACCGGAGAATCGGACGCCTTTCACAACTACTATCCCATTGAGCTTGAGTTCTGGGGTGATTCGGACGGCGACGGGCGCTGCGACACGCTGCTGGGCCGTACGCGGAACGTGGGGCCGGCTTCCAAATGCGTGGGACGGCATTCGTTCGACGGCAAGCTCTCTCTGCTTTACGCGCTTGAGGTCAGGGCGGTGGAGCAGCATGCGGCGGGTGCGAAACGCGCTTTCACGATGAATGAAATGAGGCTGGTGTCCAATCCCGATCTGCCGGTTCTGGAGGCGACGCCGAGACGATGGATGGCCACGTACCACACGCGTCCGGTTCCGCGGGGCACGACCGCCCGCGTTACCGTGCCTACGGAAGACGGACTCGGAGCCGAGGCGCTTCTCGACAACGATCCCACCACCTTTATGAATCCGAAACAGGGAACTGCCCGGAAGGGTATCCCGGTGTCGGTGTTCCTGACATTCCCGGAGCCGGTTAAGGAGATGTGCGGCATTGTCCTCGGGCGCTCCGATCCGTACAACAATTACGTATGGGAAGAGATGGAAATACGCGCGGATACAGACGGCGACGGCAAGTGTGAGACGCTCGCCGCCACGGTGACGGGCGGCGGCGCGGGGCGCAAGCGCTTCAATGAGATTCCGGAAGCGTATGGTCTGGAGCTTCGGGTGACGCGTCAGAAGCTCGGCGGGGCGATGCGTGCGTTTATGCTCAGCGGAGTGGACGGACTGGTGTTTTCCGACATGCCCCCGGATTGCGGCATGCGCGTGGTGCTGGAGGACTTTGAAGACTTGTCGTCGTGGCGCACATGGGCCGACAATACCGCGCAGCCTGAGGGCGAAAGGTACTACGGCGGCTATACGTACATATGCGGAGTGCTGGACGAAAAAGCGCCTTACGGGAAAGCCGCAGGCAGGATACGCTACTGTTTCAAGGAGCCCCGGGACAAGAATGCGGTGAACTGGCTCAGGGCCAAGCGCGGCAGGGTTTCGGAAATCGAGTCCTTTATGGACAGCATAGAGTTTGCAGCGGATCCGCAGGGATACCCGTGCTCGATAAACTTCGAGATTTTCGATTCCAAGGGGCGCAAAGTCCATACCCCGGCGGTGACGCTGGAGGGGAGCGGATGGCGCAAGTGCGTCATTGACCTGTCTGCGGATGCGTGGCCGGAGGCGTCGAAGCTTTCGCCTCCGTACCGCATAGAACATCTTTGGCTTCGGTCAAAAAAGGGCGGCACGGGGGACGTGCTGATCGACAACATCACGGCGACAGGTGTGACCGCCAGAGGCAACCGCATTTCGATAAAACCGGTGTGGGAGGGAATGGCGTATGATCCCGGGAAGCCGGTGGCGGTGAAATACACTGTGCGCAACGGTCTCGGAATGGAGGCCTGTTCGGAATTGAAGGCGGAGCTGTTTGCGGCGTCAGATCCCAAAAAGAAGAATCCGCTGCGCAGTATCTCAATACCCCTGAAGCTCAAGGCGTTCGAAGAACGCGTTGTGACCGTGGATTTCGGCAGGCTTCAGAACGGTTCCTACGAAGCGGAAATCAGCTTCCGCACAGCTGATGCAGAGACGGTCTGCAGCGATTTTGTCGCGGTGACGAAGCTCAACGGCGGACGAGTGAACAAAGTGCCGGGATTTGTGGGATCGCAGCATCCGGCGGATTGGATAAGCGATGCGGAGAACGAGTTTGTCTTCCGCGAGGTTGTCGGTCCGATCGGTCTTGACTGCTACCGTACCGGTGCTCCGGACAAGCGCATACTCGACCTTGGGATGCTTTGCGCCGCGGGATTCGGCGGGCTGCCGAAAGAGTTGTGGAAACCGGGAGTGAAGCGTCCGGAAATAAATGAGCCGTCGGATTACGAGGCTTACACGGATTGGGTGAAGAAACAGGCGGAGGAGAAATACGCTCCGTATGCCGGCAGCATTCTCGCTGTGGAGTACTACAATGAGCCTGATTTGCCGGATTTCTGCTACATCCCGGAAATAGATGTGTTCCTCAAGATGTGGCGCGCCTGGGCGGAGGGCATGCGCGCCGGAGCGCCCGGGGTGCGTCTGGGTACAGGCGGCAACACCGTGCAGCATGGCAAGGAGAAGAAAGACTTCAACCGCCGCATGTACACAGAACTGGCGAAAGAGGCCGACGTTGCCGTATGGCACGCGCACGGGCCGCTCAACAATTACACTTCGCGTCACAGGATGGTTGAAGGATGGATGGAGGAGGGCGGCCGGCCCGTGTCCAGACAGCTGCTCGGCAATACGGAGGCCGGCGCGATAAGCAGGAACAGCCCTGTCGAGAGGCTTCAGCAGGCGGAGACGCTGGTGAAGAAGATCGGCTGGTCCAAATCTCAGCCGGACACGCTGTACTATGTGTGGTTCACGACTACGGACACATACGATCCGCAGGGCGGCTATCTGGGCGGGGACAACTGGGGGCTGATCAGCGCAAATCAGAGACTGAAGCCGTCGGGAGTCGCCATGAACGAGCTTATAAGACAGCTCGCGAATACGAAAGGGCTGGGCGAAGTCGAACTTGATCCGGGGTTGCTCACCTGTGCGTATGAGAACGTGGAAGACGGTTCGAAGGTGTGGCTGTCGTGGCCGAACGAGTCCGGAGCGTCCATGCTTCTCACGCTTGATGCCGACGGGCCGGTGACCGTCACAGACATGTTTGGCGCGAGCAGGACGGCCGTCCCGGAGAACGGGGTGATCAGCATAGAATGTTCGGGCCTTCCGTTCTACATGCGGGCCGCAAAGGGCGTCAGCGTGAGCAAGGCCAAAGCGCCGGACTGGATTTCCGTGAGGAACATGTGCGGCGTGCGCGCCGGCGGGACTGCGTCTTTCGGCGCGACGCTGCGCGCCGGCGAGGAGAATGTCAGGTTCGATATTTCGGTGGAAACGCTTGACGGGAAGCGTGTTGTATCGGAATCTGTTTCGGTGCCGCGCGGTGAGGAGAAGATCGTAGACCTTTCGTTCGTCATCCCGGAGGATCTGAATGCCGGAAGCCGCGGATACGTACTCAGGGCTGTACGCAATGGGAAAGAACGGGCGGTTCTTCCGCTTACCGTGGCTGTCGGAGAACTGGTGCCTGCCGTCGGGGAAAGCATCGTCTCCGGAGACAAACCGAAAGTTCCCGGCAATTGCGCGGTAATCAAAGTTGACGGCATTGAAGGCGTTCACGATCTTGTGGACGATCCGTCCACGCCGAGATGGGCGGGGGCAGACGATCTGTCCGCGAACGTTTCGCTCGCGCACGACGGTGAGTATCTGCTGTTTTCCGCGTCGGTCAGGGATCAGAAGCACATACCCGGGCCTCCGGGAGAGAAACTCTGGATTTCTGACAGCGTGCAGATTGCCTTCTACGCCGACGGGAAGCAGACGGAAATAGGGCTTACGTCTTCCGGCGGCGGAAGCGGGTACTGCTGGATGAGTCCTTCCGCAGCGGTTTCCGGCCGTGAGCTGAACTGGCCGCTTGACGTCTCCGTCGAGAACGGAAAAGTGACCTACACGGTGGCGGTTCCGTTCAAGGATCTGGGCGTGGAATACCGTCCCGGGATGTCTGTGCGCATGACGTTCCTTGTGAACGAGGACGACGGCCGCGGACGGGTAAGGCTGCTCAAGTGGTTCGACGGGATACATCCGGGTAAGGATGTTGTGAAGTTCGGCCACCTTGTGCTTGAATGACGAGCGGCCCGGATTCGCCGTCCTGCACGGACGGCGAATCCTTTTGATGAAAAAAGATTGACTCCGATGGTGCGGTTTGGTACAAGTTGGTACGCAGCAGTTGGGTTAATCTGTACGGGGGTCTGTGATGTCACGCGTTAAAGAAGCGGTTTCGGCAAATGACAGAGTCGGCATTTTGAACGACCTCAGGGGAAGGATGGACTCGGGGGAGTTGTCTCCGGGTTCGGCGTTTCCGTCCGAGCGCGAGATTGCCGACCGGTATGGCGTGGGGCGCAGCATGGTGCGCTGGGCCGTTGGCAGACTTGAGTCCGAGGGCCGCATAAGGCGCATGGGGCTGAGGACCAGGGTGGTCACGCAGCGCGACGTTTCTTCCGCGCCGTGCGGCGCTCCGCAGAAGGGAATACTGGGGAACACGGTGGCGGTGCTTGCCGGAAGCGGTGAGACGGGTGAGTACATGCGTCCCGGCGTAAGCGCTCCCGGCTGGCAGTTTTATTCGGCGCACGGAGCGATCCGCAGGATATACGAAAAGGGCCTGCATGTGATGCGTGTGAACAGGACAGCGCTGACTCCGGACGAGGTACGTGACCTTGTGTGCGGCGGAATCAGGGCCGTTGTCGTGCCCGAGTTTTCCGTGCTGAACAGGGAAATGCTTGAGGCGCTGAAGTCGGAGAATGTCCCGACCGTGGTGGGCGGAGACCGGGAAGAGTCGCGCTGTTTCGACAGGGTTGTATCGGATCATGCAGCGGGAGCGGCGATGGAGGTGGAGTGGCTCGCCGCGCATGGCCGACGTAGGATTGTCCAGCTTCTGTCTGACACGTGGAAGGAAAGCTACTGGCAGAAGGCAAGGCGGGAAGGATACGAGCGGGCTGCCGCAAAGCTGGGGCTGGAGGCGCTTCCTCCAATCGTGGTATATCCGTCGGGCATAAGCGACAGCGTAAGGACGGAGGCGGAGATAGAACGTTCCGCAAGGTTTCTGGCGGGGTACTTCGTGAGTGCGTTCCGGTCATGGAATCCGGACGCGCTGATGCTTTTCTCGGACGAAGGAGTCTCTGCGGCGTCGCTGGCCTGCAGGTATTGCGGCAGAGATCCGGGGAGAGAAATTGCTCTGGCCGGTTATGACGATTTCTGGAGCGAACACTGGACGCAGAAGATTGTTCCGTTCCCCCCGCAGGTCACAATTGACAAGCGGAACTGGGACTGCGGCGAAATTATGGCGGACATGGCGCTCGCAAGAGCTGCCGGAGAACTGCCCGACGAACCGCAGAAGACAATCGCCGCGCCGGTGCTTGTGGAGTGCTGACGCACGTGCGGCCGGGCCGCCCGCGTCTGTTCTGACCGTGCATTGATCCGGGCTGAGACGGATCTCATGTTTTGTGCTTAAAACATGTTTTTCATGCTTAAAAAACGAAAGGACACACAATGGATGCAAAAACGACGGCGGTTCTGGCGGCTTTGACCGTCTCCGCATTGTATTGTTTCGGTGGCGTTCTGTACTGGGACGCGGACGGTGATCCTTCGGGAAATTCTCCCGACGGCGCAGGGCTCGGCGGAACCGGGGAATGGAGTGCGGCCGCATCGTGGTGGGACGGCGCGGACGCCAGCGTCTCGTGGAGCGGGGGGAGCGCAGCGGTGTTCTCCGGAACGCCCGGTACGGTGACGCTTGACGCTGCGGTTTCCGCTTCGAACGTGCGCTTCGACGCCGGGGGGTACGTGATTGATCTGAACAAAAACAGTTTTACCACGGCCGGCATAGAGGGCGCCCCGGCGGAGATAAAGCAAAGTTCGGGGTCTACGGCCAGCGTGGAGTTCTGTATCCCGGATGGGACGACCAACGTCTGGGGCGGGAGTATCAGCGGACAGATCAGCGTCAAGAAGACCGGCAGGGGCACGCTGGAGCTTTCGGGTCCGATTACCACCGTGGGGTCGTATATTCCGGTGGACATAACGGAGGGCACTTTGAGGTTCATAGGCGCCACGGGCGGCAACAACGCCGGAGGTTATACGTATGTGAGGAGCGGCGCGGTTTTTGATATTGGCGACACTCCATGGAGCACCAGAATGTTTTCCACGGAAGAGTCCTCTACTCTGACCGGAAACGCTATGGTCTACGATGGCAACTCGTGGCAGGAGTCGTCGTTTCGCGGATATGTGACGGGCGGCGTCGGCATCACTGTGTGCACGCAGGCGGAAAAGAGCTACGTGATAAGCTGCCCGACAAACGATTACACCGGCGGCACATGGATTTCCTTCAACAACGGCGGCATTAGTGAATTTGTTGTCGAGGGAGACAGGTCTCTTGGTCTGGGGCCCGTGTGTTTTCAGAACAACAGAGCGGAAGCTGTGGGCAGGTTCAAGTTCACGTCTGCGAATCCGGAGGTGGGGGCTTTGCGTGCGAGTTCGACCGGGCGGCATGAGGTGCTGCTGGCGTCAACGAACGAGGTTACGCGGCTTACCGTCGGGGCGCTCGGGACGGATGATATATTTAACGGGTACATTTACGAAGAGGGCACGACGGGTTCCGTGGTGAAGACCGGCTCAGGGGTGTGGACCCTGAGCGGCACGAACACGTACAGCGGCGTGACGGTGGTGGAATCCGGGGAGATTGCGGTGAGTGGCAGCGTCCCGGGTTTTGTGGAAGTGCTTGACGGAGGGGCGTTCTGTGGACTGGAGGGCGGCGAGGCCTTCTTCCCTCTCGGGGAACAGGTCTCCGGCATTACGGTTCGCTCCGGCGGCAGGCTGGACGTGTCGCTTCTCAACGCCCGCATCGACGGGGAGGCCGTGCTTGACAGGTACGTCCTCGTGGACTATTCGGACGGCGGCGAAGTGGTTTTTGCGCAGAACCCCGACACACGCGATTCGTTTGCCGGGGTGTCTGGAATACCGTCCGAGGCCAGGCTGCGCCACGACAGGGAAGCGAAAATCGTGGAGCTCATCGTGCCTGCGCCCGCGTCCGTGCTGATGGTGCGGTGAGTTTTCCGGGGAAACGCAGAGAAGTTCTGACTTAAGTTTGAGCGGGCTGGCAGGTATGTCTGATGGAAAATGCGCTGGGAGGAGCTGGCTCCCGAAAACGTGTCCCGGGACTTCCGTGACGGTCGTAGATTTGTCGATGGAAAGAAGCGCCGACGCCGTGTTTGCAGCGTCGGTCATTCAGGGGATAGTCAACCGTGTGTCTCCCGGGAAAATTTTTCTCGGCTACCGCATTGTCGATCCATCGCATCCCGATACAGATCCCCTTGAAGCGTGGCTGGAGGACGGGCTTATACCGTATCCGGTGCGCCGTGCGGAGCTGAACGCTTCGTCGGAGTTTCCGGCGCTCGAATATCTGCTGAGAAATTACGGGCATTTCCTGCGCGGGATGGTATTGTCGCCGCGCAAGGAGCGCGGCTGTGAAGGCGCGATTGCGGCTTCGGTTACGGCCTGCGCCTTTGAGGATGCGATACCGGTATCGGACGGCCTGCGCGCGTTTGTCGGCGAAGTGCTTCCAGGTCTGAACGCAGCGGCGGACGTTCGCGGCATGGAAAACATCGAGGCTCTCAGGCACACGGTATCCCGTTACGGCAGAAGGCCGGATCGGTGCCGGAAGCTTATGGGGTTTACGCACGGCGGAAGGCCGTCCTTCATGGTCGATTACTGGGTAGCGGTCAGGGCGCTTTGTTTTTATCTGGACGCGATGATTGCGGAAGAGGCGCTGGCGTTTGAAGAGATCCTGAACAGTGAAATTATTCCGGAAGGCGCAATAATTTACGGAGACGTGGAGGGGACATTCGCGAGGCGTATGACGCAGATGCTCGGCTACACGGTATCTGCCGGCGATTTGTGCAACCTGTCCGTCACTTCGTCTGTGCCGCCGTCCGGCGGCGCTGCGCTGCGCCGCCCGCCCGCGCCCGCCGCGGTTGAAGCGGAGCCGGACGCGGCGTACGTCGCTTGGAACATGCTCGACGGGGACTGTCCCGTAGGTGTGGGCGTGTACGGATATCTTGCTTTGAGGGAGGCTCCGCGCATAGTGCCGTCAGGGATGTGGTTTCATCCGCACATGATCGACCTGTTCCCTGCGATGGCGGAATGGTGGTCCAGGAGGATGGCGGGTACGGCCGATGTGATCGCTTCGATGAACGACGGGGGCGTCGCGCCGTGGACGGAGTCCGGCAGGAGCGCGTGGCGGGAGTCTTACCGTTCGGTGATTTCGCGTTCAAACGGGCTTTTCGGAGCGTTCAATGTGTTTTACGAAAACGAAGACACGGTGAATGAGGTGCTTTCGGGCCCACTGGGGTGGCGGTTTGTAATACTCGGCTACAACTGCGAGCATTATCTTCATGCCGAAGGGCCGTCGCGCTGGCGTCAGGTGGGCGGATGCGTGTACTGCAGTCAGGGCTGCATGTCGGATGCGGATTCCATCCGGGCTGCGGCAGCCGACGTTCCTGAGGGAAAACCTGCGTTCATAATGGCCCGCAGACACGGGCCGCACGGCAGGTTCATGGACGAGGTGGCGGAAGCGATGGCAGACCTGATTTCAAATCCGCCGGCGGGCAGAAAAGTGGTTTTTCTGAGGCCGTCGGACTTGGCCGAAACATGGGCCGCATGGAACAGGGCGCACGGCGGGGGCGAAGCCGTCTGCGTGTGGCCGGGGCCGCTGGGAGAGCGGTTTCGTCCGGTACCGGACCGGGTTGTGAGGGAAACACGCATTTCGCCGTGCCGTACTGTGCCGTGCAGGGTGGTTTTGCCGTGCGGTTGTTCGGAAGAAGACTTCGGGGAGGCCGTGAAGCGTGCGCGAAGCTCCGGCAGCGTCCCGTCCGGTGCGGTATGGGAGCTGTCGCCTGACGATGCGGAGTACGGCGGCGGAGCGCTTCATTTCGGTGAGAAAGTGCGCCTTCTGCGCAGGATTGTTTCCGGTCCGGAGGGGTGGGCGGCCGGCGTGCGCATGAGGACCGCATCGGGGCGGGAAGAGCAGAAGCGAATGTTTCTGTTCATCGGCGCATTGGAGGCCGCGTCATGCGAGGGGATAGATGCGTTTATCGCGGACGGAGAATCATCGGCGGAGGCGCTGCGCAGACAGATGCGCATATTCCCCGCATTCGGCAACGCGGCGGTGCTTATGGCGGACGGATGCCCGGCGGTCTGCGTTTGACGGCCAAACAGCCCGCGCTGCGCAGGGAAATGCCTCCGCTCCCCACCAAAAACAGAAAGTGGGCAAGTTCCCGATTTGCTGATTAAGGCAATTCTCTGCAGCCGCACAGCGGGCCAGAGGAGACCGGCATCTTCTTGCCTCAGTTGTTTGCTTGCACGGAGGTGCTTTTATTCGGAAGACGAGGATGGTACTGGCGGGAAACGAAATGCTGGAGAGAATAGAATAAACCGGGAAAAGGCGGTGTCTGGGGCCGGGGTGCGCGTAGAACCGTGAGTTTTTTCCTGCAAAGGCAGGCGGGATGGTGCGGTTCGGACTGCCGATTCACGCTTCTCGTGCGTACACTTCTTGCAGTGTGCGGACATGTAGGGCGGGTTGCCGGCCGTGGGAGACTCCGCCGGTGTTTGCTGGTGCCAGTTCTGGGGGGGGGAAATATCAGGCGGGCTGCATCAAGCCGCCGTCAGCGTTAGAATGCCGGGCACGGCGTCTGAAAACTTTTTAAGCGTAGCGTTCTTTTCATGTGGCAGGCATCCGTATGGCCGGACAAACTGAAATCCGGCGGAGGTCTTGCTGAAGACAAAAAACAGCGTCAATTTAGCGCTTCTGCTTGTATTTCGCACGGGAAAATACTAGAATGGCGTTTCAACAGTCGGCGGCTCCGTGTGTGGGGCGCCGTTTTGCGTTTGGGAGAAGCATAGCAATGGCCGGAATATTCAAGGCATACGACATACGGGGCGTTTACGGTACAGAACTTACTGAAGCGCAGGCAAAGGACATAGGCAGGGCGTTCGTCACATTCCTGGGGTGCCGCAAAGTGGCTGTGGGGCGTGATGTAAGGCCTCATTCGGAGCCTCTTTTCAAGGCTCTTGCAGAGGGGATCACAATGCAGGGGGCCGATGTCGTGGATCTGGGGCTCTGTTCCACGCCGATGTCGTATTTCGGGAACGGTTCTCTGGGGTGTGACGCCGGCATAATGATAACGGCTTCCCATAATCCGCGGGAGTACAACGGCTTCAAACTTTCAAGGGCCGGGGCGGTGCCGATAAGCGGCGACAACGGGATTGGAGACATTGAGCGTATTGTGGGCGGAGGGACGTATGCGCCCGCGGCGTCCATTCCGGGGCAGATAAAGAGAGTGGATGTTTCGGATGCATATGCGGCGCACGTCGCGGAGTTTGCCGACATAAAGCGTCCGGTGCGTATAGCGGCGGATTTTGCCAATGCGATGGGCATATGGGAATCGAAGGCGTTTCGCGGTCTCCCGCTGGAAATTACGCCCATGTTCGGGGAGCCGGACGGCACGTTCCCGAACCACGAGGCGAATCCGCTGAAGACTGAAACCCTCAGCGCGCTGCGGGCGGAGGTGGCCCGCGGCGGATACGATTTCGGCGTGGCGTTCGACGGAGACGCCGATCGCGCGGGCTTTGTGGACGAGCGCGGCGAGATCATCCCCATGGACATAATGACGGCGCTTATCGCGCGCAGCATGCTTGAGCTTTATCCGGGGGCGGCGATCTTGTACGATCTGCGCAGCAGCTGGGCGGTGAAGGAAGTGATATCCGAAGCCGGGGGGCGGCCTCTCATGAGCAGGGTCGGGCATGCTTTCATAAAGAAGCAGATGCGCGAGAATGACGCCGTTTTCGCCGGAGAATTGAGCGGACACTACTATTTCAAGGCCAATTATACGGCGGAGAGTTCTTCGATGGCGGTCATAGCGCTGGCCAATATCGTGAGCAGGTCGGACAAAAAGCTCTCCGAAATGATCGCTCCGCTGCGCAGGTATTTCGCGAGCGGAGAGATCAATACGAAGCTCTCCGGCAAGGACGCCGCCGCGCGCGTTCTGGACACGCTGCGCGCCCGCTACGGAGCGCAGGGACGCGCGTTCGAGCTCGACGGGCTGAGCGTGGAATTTGACGACTGGTGGTTCAATGTGCGCTGTTCCAATACAGAGCCCCTGATAAGGCTCAATCTGGAGGCTCGGAGCCGGGCGCTCATGGAAAGCAAGCGGGACGAAGTACTCGGCGTGATAAGGGGGTAAAGAGATGGGTGCGGACATCATCAACAAAAGCGTTTACGAAATTCTCGTTGAAAAGTTCACAAGCAAGTACGGAGCCGCTCCGGAAATCGTGTCGTATGCCCCGGGCCGCATAGAGGTTCTCGGCAACCACACGGATTACAACGAGGGATATGTGCTCTCGGCTGCCATAAACTACGGGACGTTTTTCGCGTGTTCTCCTGACTCGGGGACGGAAGGCCGTCTTACCGCGGGCGACATCGGCGAGGAAGTGGTCTTCAACGCGGCTTCCCCGGAGCCTACGGTCAAGCACATGTGGTCGAATTACGTGAAGGGCGTCCTTGCCAGCTTCAATGCGGTTTCGCCTGTGCCGCACGGGTTCAAGGCCATGTTTCTGGGCAATATCCCGCTGGGCGCGGGGCTCTCGAGCTCTGCGGCGCTGGAGGTGTCCGCCGGCATGGCGTTTGCGTCCCTGTACGGGCGCGACGTCGACAAACTCACGCTTGCCAGGTACGGGCAGAAGGCGGAACATGATTTCGCCGGGGTGAAGTGCGGCCTTCTCGATCAGGTGTCCAGCATCTTCGGTAAGGAGCATTGCCTGGTGTGGAGCGATTTCAGGACGTTTGACGTCAAGAGCGTGCCGCTCGGCGACGACGTCTGCTTCCTCATGTGCAACACGCATGCGAAGCACGCGCTCGTCGACGGCGCGTACAATGAGCGCCGTCAGAAATGCGAGCAGGCCGCCGCATATTTCGCAGCGGTTCTTGATCACAACGTGACGGCGCTGCGCGACGTGTCGTGGCAGGAGTGGCTGGACTGCCGCAACGATATGGATCCCGTTGCGGCGAAGCGCAGCGCGCATCCTATCGGAGAGAACGAGCGGGTGCTTTCCGCGGTCGACATGCTGCGCGGCGGCGATCTGGCGGGCTTCGGCAGGCTGATGTTTGAATCGCACGACAGCTCTCGGAATTATTTTGAAAACTCGTGCCCGGAATTGGATGCGATTGTGGACGCCGCGCATGCCATACCCGGAGTGCTGGGAGCAAGGCTTTCGGGCGGCGGATTCGGCGGAAGCGCCGTGGTGATGGTGTCGCCGCGCGACGAAAAGATCGTTTCCACGGCGCTGCGGAACGCGTACGCGAACAAGTTCGGGGAGAGGTGCGACATCCGCGCGATAATCCCGTCCGACGGGGCGCATCTGGTGGGGTAAAAAAGCTTCCGCTTTTCGCGGTCTGAAAGACGTGGCTTTATGATCATTATCAAGACTCCTGAAGAGATAGAACTGATGCGGCGGGCGGGACGCCGGGCCGCGGAGGTGCTGAGGGAGGTTTGCGATTCGGTTACGCCGGGAATAACTACCGGGGAATTGGACAAGATCGCCCTCGCCGCAATGCACGCGCTGGGCGTGAAAAGCGCCTTCAAGGGATACATGGGGTATCCCGCGCAGACGTGCATCTCCGTGAACGAGATGGTAATACACGGCATACCCGGTTCGCGTGTGATTCAGGACGGTGATGTCGTAAGCGTGGACGTCGGCGTGTGGTATGAGGGTTTTGTCGGAGATAACGCCAAGACGGTCGTGGTGGGAGATCCGGGGTCCGATGTGATGCGTCTCGTCACCAAAACGGAAGAGGCTCTCGCTGCGGGTATCGCCAAAGTGAAAAACGGGGTGCATCTCGGCGACGTGTCCAATGCGGTGGAGCATGTCGCGAATGAGAACCACCTCTCCGTAGTGAGGGAGTACGTGGGTCACGGATGCGGCCGCAGCATGCACGAGGAACCGGCGGTTCCCAATTTCGGACTGCCCGGGCGGGGGCCAATTCTGCGTACAGGCATGGTCATATGCATAGAACCCATGTTCAACCTCGGAACCCGGCGCATCAGGACTCTGTCCGATGGCTGGGGCGTGGTTACGGCCGACGGGAAACCGGCGGCGCATTTTGAGCACATGGTGGCCGTGACGGACGACGGCGCGGAAATCCTGACTCCGCGCTGAGCGGCTGTCTGAGGCAGACGAAACAGCAATTTACAAGGTATTTGCGGCGGAATATGAAGCGCCGCAAAGCCGGAGAGGGTGCAGGCATGAGATCCATTATGTTTGTCGGTTCGAATTGCGGTGAGGAAGCCCGCGGCGTACGGGTTTTCGAGGTGGATGCTGCTTCGGGAGCTTTTGAGCAGATTGCATGTGTGGAAGAAGCCGTGGATCCAATCTATCTCGCTTTGTCCGCCGACGGCAGATTTTTATATTCTGCTCAGAAATTCTCTCGGGATTCGGAGCTGCCGGGAGCAGTGGCGGCGTATGCACTGGAGAACGGATTCCGCCCGGTCATGATTTGCGAACAGGCCGTGGCGCTGACCGTTCCCTGCCACATATCGCTCTCGCCGGACGGCAAACGGCTGTACTACGCAGAGTACAGGAACGCATGGGCGGGCGCAATGGACATAAATCCCGACGGGACGCTCTGCGCGCCGGCCGCAAAGGTTCACCACACGGGCAGGGGGCCGAACAGCGTGAGGCAGGAGGCCGCGCACTGTCACTATGCGTTGTGCCCGGACGGGAAAAACCTCTGTGTCTGCGATCTCGGGATTGACCGCGTTGTTGTCTACGGCGCATCGTGCAGCGGGGAAATGCAGCCCCTGTCCGGAAAAGGGTACTCGGGGGAGCCAGGAGCAGGTCCGAGACATCTGGCGTTTCATCCGGACGGCCGCCGGGCATATCTGCTTAACGAACTGCAGAGCTCGGTCGTTTCGTTCGATTATTCGGACGGCGTTTTCACAAAGACCGGAGTATATTCAATGCTTCCGGACGGATTTTCCGGAGAAACCAAGGCCGCCGCGATAAAAATTTCCCCGGACGGACGTTTTCTGCTGGCGTCCAACAGGGGACACGACAGCATTGCGGTATTTTCGATCATCCCGGATACGGGGCAGCTGCGCCGTGTGAACATCGCGCCGCTGGGGGGCAGGTTCCCCAGGGATTTTTCGTTCGCTGCCGGGAGCGGGGGCCGTCTGGTCATGGTGGGGCACAAGCTGTCGGACGAGGCGGCGATGTACCGGTTTGAAGAATCGGACGGCTCGCTCGTGCAGACCGGGGATGTGTTCCATATGACGAAGCCGTTGTGCTTCGTTCCTGCGCTTGTGTGAGCTGCCTCATTGCTTACTGCCGGGCGCTGCGGCGTACTTGCGCGCTGCTGTTTTGCGAACGCGTAGCGGATTTTTCCCGTGGTTTTTGCGGCCATGCCGTCGCGCCGGTGAGGCGTGTCCGCGGTGTCCGGCAGAGAGACCGGGAGGCCCGAGTCATACCGGGCGGTGCGTGCCGGGCGGAGCCGGTGAACAGCGGCGTGCGGCGCGCATACGGGGCGGTCACCTGAATATCAGAAGCGTGGGAAATGCGGCTGTGCGCAGTCCGGTGACAATGAAGCTTTTGTCCCGGTAAATAACTTTTGCCTGCGAAGCGTCCAGCAGTTTGGGGCGGGCGGATTCCACCGTCCACGAGCAGTCTGTGCCCGAAGGCGTGTCCTGTTCAAAATGCGCAAACGTGTATTCTCTGGACGGCTGGTACAGAACGAGTTTGTCGCTTGTCGGTTCGAGCAGAAGCCGTACGGTGCCTCCTGATCCCGGGAATTTGGTATATCCCCAGTTTTTGTTTCCCAGTCTTCGGAGGCTTGATATCTCTTCCGGCGAAACCGTGGCGCGGATGGTGCAACCGTCCTGAAACTCCAGATCCCGGTAAGCCTGAGTTGTAATTGTGAAAACGCCGGTTTTTCCGTCGAGGCCGAGGGCGAGCGTCTGCGTGGAGTTAAATCGGACGGCGTTGTTGACCCGGTTTTCCGTGAAGCCGCCGATGCCTCCGAAAACAGTGCCATCGGAGCGGTCGATTTCGCCCTGTACGGACGGGCCGTCAAATAGATATTCACCGCCGAGCAGTTTTACCGTCCAGAAAGATGCGCTGTTTGCCGCGATAACCCGGCCTTCGCGGACGTTTAACGCATAGTACCAGCCTCCGTCGGGTGTATAGCGAGGACCGTTGAAGCGAACAGTGCCAGTCCCGGTTTTTGTGAGGAAGAATTTGCCTACGACCGGCCCGTTGAATGTCCTGTCAGAAGGTCCTCCCAGATCGATGGATACGTTGCCGCCTTCGGAATACAGCCCATACCATTCTCCGACATGGTCTTCGCCGGAGATAGTTACTCCGCCCCAGTGGCGCGGAATGATGATGGACGGCGGGATTTCTGGTTGGCTGGAGCCGTCATGTGCAATGGGCGCTGTGATCTGTGTGTTTGCCTCGACTCTGAGAATAAGGTCTCCGCCTCCGAAATGCAGAGTTCCTCCGCCGTTGGCGTCAATGCGCTTTGTCTCACCGGAAACGAACTGGAAGAAGCCGTGACGCACGCTGAGGCCGTGTCCAGCCAGATCAAGCGCGGACGCGCCGTTCAGGCGAAGCGCTGAGACTGCATTGGACGTGATCTGCTCAAAAGAACCTCCCGGGAGTTGATACGGCGTATTGGCATCTGTTTTCGACATTGGCATTGTCTGCCATGGAACCGCCGAGTCGATGGAGCCGTCTTCGGCGACGTGGGAGAGTTCGTATGCGCCGCCGCTGCTTACCAAAAGCCACGGTTTGTACACTCCGCCGTCGTTTGAGGCGCCGTCAGGGACGAGCTTCGAGCCGCCGGATGGGGAGAAGAGCACAATGCCGCCCGGTTTGCGTTTGAATTCGCCTATCTGCAGAACCGCGCCCCCGGAAAGCCATATCCAGTGCGGAGCCGCGAAGCCGAGTTCTGCGGAGGCTATGCGTTCGGTTGCGGTGCGGCTGTCCGGGCCTGCCAGGTCGAGGTTCCATCCGTATCCGCCGTCGCGCAGTTCCATGCCGGGGCTAAGAAGAGGCTCTGTATCGCCGTCGCGCGGGCGCAGTGCAAGCCCAGGTGTCCAGTCATAATATTTTTCTGAGCCGGTCAGCGTAAGGAACGGGGAAGAAAACGGAGCCGATACGGTGATCTGGCGTATTTCGGCGCGGACGCCTCCGGTTGCGGAGAATGGGCCGCCGATGGTCATCCGGGCTTCCTTTCCGCCTCGGATATCGAACAGCCCGACGACGGAAACCGCGCCTGCAAACGTCACTGTCGAAGACTGCGCTTGCACCTGTGTGGTCTGCGGATTGGCAAAGACGACGGCGTTCGAGAAGCAGACCGAACCTCCGCCCGCGAAACTGACGGCGTTTGCGGACGTGAGCCTGAGCTCCTCGCCTGTGAAGATAAGTTCGGAGTCGGGCAGCAAAAGGGATGCGGCTTCGGCCGGTTCAGATATGTGGACGACGCTCCCGGAGGCGGCGCTGAAATCGGCTTTATCCCCGGCTCCGGGAGAGATTCCGGATTCCCAGTTACCCGGGGTTTGCCAGTCGTTGTCTCCGGCGGCGCCGGTCCATACTGCGGCGTGTGAAACCGGGGCGGCTGAAAGCGAGAAAAATATGACTGCGGCATGGAGCAGTGGTGCGTGCCTTTTGACGAATGTTTTGCATATCGCAGTTGTTGACAGTGCCATATATTTTTCCTCCCGTGTCGGCGGCAGATGTGGAACCTGCCGTGTGTTCAGTCAAAGAAACCGCCGCCGGTCTGTGCGGCTTGCGCCGCAGGCCGTGCCCGGTATAAAACACCAAATTTTTACGGCGCATGCGCACACGGATGGGAAGGCGAGTCCGCACAGACGTTCATATACCGGGAAATATTCCGAGTTTCATTTTGGCGGTGTCCGTGTTTATTGCCTTCCGTTCCGGTGTGCCGTGAAAACACGCGCTCTCAGTCGAGAGTATCACCGACAAAATTAAAACACAACCGTGAAAATATTGAATATTTGCTTTGTATCCGGGGACGGGCGCGTCTGTGCAGTGCCGAAAGCCGGGACTCAATGGGCTTACGCGCGCAAAGGAAGCTTTTGTGCGTTTTCGGGTCGTGGACTGTACAAAACGCCGGGTGAGCGGATCCCGCAGCCGCGGAGTGGTTTATGAAAACTTGCGGAGCGTTTCTGCTAAAAACTTACGGCGGCGGATGCGCGTTTTGGCGTAAAGAGTTTTCGTGTGCCGGGAAGGATGCGCATCCGCCCCATATTTTATTTTTCCTCGTCCTTCCCGCCTCGAGGGGTCGGGAAGGACGGGGCCGTCATTTTTTGCCGTTTGTCGGGCGTTCCATTGCGCACTGAGCTTTTCCCGATTCCACGGCTGTGCGGAAAAGCATTGCATATTTTCAGGGAATGTGTTATTGTTCGCTCGTTTTTTATTCACGTCGAATGCGTTTCGGAATTTCTTTTTATTAGATTAGGTGCCGGCAGAATGTGTTGCATAGCGGTGACCGGCGGTATCGCCTGCGGTAAGAGTCTTTTCGGACGTTTCCTTTCCGATTGCGGAGCTGAGATCATGGATGCGGATGATATTGTCCGCGCCATGCATTTGCCCGGCGGGGAGGGTGCGCGGTTGGTGCGCGAAAATTTCGGCAGTGAGTTCATTCGTCCCGATGGCGGCACTGATCGTGCGAAACTGGCCGGATTGGTCTTTTCGGACGGCGGGGCGCGGAATCGTCTGGATGAGCTTTTCCATCCCGCAGTGCGCGAGGCACTATCCGGCTGGAAACGCAAACTTTCCGGCGTGGCGGTGTGCGTGGCGTTAATCCCGCTTTTGTTTGAGAAGCATTGGCAGGGAGACTGGGATTGTTCTGTGTGCGTGTCTGCTCCGGAGGACGTCCGTTTTGCAAGGCTTCTGGGTAGGGGGCTTACGGAAGAACAGGCTGCGGGCAGAATATCGGCGCAAATGCCGGATGCGGAGCGCAGGGCTTTGGCGGACGTCGTGGTTATGAACGGCTCCGACGCGGAGGCGCTGGCGCACGCGGCACGGATACTGTACAAATCCGTGAAATCGATTTATTACAATTGAGGTGAGTACCGAAAATGACAGAAGAAAATACGGATGCCGGCATTCTGGAGGATGCCGGAAGTACAAACGAGTCACTGTTTCCTGACGGGGCCGAAGCCAGACCGGCTGAGGTGCAGAAGCGCAGGCGGGGACGTCCCCGCAAGACTCCGGCGGCGGATTCTGCTGAGTCTGGCGGCGCAGGATCGTCCGTAGGGGCGGATTTTTCCGTGCCGATGGACAGGCCGGTGGAATGGATCGTGCCCAAGTCTACAGACGCGGAAGGGGTTCCTGTAGAGATGAAGCCGAGGGCTTCGTCGGTTCTTCCTCCGGATGAACTGACGATACGCCATGCTGCAGATGTGCTTGACATTGAAGAGAAGTCGGCTGAGGAAAAATCGCAGCCGTTGGATTCGGGTAAATCTGCCGGGGCAGGAGGGGATGCCGCATCCGGCGGTTCGGACGGCGCGGCTGAGCCTCAGGACGAAGCGTTCCGCAGACAGCGTTATCCGCAGCAGGGAAAGTGGCAGGGCAGGTTTCAGCAGCCCCGCCGTCCGGAACGCAGGGAACCTGCGCCGGACGTGGATCGCGCGGAACAGGGCCCGGAGCAGCCGGAACAGCACGAGGACAGCCGTCAGAACCAGCAGGACCGCAGGTTCCAGAGGTTTAACCCTCGCCGCCAGCAGCCGAATAACGCCCGCTGGGGGCAGCAGCGTCCGGGCGCGAGGCCACAGAGAGACGATCAGGCTTTCGTACACGAAGGGGAAGACGGTGCGCCGCAGGACGTTCCGCCGCCGCTAAATGTGCGCGATCTTCAAAAGCTTGATACGCCGGAGCTCGTGGCGATGGCGGAAGAGCGCGGTATTGCGGATGAACTTTCCTCTCTCTGGAAGCACGACATAATCTACGCGATTCTGCGTAATCATTCGAGGGCCGGAGGGCAGGTGATTGCGGAGGGGGTGCTGGAAGTGGTGCAGGATGGTTCCGGATACCTCAGGAACGAATGGAACAGCTTCAAAACCTGCCCGGAAGACGCGGCAGTGCCGCAGCAGCTTGTGCGCAAGTTCGCGCTCAGGCCGGGGGATGTCGTCAGGGGAATAACGCGTCCGCCGACACGGGAGCAAAAAGACCGCAGGTACGGTGTGGTTTTCGTCGAATCGGTGAACGGGATGCCTCCCAACGATGCTAGGCGGGTGCGTTCTTTCGAGTCTCTGGTTCCTACGTTCCCAACCCGCCGGATAAACCTTGAGACGACCCCGGATCAGGTGGAGATGAGGATTGCGAACCTCTTTACGCCGATCGGGTTCGGACAGAGGGGGCTGATTGTCGCCCCTCCGCGTACCGGGAAAACGGTTCTGATGCAGAAAATGGCCAATGCGATATCGGAAAACCATCCTGATGCAGAGCTCATAATATTGCTCATAGACGAGCGTCCGGAGGAAGTCACCGACATGCAGCGC
>CASEAR010000070.1 GCA_949285835.1 uncultured Verrucomicrobiota bacterium | reverse complement strand
AACTCTTTTCATACTCCCGGCATTCTATCAAAGATTAACCCGTTATGCCATACATAAAAGAATCCGTGAGAAAGTCTGAAAGCTGCAGAATGCAGCCGTCCATGCCAAAAGGAAGTATTGCAGTCATGAAAAGAAACGCCCCAAAAAAAGCATTCCCATTGCCGCCATGCGGACAGATTTTCCCGAAAGACAGTGTTGTTCCGATTTCTGCTAAAATGGGCCCCTCAACACAATCCGCGCAGAGATGAAACATCATGAAGAAGCGTACCGAATATTCTCACCTCCGCGAACATTTTAGTTTTGAAGGGAAAGTTCCCGTGCTGTGTCATAAGAACAGACAACAAACGAAAACAATCTGGAGAGATAATCGGGTATTGCGTCAAATACTTGACCACACACAATGTGGACACAAAAAACGTGAACAGAAATGCTGCGGCCGAACATACGGAACCGTAACGCCAAGCGTTGCGGCATAACGAAATCACACACTGCAAAGAAACGGACGCTGCCGTCATGCGTCAATATTTGTACAGCCTTCCAGGGCAAATAGATTGCCAGCGCCTATGCAACCCAAACATACGGCAGAGGCAATGTCTGCCAAGCTCCCATAAAAGTTCTTTTCCTTTGTCTGGACGGTATATTGACAACGAGGCTTCGAACTCTTCCCGCTGAGAGACTTCCATACGTGCTGTCAACATTGTTTTCGTACCTTTCAGAGCTTCTCTTTGCAACTCTGCGAGCAGAGGAATAATTGCCTAGTGATGAATTGCCAGCTACCCGGCAATATTGATATTGTAAAGGCTTTGTGATACCATGGCAGACGTCTTTAATTCGGGAGGAAAATGAATGGCTGAGAATAATTTTACCAGTATGGCCGAAGAGATGAAACGGGCCTCTTCGCAGTTTGACAAGCTACGTGCAGAAATCGGTAAAGTGCTTGTCGGACAGGAAAAGCTTGTCAACCGGCTTCTAACCGCTCTCGTCTGTCAGGGGCACGTCCTGCTGGAAGGCGTTCCCGGCATCGCCAAAACGACAGTGGTCAGAACTCTGGCCAGAGCCATCGGCGTCGATTTCCACAGAATATCGTTCACTCCGGATCTGCTTCCGGCCGATGTCGTAGGTACGATGATTTACAATCCCAAAGACGGCACTTTTTCCCCGAAACAGGGTCCCGTATTTGCCAATGTGCTTCTTGCTGATGAGATAAACAGAGCCCCGGCAAAAGTCCAGTCGGCGCTCCTGGAAGCTATGCAGGAGAAACAAGTGACGATTGGAGATAAAACATACCCTCTCCCATCACCCTTTATGGTTCTCGCCACTCAAAACCCGATCGAACAGGAAGGGACTTACCCGCTTCCAGAGGCACAGGTGGACAGGTTTATGTTCAAATGCATAGTCGGTCTGCCGTCCAGAGAGGATGAAAAGCGTATAATGGAGCGCTTTACAAAACAGGAGCAGCCCTCCGCATCCGCAGTAATATCGCCTGAAGAAATCCTCGATATGCGCAGACTCCTCGATAACGTATACTGCGATGAAAGTGTGTGCGGATATATCTTGGACGTTGTGTTTGCGACAAGAGAACCGGAGAAACATGGCCTGGCCGACCTCAGGCCGCTCATAAGTCTGGGCGCTTCCCCAAGAGCTTCGCTCTTTATGAACCTCGCCGCAAGGGCAAATGCGATGATCTCCGGAAGGGGTTACGCCACCCCTCAGGATGTCAAGGAAACAGCCCCCGATGTCCTGCGGCACCGCATACTCGTGACATATGAAGCCGAGGCCGAAGGCAAAGACTCCGCTTCTATAATTTCCAGAATCCTTGACGAAATTCCCGTGCCATAAGCATCTTCTGTGGACACAGCGGCAGCCGGGATATGAAGCCGGCTGCCGGTCGCAGCAGTGCCACCGGCGCCTGTGCATATCTTTAAATCGTTTTCGAATTGAACAGGAAGGCAGCAGGCGCAGAGCAAAACGGAGGCGGTACTTAAGTCTTTAAGGCGGAAGCTGCAGCAAGGCGCAGGAATCGACTGGCTTGAGGTTTGAAAACGTCATATGAAATATGAAATAAAGACATACGGCGACGAGGTGCTCCGAAACAAAGCCGTTCCGGTGAAGGAAGTCACAGACGAAATTCGCGAACTTGCTTCGGATATGCTCCAAACCATGTATCTCGCGGAAGGTGTCGGTTTGGCAGCCGAGCAGATCGGCAGAACGGAAGCCATTTGCGTAATAGACGTACCTCCAGACTGTATAGAGCCCAAATACAGGGAACAAAACATCGAAATGCCCCTCGTTCTCATCAATCCCGTTGTTTCTGAGCCAGAAGGAAAAAACAAAGGGAAAGAGGGCTGCCTGAGTTTCCCGGGACTCTACGCTGAAGTTGTGCGGGCGGAGTCGGTTTCCGTCGAATATACGGACATCAACAACCAGAAAAAAAAGATACGTGTCAGCGGGTTTGTGGCAAGAGCGGTTCAGCACGAAGTCGATCACCTCAACGGGATACTTTTTCCCGACCGTCTCAGCCCGTCGCAAAAGGTGCTTACCGCGTCAAAAGTAAAAAAGATAAAATCCGAAACCATGCGGAAAAAGGAGAAATAACTTGAGCTGCAGCGACCCCTTCCTGAGGAACCTTATCGATAAAGGCGTAAACATCATCTCTCCATCCTCGGTCTTCATCTCTCCAGAAGTAAATCCTGACAACATAATGCCGGGTGCAGAGATTCATCCCGGATGCCGTGTGTACGGAGAAAAGACTTTTATAGGAACTGGGGCATCAATAGGCAGGGAATCGCCGGTAACTATCAAAAATTCGCAGCTCGGCGCCGGCGCATCCATAGCCGGAGGATTCGCAGATTGTACGACCATGCTGAACGGAGCTTCCGCCGGAGATGGATTTCACTCCCGCCCCGGAACGCTTCTTGAGGAGAAAAGTTCCGTTGCTCACACTGTGGGACTGAAACAGACGGTCCTGATGCCCTACGTGACGCTCGGCAGTCTGATAAACTTCTGCGACGTGACAATGGCGGGAGGAACAAGTTCCGACAACCACTCCGAAGTCGGGTCTTCGTACATTCATTTCAATTTCACACCGCATCAGGACAAGGCGACCGCATCGCTTGTTGGAGATGTGCCGCACGGGGTATGGCTTGATATGCCCCCCATCTTTCTGGGAGGACAGGGAGGCCTGGTCGGCCCGAGGGTGATCGAATTCGGGACGGTTGTTGCCGCCGGGATCGTCCTGCGCAGGGATGTCGCCGAACGCGGATGTCTTGTTTCCGGTTCTGAACCGGGATCGCTGCGCGAACGTCCGTACGATATGCGTTTGTACGGGCGCATAGATGGAATCACGGCAAACTGTCTAAGATACATCGGCAACATAGACGCGCTTGCTGCGTGGTATGCGTTTGTCAGAACGCCAGCTGCCGCATGCGACAAATGCGCCGCCGTATGCACTGCCGGCGCATCTGAACGCCTTGCAGAAATCCGCAAAGAAAGAATAAAACGGCTGGAACAGCTCGCCGAAAAAGTGTCGGAATCAGTGGCTGCCGCTGGAGACAAGGCTTCAAGCGTAATATTTCGATCCCAAAAAAAATTCATCGAAATCTGGCCGCTTATCAGAGACGCACTGAACATGGAGAACTCCGGCAGTCAAAACCCCGTACCGGAAATGGCCGTTTCGGAGGCAGTGCTTTCCATAAAGAATCACGGAAACTACATACGCGGCGTACAATCCGTGAGGCAGGACGTAAAAACTGAAATAACACGCTGGCTCGAACAAATAGTCAGTTCGCGCGTCGCATGTCTTGAGAATGTTCTTTGAGACAGCTGAACAATAAGATATTTTCAACAAATCCTCAAGATTTCGCCATACGCCGGAGGAACACAAGCCCCCCGAATGACGCGTATATCAGTGTAAGCGTCAAATAAAGCAGCGCCATAGCCGGAGCCACGGTATCCGCCTCCGGCACCCCTGCCGCGTTGAAAAACATCAAATATGCGGCGTCGCGAAACCCCATTCCGTTTATCGTCCCCGGTGTAGATTCAAGAATACACACAAGCGGCATAAACACACAGTACTCGAAGAATGGTATCCCGAGATTCATCGCGCTTCCCACGCAGAACGCCGCCACAATTACCAAAAACTGGAACACTACGGACAGGCCGAAACACAGTACGAGAACCATCTTTCGGGATGAGTACGCTTCAAAGGACTCAAAAAACTTGTCCAAAATCCCCGAAATTATATCCCGGAGCTTCCCGGGAAGCAACCGGCATAAACAGCGCAAAAACGTCTGCTGCCATATAAGTACGGCAACCAGCAGAAAAACAAAAAAAACAGACAGCGGAATAAACAGCTTCCACCTGTGTTCAACTGGCACGCCGCGAAGCCCGGTAAGAGGGAAAATAAATCCGAGCATCGACATGGCAAGGAAACCGGTCAATCTGTCCGCAAAAACAGATGCGAAAGTCTTGGTGCCTTTGCCTGTTTTTTTTGCTATATCCGCAATCCTGTAAGCATCACCGCCAATATTCGACGGAGCAAAAAAGTTAAAAAACGAGGCAATCCAGTGACTGGTGAACAGCTTTGCATACGATACTCTGATAGAATCTGAATCCAGAAGCAGTTTCCATCGGTAAGAACTTACGCCCATGTTAACCACACAAATCACAAAAAAACCCACGAGCGGATACAGTCTCAAATTTGAAATCTGACTTCTCAGTTCGCTGAAATCCATGCGACCGTAAAAAAACACAAGCAGGCACAGCGTCAATCCGATTTTTATCGCAGTTTTCAGATTTTTGTTCATTCGTTTTCTTTGTAGACCGGCAAACCGATCTCTAAGACCGAGGAAAACTCCGGCAATTTTCTGTCTTTGTCTGACATTATGACGTCAAGCGAGTCCACCCAATCCACACCAAGTTCCGGAGAGAACACGTTTATGCCGAATTCGTCTCCTGGCTGATAGTAATCATCACACTGATACACCACTGCCGTACCATCCTCCAGAGCCTGAAAACCATGAGCGAATCCTCTTGGTATATAAAGCTGTTCACCGCCGCTTGCGGTAAGCTCGAACCCCTGCCACTGCCCGAAATTCGGAGAACCGGAACGGCAGTCAAGAACCACATCGTACACACGGCCGTGAGCAACAGAAACCAGTTTGGACTGCGGTCTCCGAAGTTGGTAATGAAGCCCCCTGATTACGCCCTTTGCCGATACGGACATGTTTACCTGTACGAAACCGGCCGGAATACGATTGCCGTCACAATCCGACGCCCTGAAAATCTCCCTGAAAAAACCTCGATTGTCATTGAATACGTTCGTCTTAAGAAAAAAGACTCCAGGCAACTTTGTTTCCTCAAATCTCATTTTCCTCTCCTGCCAGCTGAAGAAGATATTTCCCATAGTCATTCTTTTTCATGGCCGCACCCAGACGTGACAGCTGCTCGGCGTCAATATACCCCTGACGAAACGCAATCTCCTCCAAGCACGCAATCTTCAGCCCTTGCCTGTTTTCGATAATTTCCACAAAATTTGATGCCTCATGCAGCGACGCATATGTTCCCGTGTCCAGCCAGGCGATCCCCCTGCCGAATAGCTTGACGTTCAACTTTCCTTGCCGCATATAAACCAGATTCAAGTCCGTAATTTCAAGCTCCCCGCGCGCGGACGGCTTCAGCGTTTTTGCTATTTCAGGCGCTCGCCCATCATAAAAGTAGAGCCCTGGCACGGCATACTGGGACTTCGGCTTCTCCGGTTTCTCCTCAATTCCGATTACCCTCATGTCCGCGTCAAATTCCACAACGCCGTACCGCTCCGGATCAGGCACCCTGTACCCGAAAATACATGCGCCGTCCCTGATGGAAGACGCTTCGTTGAGTATGGAAAGAAGCCCGTTTCCGAAAAATATATTGTCGCCCAGCACCAAGGCCGACGGGGCGCCATTGATAAACTTCTCTCCGATGATAAAAGCCTGTGCCAGACCATCAGGCGAAGGCTGCTCTGCGTACGAAAGGCTGAGTCCTAGATGAGACCCATCTCCAAAAAGTTTCTCAAACAACGGCAAATCATGCGGCGTACTTATAAGAAGGATTTCCCGTATTCCGGCAAGCATAAGCACTGACATCGGATAGTAAATCATAGGCTTGTCGTAGATCGGAAGCAGCTGTTTACTAACCGCTTTGGTTATCGGATGAAGCCTTGTTCCCGATCCGCCAGCAAGAATAATTCCTTTCATACTCCCCCCCCGTAAACGCCGCTCAGTACTGGCGTTCGTACTCCCCCTTGCCCAATCTTTTAAGCTTGCTGAAGCCCGCGGCCTTCGCCCGGTCATCAAGCGACGACATGGAGCGGCCAATCGCCGCCGCACACGGAACCTTTACTACCGCATTACCGCAGACCGGACACTTGTCAAGAGGCGGATCGCTTATCGACTGAGAGATGTCAAAACCTTCCTTGCAATGTTCACAGCTCTTCGACAGATCTTTAGCCTCATACACATACGTAGGCATATACCATCCTCCCGTCCTTCAAATGCAGCGCGACAGCACGCCTGAAACTGGTTTTTGATTGTACCATAACTTCATTAGACATTAAAGAGCCAACGTCGAGCTAAGAGCTCGGTGA
This sequence comes from uncultured Verrucomicrobiota bacterium, assembly GCA_949285835.1. Taxonomy (GTDB): domain Bacteria; phylum Verrucomicrobiota; class Kiritimatiellia; order RFP12; family UBA3636; genus CASEAR01. The sequence continues at coordinate 149 of CASEAR010000070.1, read as the reverse complement.
AAAGTGGCTTCGCAGTTTGTCAAATAGAAAAGACACCGTAGCATTCAGAGACCGTTTCCTATTGTTCATTTGCATGGACACCGAATGAAATGAGTGATGTGGACGGAAATCGGTTGTTCCGATTACAGGATTGCTGACGAGTAACGATT